>JBARQL010000066.1:0-23334 GCA_049643685.1 Methylotenera sp.
CTGATGATTGGAAACCATTTATCGAGTTGACCAATACTACTTATTGCTGACCAAGCCTTGTCAGTAGTGACATTTAACTTTTTAGTGATCGATTGTTTTGTTTTCATGATTTTCTCTTAAAATTATACTGTTCTGTACATAAAATTTACTTTTCAATGATACGCAAATAATATAGATATTATTGTTAATAATCATAAACATTAAAGTATAAGTTTGCGACATTAAAAATAGTTTAATTTATATATACAAGTCTGTATATAGTGATTTTACTTAATTTAGGTTAGAATAGATTTTGTGTATTTCAATTGATGACAACCCTAATGTCTTCGTTAAAAAGTAAAATATTAGATGTGGCCACCGACCTTTTTCAAACGAGAGGCATTAACTCGACTGGCGTAGATACGATTGTGGCCGTGGCTGGCACCACAAAAATGACGCTTTATAAGTACTTTACTAGCAAAGAAAATTTAATTCTTGAAGTGCTAAAACAAGGCCACCAAGATTTTCAAACTTGGTTGAGCGACAAACTCAACGCCAACACCAGAAAACCGAGCGAAAAATTACAAAAACTATTTGAGTTTATTGAAGAATGGGTGACTTCACCTGATTTTCGTGGCATGGGATTTATCAAGGCTTCTGCAGAATTTCCCAATGAAGAAAGTCCAGTTCATCAGCTATCTTCAGAGCAATCACGCCAATTTAGGCAATATATCGGTTGCTTAGCGCTTGAAGCTAACATTATTGATGCCGATGGATTAGCTTTACAGCTTTCATTACTATTTGAAGGCGCAGTGCAAGCTGAGCAAATGAAACGCGGATCAGGCGCAATCAAATATGCGAAAAAAGCGGCGAAAATTCTGATCGATGGCGCACCTAAAACAAATATCTAAGCAATTGTTTCTCACTGAGATTCGCACATAAATTGCCACAAAGATGCTATTTGCAAGATAATAGCGTTTTGTCATTTATTTACACATCAACATGTCTACACTTATTTGCGGCTCACTGGCTTTTGACACCATTATGGTGTTTCAAGATCAGTTCAAAAATCATATCCTTCCGGATAAAATCCATGCACTTAGTGTGGCATTTTATGTGCCAGAAATGCGTCGTGAATTTGGCGGCACCGCAGGCAACATTGCTTATAACTTACAATTATTAGAAGACAATCCATTAATCATGGCCACTGTGGGCAATGATTTTGAGCCTTACACGCATTGGTTACACAATCATAAACTCAATACTGCGCATATTAAAACCATCCCTCAAAGCTTTACCGCGCAAGCCTTTATTACCACGGACACTGACGATAACCAAATTACCGCTTTTCACCCAGGTGCAATGGTGGAATCACACCAAAACAGTGTCAAAGATGTCAAAAATGTGAAACTGGCCATTATCGCCCCCGATGGGCGTGATGGCATGTTCCAGCACGCTCGTGAATGTTTTGAAGCCGGCATTCCCTTTATGTTCGACCCTGGCCAAGGCTTGCCGATGTTTAATGGCGAAGAACTTTTACACTTTATCGAAATGGCTGATTATTTGGCCGTTAACGATTATGAATCACAAATCATTCAAGATAAAACTGGCCTAACGCTAGAGCAGCTTGCCACAAAAGTCAAAGCACTCATTGTCACACTGGGTGGCAGTGGTTCAAATATCTATGCTGATGGTCAACGTTTTGACATTCCATGCGTTAAAGCCATGAGCATTGTTGACCCCACAGGCTGTGGTGATGCCTACCGTGCTGGTTTATTGTATGGCATCGCCAAAGGATGGGATTGGCCAACCTGCGGACGCTTGGCTTCTACCATGGGCGCGATTAAAATTGAAAGCCGCGGTGGGCAAAACCATAAGCCAACACGTGCTGAAATTGAAGCGATTTATACGCAAGCACTAGTAAATGAAACTAAGTTGGATGAAGTTAAGTCTCAGTAGAGATGTTATTTTTGAGGGAATCCATAATGAAAACAACACAATTATTTGTAGCGGCTTTGTTAAGTATATTGTTAGCAGCCTGCGCCAGTTCAAATTCTGGCAGCGTTTACAGCCGTGACGATGCGCGTAAAGTGCAGACGGTTAAAACTGGCGTGGTTGAAAGCGTACGCCAAGTAAAATTAGAAGGTACTAAATCCCCAGTTGGCACAGTTGCCGGCGGAGCAGTTGGTGGTATTGCTGGTAGTTCTGTAGGCGGCGGTCGGGGTAGCGCTATTGCAGCCGTAATTGGCGCTGTAGCAGGCGGCCTGGCTGGCTCAGCTCTCGAAGAAGGCATTACCCGAAAGGATGCGCTGGAAATCACTGTAAAACTGGATGGCGGCGGCTTAATCTCAATCGTTCAGGAGGCTGATGATGCCTTTAACATTGGTGAAAAAGTTCGCATCATTGAAAATGGCAGTACTTCACGCGTGTCGCACTAAATCTAAAACACTATTGTCATCATTTTTATGGTTGGTGATGTTGAAATCAACATCACCAATATCTCAAACCAGCATCGAACAAACTGTCAATTAACAGTCACATTTCTGTCATCGCTAGTTAATATTGATTGATTAAAGTCTCTTTGATTTCAAAAGAGGAGACTTTAATGTTAAAAAATCAGTTTCAATTATTGCATTACCACGAACGTAATCACAATATTGCACGCCTCAATATGAGTCTGGCACGTACACAAAGTGAAATTGAAGAAGCCCAGCGCTTGCGCTACAAAGTATTCGCAGAAGAAATGGGCGCGCAACTTTTAGGCACGGGCGGTCTGGATGTCGATGGATTTGACCAATATTGTGACCACTTAATTGTGCGAGATACGAACACCAACCAAGTCATCGGCACTTATCGAATTTTAAGCCCTGAAAAAGCAAATGAAGCGGGTGGTTATTATTCTGCTGGCGAGTTTGACTTAAGTAGACTTACCCATTTATTTGACCGCACCGTAGAGGTTGGCCGCGCTTGCGTACACCAAAATTATCGCAATGGCGGGACGATTACCATGCTATGGGCGGGTTTGGCTAAATATATGCAAGCGCACCAATATGAGTACATGATCGGTTGCGGAAGTGTCAGTATGGCGGATGGCGGTCACGCTGCAGCTAGCTTGTATCAAAAACTGCAAGATGATTATTTGTCGCCACTTGAATATCGGGTATTTCCACGCAATCCATTACTGAATCAGCCATTAAATTCAACCTTACAGGTGGCTTGCCCGCCACTCATTAAAGGTTATTTACGACTTGGTGCTTATATTTGTGGTGAACCAACCTGGGATCCCTATTTCAATACTGCCGATATGCTGGTAATGTTACCGCTTTCCAGAATCAACCCGAGATATGCAGCCCATTTCTTAAAATAAAGTCTTAATTTCACGCACTCAAGTTCTAAGTGTTTGAAATTTTAAGGCTAGCATTTTATGCGGAGTGCAGTATCGACTGACACATTGCCACTCACCACAAATAACACCGTCACCACTAATCGAATCACCCGCTATTTTAGAATTAGCCGTGTTTCTGCACATACCTTGATTGCAGTGGTGACCGTCACACTTGTTTTTCCGCTTGCCAGCAACTCATTGAAAATGCGACTGACCAAATGGTGGTGTAAACAATTGCTCGCCGCATTTAATTTACGCATTACTTCTCATGGGCACATTCCACAACACCAGGCAATGTCTAGCACAATGATTGTCGCCAACCATATCTCATGGACAGATATTCACGCGCTCAACAGCATTGTGCCTTTACGGTTTATTGCAAAGTCTGAAATTAAAAACTGGCCTGTGTTTGGTTATTTAGCCAAAAAAGCGAACGTGCTTTTTATCGATCGAGATAAACGTCAGGATGCGGCGCGCATTGTGCACTTGACTTCCGATAGCTTAGTCGAAGGTGATAATTTATGTTTATTCCCTGAAGGCACTACCACGGATGGCACAATAATGAAGCCATTTAAAAGCAGCATCATTCAAGCCGCCATTCATGCTAAGGCCACCATTCACCCCGTTGCTATTCGTTACCCAGGCCAAAATGGAAGTGCCAATACCAGTATTGCCTATGCCGGTGAGACTACGATGAAAGAATCGATGCAACAATTACTGTTGCAACAAAATCCAGCCGTTGAACTTCACTTTCTGACGCCCATTGCTACCGCAGAATTTTCTGAAACCACAAAAGACCGTCGAAAACTCACGCAGCATATTGAGCAATTGATTAAAGAAAAACTGAGCTTGTAACGGCTAGTAGATGTCCATGCTCACGCTATCAACCAACCTTGAAAAGTATCGAGCGAGACCGCATGGGTCTTGCCCGTAGAATATATGAGCTAAAGCGCATTATTCATACGATAAAATAACGCTGCCCTGCGAGCCTTTATTTACAAGGCTCGCAGGGCAGCGAGTTGAAAGAAAGGTTAAATCCAGCTTATTTGTACGCGTTTATTATGAGCGGTTTATCAAGTGGATTAGATTGCACTTGGGTGATGGCATTAGTCTCAAGATTCATGGCAGTCAACTGACCGCCCCACAAACAACCCGTATCAAGCGCATACACATTGTCTCTATGCTGCAAACCGAGCGCAGACCAATGACCAAAAATCACTTGCGTGGATTTTGTGGCACGATTTGGCACATCAAACCATGGCATATAGCCTTTGGGCACGTCTGACAACTCACCCTTAAAGCTAAATTCCATTTCTCCTTTTTTTGTACAAATTCTTAGTCGCGTCATCGCATTGGTAATCACGCGCAATCTGTCTAGCCCAGCTAACTTTTTTTGCCAATGATCTGGCTGGTTGCCATACATATGGGCTAGAAAATGTAAGTAATCACTCCCCCGCAACGCAGTCTCTACTTCTGCAGCATAGCTTAATGTTTGTTTCACCGTCCATTGCGGTAGCAAGCCCGCATGTACCATTAAATAATTTTCATTCTGGTAGACTAGATGCTGATGACGCAGCCAGTCAAGCAACTCTTGACTATCGTCAGCCGTAAGCAAGGCCTCTAATGTGTCGCCCCTATGCGCCTTTACAAAGCCATTAGCAACCACCAATGCATGTAAATCATGGTTACCTAGGACAACCTTCAAATTATTTTGATGTGCGTAACACCAGCGCAATACTTCGAGAGAACCACTACCTCGGTTAACTAAATCTCCCACCAACCAAAGCTCGTCAAATGCTGGGTCAAACTCAATACGTGCCAATAATGCCTGAAAGGCATGAAAGCATCCTTGTATGTCACCAATCGCGTAGGTAGTCATTGATATTCACCATTAAAAAAGCCACTTAATTGCTTAAGTGGCTTTTTGTCTATTTTCAATTTACTTAAAATTCATTGTAAGTTGATGATTCATTAAAATCCTGCACCCGCCTCATTTGCCATATATTTCACAGCCCCTGCAACTTCTGAGTCGCTCAAACCCCCATTGCCGCCTTTAGCGGGCATGGTGCGAATACCATTTACTGCGTTCTTAACCAAGGTGTCGTAGCCTTGCGCAACTCGAGGTGCCCAGAGGGCTTTATCGCCAAGTTTTGGCGCGTTCATCAAACCTGTACCGTGACACATCGCACAGGTGGCGGTATAAACTTCCTTGCCAGATTTACCCGTAGCCGTAGCTGCGACGTCAGGCTTTTTTTCAGTGGCTGCTGGCGCAGGTGCTGCTTCAGCGGCTGTAGAAACCTCAGCAACCTTAACTTCAGCTTTCTTTTCTGTTTTTTCAGGTACTGCTGCAACGACTGCCGCTGTAGCTACCGCCGCAGCTTCGACTGGTACTGGTGTCGCAGCGGCATCCGCAGGTGTAACTGCATCTGCTGCTTTGGGTGCTGGTGCTTTAAAATCTGCACCAGCAGAATTTGCCATATGCGCTACTGCATTAGCAATTTCACCATCCGTAAGCGAAGGATTACCACCTTTTGCAGGCATGCTACGAATACCATTAATCGCATTTTTAACAAGCGTATCGTAACCCTGAGCAATGCGTGGCTTCCAAGCCTCTTTATCACCGATTTTTGGCGAATTCATCAAGCCTCCAGTATGGCACATTCCACAGACAGCTTTTACTACTTCCTCGCCACTTTTATCCACATGGGGGCCAGCATCTGCACTCGCCATTTCAACTGCGGCTAATGGCTTAATGTTTTCCTCTATTTTAGCAACTACAGCTGGTTCAGGCGCCACAGGCGCAGCACCACCAGAAGTTTTGGCAATCAGTGAAATCAGCAAGGTAAACGCTAAAATAGTACCTGGAATCACCAAAATCAATTGCCAAAAAGTGGAGCCTTTATATTCGTTATCATTTTTGCTCATAACCGCTAATCCCTAAAATAAATTGTTTGATGTGGGCAATATTATACCTGCACTTTTATAGAAGACAAAAGAACCGTATTTCTACGAAAGATAATGCAGTGATTTGCTATAATGCACTCCATCATCACGCGCCCGTAGCTCAGCTGGATAGAGTATCGGTTTCCGAAGCCGAGGGTCATGAGTTCGAATCTCGTCGGGCGCACCACAAAATGAAAAGGCTGATTCCATAAAGGTTTCAGCCTTTTTTATTTGAAAGCATAAGCGATAAATATGGGCACTTTTGAATTCAACTCCAACTCAAAGCCAGTATGTTGCAATTGATTCTTAAGGGGACAAAACTATCGTATATTCTAAGTCATTTCTTTCAAATAATGCCGCCATCCACCTAGGTGCGAAATATCGATGGCGTTTAATGTTGCATAGTGCTCACATAAAAACCCATTCACGGCGCGGCCATCAGCTAGCGCTAAAGTGCCGAAACCTAATGGGGCAGGCACGCCTGAAACAAATGTGCCGTAATTTTCAATTGGCAATTGCCATACTTCTAGTGATATTGCGGCGCCATCGTTGGCAACGCGAAGCAAACCAGGGCGCGCTGGTGTGAATCCGTTTAATTTGTATAGCTTGTATTCTGGCGCGGTGGTCGTTTCTTCGAGGAACTTTCCGCCCAAACTTGTTAATTGTGCATTTAGTGGTAAGCCTGTCATATGTGCGCCACAAACTGCTACATGGATAAATTTTTCATTATTGGACATATATGCTCATTTCAATTCTAGGGATTGGTTTGAATTACTTTTTAATGGCAAGCCAGTTGCGCCTAATGTTTTTGCAGATAGCTTTTGTACTTTGGTGGCTAAAGCCAGTAACTGCATATCTTTAAACGCAGGTGCACAAATGGTTATACCAAAAGGCATGCCATCATTTAGAAATCCTGTTGGTACAGCTGTTGCGGACAAATCTAAGAGGTTCATGAAGTTGGTGTAATAACCCAGGTTAGAGTTGCACCTTACTGGTTCGGCGTTCACTTCATCAATGGTGTATATCGTTCCAGCGGTGGGCGTCACCAATATATCAATAGAATGCCAAACTGCTTCTGCTTTACGTTGTAGCGCTTTCAGTTTGTATTGCGAAATATATGTATCTGCCGCACTAAACTTAGTAGCACCGCCAATAATTTGTTTAGTAACAGGGAAGATCGCTTCAGGCTTTGTTTCAAAAAGTTCTCGAATCGCCGCATATCGTTCTGCCACCCACGGGCCTTCATAAAGTAGGCGGGCTGTTTCTAAAAATGGCTCAAAATCGATTTCTACGGCCTTACCGCCCAAAGACTCTAATTGTTGAGTAGCTTGCTTAAACAATGCTGGAGTTTCGCTATTATCAAAAAATGCTAATTGTTCTGGCTTAGGTACACCAAAGGTAAAGCTTTTATCTGAAATTGTTATCACTTCGGCATTGGCCTTACGTGAATAAGCATCTTCTTCATCAAAGCCCTGAGCGCTTTCTAGTACTTTAGCGGCATCTTCAGCCGTTAGTGCGAAAATAGACACACAATCAAGTGTTCGACAGGCAGGCACAACGCCTCTGGTGCTTAACAAGCCACAACTAGGTTTATGCCCCACCAAATTATTAAACGATGCTGGCACGCGGCCAGAACCCGCCGTGTCGGTACCTAAACTAAAGCTGGCCATGCCTAACGCCACCGAAACAGCAGACCCTGCGCTTGAGCCGCCAGAAATATAGTCTGGATTGAAGCTATTTTTGCAGGCTCCATACGGCGAGCGTGTTCCCACTAAGCCTGTGGCAAATTGGTCTAGATTAGTTTTTCCTATGGGGATTGCGCCTGCATCAATCAGCTTTTGTACAACAGTTGCGCTACCCGCTGGAGTGTAAGCATACTCTGGACAACCTGCAGTAGTAGGAATTCCAGCCAAATCGATATTGTCTTTAATTGCAAACGGCACGCCATACAAAGGAAGATCGGCGATATTTTTACCCTCTAGGTTTTTAGCGTAATTCAGCAACTCATCAAACGTTAAACGCCTGATCCAAATATTACGGCTGTCTTCATTACCGATTTCTGCATCCAGTTGTTTCACCAAATCTGTTGGCTTCAGCGCGCCTGAAAGATACAGGTTTCGTAGATGTGAGATTTGTAAGTTCATTTTATTTTATTCCTCTTCAATTACGATTAAATTTTGACCTGCAGAGACCGACATGCCTTCAGTGCATAAGATTTTGGTAACTTTGCCAGCCACGGTAGAGGTGACGGCAATTTCCATTTTCATAGATTCAACAATCACGATTTCATCGCCTTCTTGCACCAAGTCGCCTTCTTTCAGCTTAATCTGCCATAAATTGCCCGCAACATGCGAGGCAATAGCGCGGCTACCTGTTGGAATTTCCAATGCATCTACCGCACTAGTCGACTCAGTTTCATTGCTGTAATTGGCTTGTCCACTAGCAATCCAACGTTCACGTTCAGCATCAAAAGCATTTTGCTGCTTGGTTTTAAAAGCATTAATTGTCGCCGCTTCATCATTTAAAAACTTGTTGTAATCTTTTAAGCGGAATGTTTGTTCTTCAATCTTAAGCTTGAATTTTCCGTGCAGAAAATCCTCTCGCATTTGCAAAAGCTCATCTGCCTCAACTGGATAAAAACGAATTTGGTCAAAGAAGCATAATAGCCATGGCTTACCATCGACAAAGTCTTTAGTTTGGTTCCAGCGATTCCACATCTGTATCGTGCGTCCCACAAACTGATAACCGCCTGGGCCTTCCATGCCATAAATACACATATAGGCTCCGCCGATACCAACCGCATTTTCAGGCGTCCAAGTTCGCGCAGGGTTATATTTAGTGGTCACCAACCGGTGACGCGGATCTACTGGCGTTGCTACTGGTGCGCCTAGATAAACATCTCCTAGACCTAGCGTTAAGTAGCTAGCATTAAAGACGATGTCTTTCACTTGTTGAATAGAATCTAGACCGTTTATGCGGCGAATAAACTCAATATTGCTAGCATGCCCATCGAGCATTTCGCACCACGGCGCATCTTTACGCACCGATTGCATGTACTTCTCAATCGCCAATTGCGTGGCGACATCATCCCAAGATAGCGGCAAATGCACGATGCGCGTTGGCACTTCCATCTCATCGATACTGGGTAATTCGAATTCGCCATTTTGCAGAATTTGAATGAGCTGTTTGACTGGCAGTACCAAGCTTTCAAAATGTACTTGTAGCGAACGAATACCAGGCGTGAGGTCGATAATGCCTTTGATATTTTGCGCTTCCAGCCATTGCATAAGCGCATGCACGTGGAACCTTAAATTCAAATCTAGCACCAGTTCACCGTATTCAATCAACAAATATTTATCGCCAGATTGTCTGTATACGACTTTAATTTGATCTGCCGTTTCGGCTATTTCAGTCATAATTGGTCTGTGCAGGATTGTTGCATTGACAGCTAGTTTTGCTGGCTCTCCACCGAGGTTAGCAATTAAGCTATTTTGCGCTAGTTCATAACACTCAGCATCTTCCTGAGTCACTTTGATAAAGCGCACTTTATCGCCCGCTTTTAGCTGTCCCATTTTCCATAGTTCACCCTGAATAATGGTTGCTGGGCATACAAAGCCACCTAGGCTAGGGCCATCTGGCCCTAAAATCACAGGCATATCGCCCGTAAAATCGACTGCACCAATGGCATAAGCATTGTCGTGAATATTGGATGGATGCAAACCAGCCTCGCCACCATCTTTACGCGCCCACTGCGGCTTAGGGCCGATCAAGCGGATGCCTGTTGTATTGGAGTTGTAATGCACTTCCCAATCGGTGGAGAAGAACATAGTGATGTCATCATCTGTAAAAAAATCTGGTGCGCCATGCGGGCCATACAACACGCCAATTTCCCAATATTTGGTGTAGCTTGGCTGTAATGCATCAGGCAACATTTTCGCAACGTATTCAGTTGCTAACTGTGGAATATGCAACACATCCCCAACGCGCAAGGTTCTACCTTCATGTCCGCCAAATTGACCTAAAGTAAAGGTTGATTTACTACCTAAATAATTAGGTACATCAAAGCCACCTTGCACGGCCAAATAAGTGCGGCAGCCAGCATCAAGCACTTTGCCTAGCTTAAAGATGCTCCCTGCTTTTATGTGATGCGATTGCCACATTGAAATCGGCTCGCCATCCAAAGTTGCATCAATCGGTGCACCTGTAATGGCAATTACAGCATCGGTATTAAATTTAAGTTTCGGGCCAATCAGGGTGACTTCTAAAGCAGCGACTCCTTCAGCATTACTCACTAACTTATTCGCAAATCTAAATGCCAAATGGTCCATAGGCCCTGAAGGGGGCACACCGACTGCCCAGTAGCCAATACGGCCTGGGTAATCCTGAATAGTCGTCATTACGCCACCGTCTTGTACGTCTATGGTGTGTGGCTTATATGTAAAGCTATTCAAATAGCGGGTAATTTGCTTGCCATCGGGAAATACGCTATCCATCAATACTTGGCGCAGATACTCCAAGTTGGTTTCGATGCCGTATAAAGTCGTTTCATCTAAGGCTGTACGCATTTTAGACACAGCACCATCTCTATCTAAGGCGTGTACCAGCACTTTGGCAATGAGTGGATCGTAAAATGGCGAAACATCACTGCCGGTTTCCACCCATGTATCGTTACGCGCTGCTCCTGAAAACTTAACCTCAGTCAGCACACCGCTAGATGGCTGAAAGTTTTTATTGGGATCTTCCGCATATAAGCGTACTTGAATCGCGTGGCCAGAGGGATTGTGCAAATAAGCATCCAACGCATTGGTTTCACCTGCGGCGATGCGTATCATCCACTCCACTAAATCCACACCTGTAACTAACTCCGTCACGCCATGCTCTACTTGCAAACGTGTGTTCACTTCTAAAAAATAGAACTGACCTGAGTCGTTATCGTAAACAAATTCAACTGTACCAGCGGAGCGGTAATTTAATGCACTACCTAATTTAACAGCCGTGGCAGATAATGATTTTCTTATTTCTTCTGAGATATGCGGCGCAGGCGTTTCTTCAATCACTTTTTGATTTCGGCGCTGCACAGAGCAGTCACGTTCACCTAGCGCAATCACCTTGCCTAAACCATTGCCAAAAATCTGTACCTCGATATGGCGTGCGGCCTGTACATATTTTTCTAAATAGATACCAGACTCTTTAAAGTTAGCACGTGATAGTCGTTGAACAGATTCAAAGGCTGCATTAAGCTCGCTTTTACTCCAAATAAGCTGCATGCCAATTCCGCCACCGCCTGCAGTGCTTTTCAACATGACAGGGTAACCAATTTTTTCTGCGTGAATATGTGCGTCTTCTACACTAGCTAATAAGCCTGTACCTGGCAATAAGGGCACGCCATTCTTCTCAGCCAACTCTCGTGCGGTATGTTTTAAGCCAAAATCGCGCATTTGCTTAGGTGTTGGGCCTATAAAAGCAATGCCTTTCGCCTCACATTTCTCAGCAAAGTCTGCGTTCTCTGATAAAAATCCATATCCGGGATGAATCGCTTCTGCACCTGTTTCAATAGCCACTTGCAGAATTTTATCGGCATTCAAATAGCTTTCAGCGGCTGGTGCTGGGCCAATGCAAATGGCTTCATCGGCATCTAACACATGACGTGCGCCTGAATCTGGCTGTGAATAAACAGCGACTGATTGAATGCCTATTTTCTTAAGTGTGCGAATCACGCGGCAAGCAATCTCTCCGCGATTGGCAATTAGGACTTTTTTAAACATATTGATTTCTCACAGCATTGCGAGCCGTCTCGCTTTTTTCAATCCGCATCAGGTCGTCCATCTACGGCTGTCTATTTTGTTAACCTAATTCCAAACCAACAATTGAATGGGTGTTGGGTTGTAGGCATTGCATGGGTTATTCAATTGTGGGCAATTTGAGATAAGCACTAGCACATCCATCTCTGCTCGCATCTCCACGTATTTACCTGGCGCTGAAATGCCATCCGCAAAACTTAAACCGCCATCAGAGGTCACGGGCACGTTCATAAAAAAGTTGATGTTGGCGGTAATATCGCGTTTTGTGATATTGCGCTCAATTACACAAGCAGAATGAGTAATAGCATGCATAAAGCTATCGCGGCAACTGTGCATAGGGCGTTTAGATAACGCATATCGTGTGGTATTACTTTCAGCCGAACAAGCGCCGCCAATAGTATCGTGGCGACCACAAGTGTCAGCCGTAATCGTCAGCATAGGATTACCTTCGCTGGAGTACAGCACCGAACCCGTGTTGAGATAAATCTGCCCTTGGCGCTGGATAGTATCGACTGCGCTGTAGCGTTCGGTCGCATCATTGGCGTTGTAAAACAGCGTATCAACCGCTTGGTTGCCTTCTAAATCTAGAATTCGGAAGGTTTGACCTTTTTTTACGATGCCAATCCATGGGTCACCTGCATCACAGGTTTCATTCAGTACTGCATCCTGTGTAAGCAATTTGCTTTCAGTTAACATATCTAAATCCTAATAAGCATAAAAACGTTCTGTATTAATAAAGCCGCGTTGGTTTTGCTCACACGCGTTGCGGCAAATATCATCTTCTGCCGCATTACCTGCATGCCAAGCGGTCAATAACACGTCTCCAGTTTTATAGCTTGTTGCAGTATCTAAAGGATGTGGCGCGGTTGATAACACCACTAATACGTTCATATCAAAACGCAAATCAACCACATCTCCAGCTTTGCTATTGCCTGCATTAAAAACCAAATCGCCAGTATCGTTCGCACTGACTTTGCTGAATAAATTCACATTGGCGACCAAATCGCGAGGACCTAATCCATGCTTGGCTAACTCAATTAGCAAACCATCTTTTGCACTGCGATACATGTCATTACGATGTGTTTGATAATTGGCAATGCCATGTTTTTGCTCAATGAGTTTGGCATCAGAGATGCCGCAAATGGTGTCGTGCCAACCTACTGTGTCATGAATAAATGAGCACATCACACGTCCCATGTCGGAATAACACACATTCCCTGTGGTTAAAAAAGCGGTGTGTTGCGCTTTTAAGCTATCAGGCATGTTGTAACGTTCTAACTTTTCTTCAAAGTTATAAAGTAGCAATGAGACATTTGCGCCACCTTGCAAGTCTGTAAAGCGCAATGCAGAACCTCGACGCATAAGCCCAGACCAGTGATTACCGCCTGGTACTCTTTCTTCCCACAGTATTTCTTTTGGATTAAATTTCATTTTTTGTCCTGTTATGCCTTATTCCACATTGTCCTGAACATTCACGAAGCGAATCATGTGCTGAGTAATGCTGACCTCTTCCGAGTCTTTTTCTTCAGAAGATTTTGGCGGATGAATCAAAGCTTCCAATCTATTTTTTGTCGCCAAAAATTCAGGGCTAGTATAATTGCCTGCAATGCGAGGTCGCGGCACAGGCACTTCAATCAGCTCTTGTACTTCCCCAGGATGGGCTTTTAGTACCAAAATACGGTCTGCTAGAAAAATCGCTTCATCTAAATCATGTGTAATGAATAAAATAGTGACATCAACATTGCGCCATATCTCAAGCAGGTGCGCCTGCATTTTGGCGCGAGATTGTGCGTCTAATGCCCCAAAAGGCTCATCCATCAGCAATATTCGCGGCTTATTCACTAAAGCACGGGCAATAGCTACGCGTTGTTTCATTCCACCAGAAAGCTCGTGCGGATAAGCATTCGCAAATTTATCGAGCCCGACTAATTCCAACCACAAACTTGCTTCGCGAGCAGCTTCTTCAGTGTTGGCGTTATTCATCTCCAAACCGAACATCACATTCTTTTTAACCGTCAACCATGGAAACAAGGTATAGCCCTGAAACACCATGCCGCGGTCACGGCCTGGACCAGTCACGGGTTTGTCGTCTAATAAAACATCTCCAGAAGTATGTGATTCAAGTCCCGCCAAAATACGTATCAGCGTTGATTTTCCACAACCTGATGGGCCGATAACGCAAACAAATTCGCGCCTGTGCGTTTTGAAGTTAATATCTTTAAGCGCCGTCACGCCACCTTTGGCAGTTTTATAAACTTTGCCTAAATGCTTTACTTCAAGAATAACTTCACGCTGTTTGAGTTTATCGAAACGGTTTTTAACTGCTTCGGTCTGATCTAGATAATTGGGTAAATTTGAGTTCATGTCCACGATGCGTCCTTATTCTTTATTGGCAGATCTATCCCAAGGGAATAAATGCTTGCTCAAACCACCCAAAATCAAATCTCCTCCCAAGCCGATAATGCCAATAATGATGATGGCAGCATAAACATTATCAAAATGTTGATAGCGCGCTTGCTGCGTGATAAACCAAGTAATGCCTGATGAGGTGCCAATTAACTCAGCGACTATCAGATAAGTCCAAGCCCAGCCTAGCAATATCCTCTGATCACGATAAAGCTCAGGCAAAATCCCTGGAATAATGACGTGTACCAATAATTTGAATTTACTTGTTCCCAATGTTAAAGCCGCTTCAAGCAAGGAGTAATCAAGCTTGCGTGTAGTATTGGCAATAATAAGAATTTGTTGAAAAAGCGTCCCTATCACAATGATTGCAATTTTAGGGCCGTCATAAATACCCAAAACCGCCACTGCCAACGCTCCGAAAGCTGGTGCAGGCAAGTATCTAAAAAATTCAATAAAAGGTTCATTGATGCGGGATATTGCGCTATATGTGCCGCATAAAATACCCAATGGCACACCTATCAATGACGATATAAAAAATCCCCAGAATATGATTTGAATGCTATGCCACAAGCTCTCATGCAACCACTTGCCATCACGCTGTTCAGGTGCTGTTGTAAATGCGGTATACAGCGCTTTTGCAACGGCATGTGGAGCAGGTAAGTAAATCGGATTGGCAGGAGAACCCACAGGTAAAATCTTTCCAGTATTTTGCATATTGGCGACTTCATCTTTAAAAACAGACTTATCAACCAACATATCCACCTGAAAATAATCGACATCCCCTGGTTTGCTAATCATCACCATCGGATGCCAAATAAATGGCACATAACTCACAGCACACCAAATGAGCAATGGCAGCAAAAATGAGCCTAACCCCAACAACTTTTGCCTACGCGGCGATAATTCTCTGCGAACGGCAAACCAAGAAGAAAGACTCATTCTGCAACCTGTCTCTAAATAATGAAATACGTGTGAATAAGCAAAAACTATTTAGCCATCAAAGTTGGATCAATTGTTTTTTGAATATCCATGGGCTTCTTGT
This sequence comes from Methylotenera sp., assembly GCA_049643685.1. Lineage (GTDB taxonomy): Bacteria > Pseudomonadota > Gammaproteobacteria > Burkholderiales > Methylophilaceae > Methylotenera. Next base: position 15,557 of record JBARQL010000066.1, read on the forward strand.
AAACGCCATATTTCACGTTAAAGTCATCAGAGATTTTTGTAGAACCATATAGCGATTTAAATCCATCAGCTTTTACGAAGACTTTTTTTGCCTCGGCAAGACTAAGTAATTTAGTACCTTTTAGTAATGGCAAATATGCTTCTGGTTTAACACCTACGCGTGCAGCCATGATTTTTACTGCATCAGGTTGAGTTTTTGGATCATTGATATAAGCAACAACCTTATCCCAAACCAATGCTACTTTTTTCCAATCAGCTTTTCGGCTAGATAAACTTGCAGGGTTTACAGTTAGCACGTCATAAATCAGACCTGGCTCATCAGCTGAAGTGTAGATAGGTTTTGAGCCTGGAACACGACTCATCGCCTCACCTGAATTTGGTTGCCAAGCAGCAATTGCAGATAAATCACCAGAAGCGAGCGCTTGAGGCGTTTCATTGGTTTTAGTATTGACGATAATCACGTCAGACTCTTTCATCCCAGCTTTTTCTAAGCCCTTTAATAACAAAAGATGTTCAACAAAACCTGTTTCTAAACCAATTTTTTTACCTTTTAAATCTTTAAGGTTTTTAATGCCAGGTTTGGCAATTATCATGTCATTACCATTAGAATAATCAGTCACTAGAATCATCGTGTTTTTAGCGCCACCTGAGCCAGTGACCAAAGCATCACCATTTGTGACAAGTACGCCATCAATTTTTCCTGCGGCGAAAGCATCCATAGACGCGGCATAATCAAACCACTCAAATTGAACGTCTGCGCCAGCTTCTTTAAACCAGCCCTTATCAATGGCAACCTGCCATGCGACCCAACCTGGCCAATCGCTATAACCAATTTTTAGCGGTGCGGCAGCATTAGATAAGCTGGTGAATAATAAAGATGCGGTAAAAGCGGCGGCAGTTAATACAGTACGTGCAGAAAAACGTTTGATCAAACTTGTAGTATGCATGGTTAGCTCCTAGGTTGGTTTAAAGTCGAGAAGGCGGCATTTATAAAAACGCTTCCTCCCGGGCTTTTATCCCTCCGTGTAGCCAATCAAATAATGGCCGACAACTCTCGGACCAGACACTCTTAATAAAATAAAAGCCGGAACCCTAGTCATCTTTTTGAAACTTTAGCGGTTAGTACTCAACTCACCACTTTCTCGCTAATTACATAACAGCAATTAACATGCCAAACATTAATTTAATGTTAAATCAATTTAAAATCATAAAGTTATAAACTTAAGCATCATAATTATGATATTGTAATTGATGGCTATTCGCACCAACATGGTGCTTCATAATGACAATTGCACCATTTAAATGGTGCTTGTGAACAATGGTTGTCTATGGACGTTCGATTATAGCAAGTCACAAAGGTATCACACAATGACGGCTTCTAATGTATATGAAATGGTGTACTTTCATTTTCACTCAAGCAAGATAACCTCTACCCAGTGCCCACTTTTATCGTCTCGGGCGCACCACAAAATGAAAAGGCTGATTCCATAAAGGTTTCAGCCTTTTTTATTTAACGACATAAGTGATAAATCTGGGCTCTTTTCTACATTAGCTCCTGCTAACGATCCGCTTCTGTCACCTATATATCTAATATTTGACTACTGAGAGGGAGAAAGTAGCCATTTAGGGTTGGCATTTCAACTTCAGTCCTGAAACTTACAGTCATTTAATAGTTAGAGTGATGTGCCTACTTTTTTAAGGGAAATCCATCCATTCGATAACTTGCCTACAATTTCTGATGCATCCGCTGTCTCAACAATCAGCATTAGATTTTCAATCTCTTGACTTTAATCAAGATAATTATCCCCTATAGTCTGATACACTGCTCTCGAGATGCGACAAATTGTCGCAGGCTTCGGCGGATGCTCTAGCCATTGTTAAGAGGAGAATAACATGAGTGATTATGACCAAGAAAAAAGTAATAATGAGATGCTAGGTGATGAAAGTCGTAGAAAGTTTCTCGGCACTACTGCAGCAGCAACCTTGGCGGGCGCAGGATTGGTGATGGGGTTGACTTCCTGTAAAAAAGATGAAAAGGCTGCAGTAGCTGGTAAAGTGGCCGAAACTGGCGGCGATACCAGCAGAGCGGTAGCTCCCGGTGAGTTTGAAGTGCACCCAGGCAAGCTTGACAGCTACTACACTTTTTCTAGCGCAGGACATAATGGTGAGGTGCGTATCTATGGCGTACCTTCAGGCCGCACCCTTAAGCGTATTCCAGTATTTAATGTGGATTGCATGGTCGGTTGGGGTATCACCAATGAATCCAAAGCGATCATGGGCACCAACCCGGATGGTAGCTTGAAGTACTTGACAGGTGATACCCACCATGTGCATGGTTCGTATACCGATGGCACTTATGACAGCAAGTATCTTTGGACCAACGATAAACTAAACAATCGCCTCGCACGTATCCGCATGGATAGAATGGAATGTGACGCCATCACTGAAATTCCTAATGTACAGGGTTTTCACGGTCTTTTCCCAGATAAGCGCGATCCAGTAATCGACTCTCACAATCATACCACCCGCGTATTCTGCGGTGCTGAGTTTGCCACACCACAACCCAATGACGGTCATGATTATGATGACTCTGAAAAATGGTACGCCTTATTCACCTGTGTTGATGCTGAGAGTATGGAAGTGCGCTGGCAGGCCAAGGTTGATGGCAATATGGACCTGATTGCGACTTCCTATGACGGTAAACTGGCGGCTGTGAACCAATACAACACCGAGAACGGCGCAGTGCTGGCTGATATGATGTCGGCAGAACGCGATGCCTGTCTATTTCTCAATATTGAGCGTATCGAGGCGGCAATCAAGGCGGGTAAAACCTTCACGATTGGTAAGTCTAAAGTACCTGTGGTTGATGGAACTAAAGCGGCCAACAGTGACCCCAAAACGGCACTTACTTACTACGTTCCAGTGCCAAAAAATCCACACGGTGTGAACATTTCACCCGATGGTAAATATTTCGTTTGTGCCGGCAAGCTATCACCAACTGCTACCGTAATTGCTACTGAGTTAGTGCATAAATGGTTTGCTGGCGAGTTGAAAGGTGAGCGTGATTCAGTAGTAGCCGAGCCGGAAATTGGTCTTGGCCCACTACATACCGGCTTTGACGGAAAAGGTAACGCCTATACTTCCTTGTTCTTAGATAGCCAGATCGTTAAATGGAATGTTGATAAAGCGATTGCTAAATTCAAGGGTGACAAGAGCGTGCAACCAGTGCTGGATCGCATTGATGTGCATTACCAGCCAGGCCATACTTACACCTCAATGGGTGAAACCAAAGAAGCTGATGGCAAATTTCTCAACTCAGGTAACAAGTTCTCTAAAGATCGCTTTTTACCCGTAGGCCCGTTGCATATGGAAACTGAGCAACTGATTGATATTACCGGTGAAAAAATGCGCCTGATTCATGATCACACGGCCTATCCTGAGCCGCATGACGCAATTATCGTTCGTGCAGACGTGGTTAAAACGAAACAAGTGTCTGATATGAATGATTTCCCAAATGCAGTGAAGTCTATGTCAGACAACCGTATCGAGCGCAAGGGCAATAAGGTGATGGTATATATGACTTCCCAGGCACCTAATTTTGGTCTGTCAGAAATCAAGGTAAAGCATGGTGACGAGGTAACTATGATTCTGACCAACCACGACAAGGTGGAAGATCTGACGCATGGTTTCGGTATTGAGAAATACAATATTAACTTCATCGTCAATCCGCAAGAGACTCACTCAGTCACCTTCAAAGCTGACAAGGCTGGTATGTTCTGGATTTACTGCACACACTTCTGCCACGCGTTGCACTTGGAAATGCGTATGAGATTTTATGTTGAAGCATAAGGCTTAGCATTAAAGCCAAAGCTGGGGCGAGTCAACAAATGGCTCGCCCCAATTTGCTTAAAGTACTACACTGTAAAATATTATCTGTCATAGTCACAGGGTATGTTTGACACCCAATCATGAATTGTCTATTTGAATCCGAATCCGCATGAACACTCAATTATCATCAGCAGGCCGTAGCGTATTTCATTCGATTAAAGCCTGTATGGCTCTGATAGGCTGTTATCTCGTTTTCTTGATGGGTTATTCTGCCACAGCACTCGCAGAGTCTGATACAGAAGCTGAACACGTTAAGCAAGAGCAACATACAACAGAAGGCCACCCTGGCTCATATGAGGCGCCCCTGCCAGTGCAACTTGCTACCGACCCCGACCTGTGCGCCTATGTGCCCTGCGGCGATGTATTCCCAACTGCAGACTATTTTTCTCCACGTAAAGGCCGCCCAGCTTATGTTGAGGCATATCGTAGCAACAAGAGTGAGCACAAGGGTAATGGCGAGCATGAAGAGAACGGTAATCATGAAGGAGATGATGAGCGCAAGCTGATAGGTTATGTATTTCTTTCTACCGATATCGTCGACATTCCAGCATATTCAGGGAAGCCCGTCATCACGTTAATCGGAATGGATGTCGCTGGTAAGATTGTTGGCGTGAAGGTGTTGAGACATAGTGAACCTATCCTATTAGTGGGTATTCCAGAAGGAGAGTTAACCAAGTTCATCAAGCAGTTTGTCGGCAAATATGCTTGGGATAAAGTGGAAATCGGTAGAGCTCGAGCTGAAGGTGGTTATATAGGTATCGATGCGATCAGCGGCGCGACAGTGACCGTCATCGCTGAAAATCAGGTGGTCATGCGATGCGCCTACGAGGTCGCTAAGCAAGTGGGCATCATCAAGGCGGTGCCTAGGCCGCAAGCAAAATTTATATCGACTTCGGAGCAGCATGCTTGGGATGAGTTACTGGCTGAAGGTAGCGTTCAGCACCTCAACGTATCGCCTGCTGATGTTGGATTGGACAATACTGGGCAGCCCTACATTGACCTTTATTTCGGCTATCTTAATGCGCCCGCCGTCGGCCGCAGTGTTCTGGGTGAGCGTAATTATGCAGGCTTGATGGCTGATCTAAAACCCAACGAACACGCCATTTTTATCGTTGCCAATGGCGCCGCCTCGTTCAAAGGTTCTGGCTTTGTGCGCGGTGGCATCTACGATCGCATTCAAGTATCGCAAGACATGGATAGCTTTACTTTCCGTGACACCGACTATCGTAATCTCTATAACATCCAGGCTGCTGGTGCGCCAGAATTCAGCGAATCGGCTATTTTTATTATTCGTAACGCTAGTTTCAGCGCGGCGTATCCATGGAGTCTGGTGTTTTTAGGCAACAAGGTAGATAAGCAAACTGGCACCAGAACCTTCGCCAATTTTGACCGTGAATACTGGTTGGAGGGCCGCTATCTGGAAGGTGGTCGGCCGATGGTCATCAAGTCTGATCCTGCCTGGCTTAAAATTTGGAAGTCACGTGTCTGGGAAATTGCTGCCTTTGTTGTCATTCTGATTTTTACTGCAGTAGTCTACGCCAGTCGTGACTGGCTGGTTCGCCGTAGTAGCCGCAAAGATAAACGCTGGGTTTCAATCCCTAAATACGCAATCTGGCTAGCCAGCATAAGCTTTATTGGCTTCGGCCTGATGGCGCAGCCCTCTATCACGCAGGTATTGACTTGGTTCCACTCCATGCTGTTTCAGTGGAAGTGGGAGCTATTTTTATCTGACCCATTTATATTTATCTTCTGGTTATTTATCATCATCACGGTGTTTGTGTGGGGGCGTGGACTGTTTTGCGGTTGGATGTGTCCATTCGGCTCACTGTCAGAGTTGCTCTATAAAATCGCTGGGAAAGTCGGCTTGAAACGCTTCCAGTTCATGCCCAACGGCGCGCTGCATGAACGCCTCAAGTGGCTCAAGTACGGCATATTCTGGGGGCTGTTAGTGGTATCGTTCTTCTCCATGGGCTTGGCAGAAAAGCTGGCCGAAGTAGAGCCATTCAAGACTACCTTTCTGGTTGGTTTGTTTAACCGCAGCTGGCCCTATACCTTGTTCACCGCCAGCCTGCTTGGCCTGTCTCTTTTCACTGAGCGGCCGTTCTGCAAATACCTGTGCCCACTGGGTGCGGCGCTTGCCATGCCTACCACCTTCCGCTGGTTTGGCCTCAAACGTAAGCAGGAATGTACGACCTGCTCTGCCTGCGCTGCTGGTTGCGGATCACTGGCCATTGATAAACAAGGCGTCATTGACCACCGGGAGTGCATGCTGTGTTTGGATTGCATGATACTTTATTATGACGATCATGCTTGTCCGCCGTTATCGAAAGAGCGTAAACAGCGCGAAAAATCCGGTTTGCCATTGGCGCGAATCAGCGCAGCTGGCTATTACATCCCTATCCATCCCGTTGCCGCAAAAGGAGCTGAAGAATGAAACCTGATACGCATGACTTCTCTCCGGCCTATGCTAAGACCACCGGCTTTAAATGGCTGCTTTATGAATTGGTCGACCATCTGTGGCCATGGAGCAAGCAAGGCTGGCGCCAGCACAAGGCGATACAGACTGCTGGCCTAGCTTTGGCTATCGCTGCCACTACAGCTTGGGGACTGGCTGCCAATGGACAGCTTGGTGCAAGCGCCGTCATTGGCTGGTGGCTAGGCTGGAGTGTTTACGAAATCATCATTCGCCTGCAATGCAAGCCGTATATCAAAGACGGGCCGTGGTGGGGTCATCATTACCGCCCAGCAGGACGCATGGACATGATTTGCTACGTCATGTTCAAGAATCTGCTGATCGGTGCAATTCTTTTTATTGCGCTGCGGAATGTCGGTTTGTTGCAGATGGTGGATTGATGCGCCGGGTATTTTGTCGTCTTGCCACGCTTAGCATATTGGTATTCTGTGCTCACGCACAAGCTGCAGAGTTAACTGTGGAGGTAGGGCAGTCTATTGCCAAGGTTGTTCAACAGGCAGCCGCAGGCGATACGATAATGGTCGAGCATGGGCACTTTCCAACGCATCTAATTATTACTAAACCAATCCATCTTAAGGGTATGAACCGTCCAACGCTTGATGGCGGCGATAGCGGAGACGTTATTCGCATCAAATCACCAGATGTGATTATTGAAGGTTTTATTATCAGCAACAGCGGCGCTGATCTTACGGCACAGAATGCTGGTATTTACCTCGAACCAGGTAGCGATCGTGCTATCATTCGTAACAACGTTATTAGTTACACATTGTTTGGCCTCTGGATAGAAAAAGTAAAAGACATACAAGTCATCGCTAACAACATTACAGGCATGCGTAACCTTGAATCTGCACAACGTGGCAATGGCATCCAGCTCTATAACAGCAGCGGTGCGAAAATTTTAGATAATCACATTAGCTTCACTCGTGATGGCATCTATGTAGACGTTTCTGATCGTGCACTATTTCGAGGTAACCGTTTGCATCATTTGCGTTACGGCACACATTATATGAACTCGAACTACAATGTGTGGGAAAATAATGAGTCGTATCTTAATCGCGGTGGACTGGCGTTGATGGAAGTGCGCAATCAGACCGTTCGCAATAACCGCGCTTGGGGCAACTCGGATCATGGCATCATGCTACGCACCATTGTAGATTCTGTAATCGAGAACAACATCGTGGCAGGTAACGGTCGTGGATTTTTCATTTATGATGCAGAATATAACACCTTGCACAATAACTTAATTATTGAAAATCATGTTGGCGTGCATCTTTGGGCAGGCTCGATTCACAACGAGGTTGAAGGAAATGACCTCATCAACAATAGAGAGCAGATTAAATACGTGGCTAGCAAAGACGAATACTGGGGCGTAAAAACAGGCAACTACTGGAGTAACTATGTCGGCTGGGATCGCAATG
>JBARQL010000067.1:0-19601 GCA_049643685.1 Methylotenera sp.
ACGACGATTATTAGTGACGAATTGACCGAGATTAGAAAACAATTCGGTGACAAGCGTCGCAGTGAAATTGTGGTGAATGCACAAGACTTGTCGTTAGAGGATTTGATTACACCACAGGATGTTGTCGTTACACTATCACACACTGGTTACGTGAAATCGCAGCCATTAGAAGAATATCGCGCACAACGTCGCGGTGGGCGAGGCAAGCAAGCAGCGCCGACTAAAGAAGATGACTTTATCGATAAAATGTTTGTCGCCAATACCCACGATTACATTTTATGCTTTAGTAGTCGAGGTCGTGTCTATTGGTTGAAAGTCTATGAAGTGCCACAAGGTAGCAGAATTGGCCGTGGTAAACCGATTGTGAATCTGTTCCCACTTGAAGAAGGTGAGAAAATTAACGCCATTCTTTCTGTGAAAGAGTTTGATGAGAATCACTTTATTTTCATGGCGACTGCACAAGGCACAGTGAAAAAAACCGCGCTGACTGAATTCGCCAATCCGCGTAAATCGGGCATAATCGCCATTAACTTGGATGAAGGTGATTACCTAATCGGTGCAGAAGTCACGAATGGTGCCAATGACATCGTACTGGTTTCAAATGGCGGAAAAGCCGTTTGGTTTACTGAAGGCGACGTAAGGGCAATGGGTCGCGCTACACGCGGTGTGCGCGGCATGAAATTAGCGGCGAAACAGCAAGTGCTTTCGCTGCTAATTGCAGATAATGATCAACAAACGGTATTGGTAGCCACCGAAAATGGCTACGGTAAACGTACGGTATTAGCGGATTTCCGCCATTCTGGCCGTGGTACGCAAGGGGTTAAAGCGATTGCGATCAGCGAGCGTAATGGTTTAGTCGTTGCTGCGAAATTGGTGAATGAGGAAGATGAAATTATGCTGATTACCACGGGTGGCGTGTTGATTAGAACCCGCGTGAAAGAGATTCGTGAACTCGGACGTGCTACGCAAGGAGTGACTTTGATCAACTTAGGCGAGGGCGAAAAACTTTCAGGCTTAGAAAAAATTGTCGAAACAGATGATGTTGAGACTGAAGAATAATTCATCAATTGAAAATAATTTGTTAATTAAAGGGACGTAAGTAATGACACATATCTACAATTTTGCCGCTGGCCCAGCGGTGTTGCCACAAGCGGTGCTACAACAAGTACAAGCTGAGCTGTTAGATTGGCATGGCGCAGGCATGAGTGTGATGGAAATGAGTCATCGCGGCAAAGAGTTTATGAGTATCGCGGCGGAGGCTGAAGCTGATTTACGTGAGTTGATGGAAATCCCAGCTAATTACAAGGTGTTGTTCTTACAAGGCGGTGCTTCGGCACAATTTGGCATGATTCCGATGAATTTGCTACGCGGCAAAAAAACGGCTGATTACCTCAATACGGGTGAATGGTCTAAAAAGGCGATTGGTGAAGCAAAAAAATACTGCGAAGTGAACATAGTTGCGACTTCAGCCGATAAAAATTTCAGCTATGCACCTACGCAAGATCAATGGAAACTTAATCCTGATGCCGCATATGTGCATTACACTTCAAATGAAACCATCGGTGGAGTAGAAATTTTCTGGACGCCTGATGTTGGCACAGTACCATTGGTTGCAGATATGTCGTCACATATTTTATCTCGCCCAATGGACGTGGCTAAGCATGCACTGATTTATGCAGGGGCACAAAAAAATATCGGCCCTGCGGGTTTGACAATTGTGATTGTGCGTGACGATTTAATGGGTGAAACCATTGCTGACACGCCAAGCATGTATGACTACAAAATCCACGCTGAAAATGAATCGATGTACAACACACCGCCAACGTTTGCAATTTATGTGGCTGGCTTGGTTTTTAAATGGCTGAAAGCCAATGGTGGCTTGGCTGCGATGGAAAAGACCAACACTTTAAAAGCGAATATGCTGTACGATTATCTGGACAGCACAAGCTTTTATAGCTGCCCTACAGCAAAAGAAAACCGTTCACGCATGAATATTCCGTTTACATTGAAAAATGAGGCGCTGGATGATGAATTTATCAAACAAGCCAAAGTGCGTGGTTTGGTACAACTAAAAGGACATCGCTCAGTAGGCGGCATGCGCGCCTCAATCTACAACGCCATGCCAGTTGAGGGTGTGAAGGTGTTGGTAGAATTCATGAAGGATTTCGAAAAAAATAATAGCTAGAAATTTACTATGCATCATGTTTGAGGGGAAAAAGCTTGAGTAAATACCAAATACTTATTCTTAATAAAATTGCGTCGCTGGGCATCAAACGCCTGCCGACTGATCATTATGAAGTTGGTAGCGAGATAAATCTGCCGGACGCTATTTTAGTCCGTTCAAGCAAGATGCATGACATGGATATCGCCGCCAGTGTGCAAGCTATAGGTCGCGCTGGTGCAGGTACTAACAATATTCCGATTGCTGAAATGAGCAAACGCGGCATCGTTGTGTTTAACACGCCGGGCGCTAATGCCAACGCTGTCAAGGAGCTGGTCTTGACTGGTATGCTGATCGCGGCCCGTAATATAGGCTCTGCCATAAAGTTTGTGGATAGTTTGGAAGGGGATGACGCCACGCTTTCAAAAGTGATCGAAGATGGCAAAAAACATTTTGTCGGTATTGAGCTTCCAGGCAGAACGCTCGGCATCATAGGTCTTGGTGCGATTGGCGGCATGGTGGCTGATACAGCGCTAAAGCTAGGCATGAAAGTGCTGGGCTACGACCCTGAAATAACGGTGGATGCTGCTTGGCGTCTTTCATCAGAGGTTAAACGCGCACATGGCGTGGATGATTTGTTTAAACATAGTGACTTTATCACACTACATGTACCACTGATTGATGCTACGCGTCATTTGGTGAATGCCGCTCGTATTGAGATGATGAAGCATGGTGCGGTGTTAATTAACTTTGCACGTGAAGGGGTGATTGATGAACAGGCAGTGCTGGATGGGCTTGATAGCAAGAAGTTGCGTGCTTACGTGTGCGATTTTCCTACCGAACGCATGAAATCTCATCCTGGCGTAGTGGCATTGCCGCATCTAGGCGCTTCGACGCAAGAGGCTGAAGATAATTGTGCAATGATGGTGGTTGATCAAGTACGTGAATTTTTGGAAAATGGCAATATTAGCAATTCGGTGAATTTCCCCAGCGTGCAAATGCCCCGCGAATCAGCTTTTCGGCTTGCTATTGCAAACGCTAATGTGCCAAATATGCTGGGTCAGATTTCTACTGCGATGGCCGATGTTGGCCTGAATATTCATAATATGGTGAATAAATCGCGCGGCGAGATGGCTTATACATTACTAGATGTGGATAGTGCAGTGCCAGAAAGTGCAGTCGCAAAAATTCGTGCGATTGAAGGCGTATTGAATGTGCGTAACATTCCGTATCGGCAAGAATGATTAGAACGTATTATTGAAACGTATTATTAAAACTTAATTAATGAGCGAACAACTTAAACTGCATCGTGACCAAATCGACGCCATTGATGAGCAAATACTCAAGCTTGTAAATGAGCGCGCTGCGCTGGCTCGTCAAATCGGCTCACTTAAGGACGATGGAGTTATTTATCGACCCGAGCGTGAGGCGCAGGTGCTGCGTCGTTTGCAAGCAAATAACAACGGGCCTTTATCTAACGAGGCCGTCAGTAATATTTTTCGTGCTGTGATGTCTAATTGCCGCGCACTTGAAAAAGAGCTTGCGATTGCTTTTTTAGGGCCACTAGGCACTTATAGTGAGGAAGCGGCACTCAAACAGTTTGGGTTAGGTTGCGGTGCAGTCGTATGCGGTACAATTGATGAAGTATTTCGTACTGTAGATGCAAAACAAGCTGATTACGGCGTTGTACCTGTCGAAAATTCTACTGAGGGAGCGATTGGCTTAACGTTGGATCTGCTACTTGCCAGTTCACTCAAAATCTGTGGTGAGATCACTTTACCCATTCATCATTGTTTGCTTTCACAGCAAACAGATATTGCGCAAATCTCACATGTATTTTCACATGCGCAATCCCTTGCGCAATGTCATGAATGGCTGAATAAAACACTACCAAATGCACAACTTGAAGCGGTGACCAGTAATGCACGTGCCGCACAAATGATTCATGAGTTAGTTTCTGCCGATGGCACGTTTGCAGCGGCAATCGCCAGCAAACGTGCAGCTGAGTTGTTTGGTCTCAGTATACTGGCAGAAAATATTGAAGATGACCCGAAAAACACGACTCGTTTTTTGGTGTTAGGCAAGCATGATGTCGCAGCTTCTGGCGCTGATAAAACATCGCTTGTCATGATTACCAAGAATAAACCAGGGGCAATGGTGGAGCTATTAGAACCATTATCAAGACATGGGGTCAGTATGACCAAGCTGGAATCCAGGCCATCTAAGCAAAGTTTGTGGGACTACGTATTTTTTGTCGATATTGAAGGTCATCAGAGTGATGCAAATGTAAGAGCAGCTTTAAAAGAGTGTCAGGAGCGTGCATCACTCATTAAGGTGCTGGGCTCATATCCAGTCGCTATCCTTTAAAGAGCGCAATCTTGTTATTAACATTAAAAACTAGAAAACTTGAGTTATGCCATTAAGTGCATCCATTTTAAGCGACAACCTTTGGAATAATCTTTCGCTTAAATTTAACAATGCGCGGCTAGAAGCGCACTATAAAAAACACATATTTCCAAGGCTGCTGACGCAATCCCGCTTAGCGTTATTACTAATCGCCATGATGTACGAGTTATACGGTGTTTTAGACTACCTCCTTGCCCCACAAAATTTGTTAGGCCAAATAGCGGTGATAAGAACGACAACCACCTTCATTATTTTGGTGGTATTTGTGCTGACATTCTTTAAATTTTTTAGAAAATATAATCAGCTAATACTAACATTTGCCTTGCTGTTAAGTGGTGTGAGTTTGATTTGGAAAATGACGCTGATAGAACAGAACCTTTTCCCCTATTATTTTACAGGCTTGTTGTTACTGCTTTTTTGGGTACATGCATTTTATGTACTTAATTTTGCGTGTGCTTTTTTTTGTACTTTCGCCATTTTGTGTATTTCAGTTATCTCATTTTTTGTATTTTTTTCATTTTCTTTGAATGAAACGGTTAGCTATTTAATCGTTTTAATCTCGGCATTTGGCATTTCAATTTTTTCTAGTTATATCGCAGAAAAAGGTGATAGATCACTCTTTTTAAGAGAGAAAGAATTAGATAGAGAGCGACATGTTCATCGAAAACGTGCCATGCACGATGAATTAACCAGCTTACCTAATCGTGCGCTGTTGATTGACCGTATCGAGCAGGTGATTTTAGATTCAAGAAGAAACAATCAGTTTAGCGCTGGCTTTTTCTTAGATTTAGATAATTTCAAAATCATTAATGATACTTACGGGCATGCCGTAGGTGACGGCGTGCTGAATGAAGTGAGCAATCGTCTTACGGCCACGATTCGGGCTGCAGATACAGTTGCGCGTTTATCAGGAGATGAGTTTTTTGTATTAGCTCGCGATCTTAAAAATATTAAGCAGGCTGAAGCCTTTGGGCATAAATTGTTAAGAAGAATTAATCAACCGTACCGTATCGGTGGCATGCTTGTCAGTACATCGTTGTCTGCGAGTATTGGCATTTGCCTCTTCCCTTATGCAGGAGTAACGCCGCTGGATATGATCAATAAGGCCGACCAAGCCATGTATCAAGTGAAATTAAGTGGCAAGTCAGGCATCGCAGTCGCCAAATAACAGGCAATTACTAACGATTTAAGAGGTGTAGAAGTAATATAAACTTTTTTTGGAATCGTTTCATATTGCTCCAATCGGTAGTTCCTATAAAAGGCATGTTAAAATGACACAAGTTTAGCGGCGTAAGCCGCATTTTTATTTAAAATTTGCTATATTTTATACGTTCACGATTTTACTTTCATCATGATGACTAACTTAGCCCCGAACCATATTCGCGCCATTGCGCCATACCAAGGCGGTAAGCCCATTTCTGAGCTTGCACGTGAAATGGGCTTGAATGAGGCCGATATTGTCAAGCTAGCTTCTAATGAAAATCCTTTAGGTATCAGCCCTAAGGCGGAGTTTGCCATTCAAGAAGCGTTGCTGGATATTGCGCGTTATCCAGATGGGAATTGTTTTGCATTACGCGTTGCTGTGAGTGAAAAGTTTAAGGTTGCACTGAATCAAATTGTATTCGGCAATGGCTCGAATGATATATTAGAGCTCGCTGCCAGAGCTTTTTTGACGGATGAATGTGAAGCTATTTACTCACAACATGCTTTTGCAGTTTATTCATTAGTCACGCAAGCTACAGGTGCGGCTGGTGTGGTTGTTCCGGCAAAAGATTTTGGGCATGATTTACCTACGATGCTTGCGGCGATTTCTGCTAAAACACGCATCATATTTGTAGCTAATCCTAATAACCCGACAGGCACGCTGCTAGGTAAAGAGGAGTTGTTGGATTTTCTAAAGAAGGTACCTGAGCACATTTTGGTGGTGTTAGACGAAGCGTATGACGAGTATCTATCTACAGTAAATAAATCAGAGGCCATTGGCTGGTTAAAAGAATTTGAGAATCTGATTATTTCACGCACTTTTTCTAAAGCCTATGGTCTGGCAGGTTTGCGGGTAGGCTTTGGCTTGATGCATGCCGATGTGGCCGATATGCTGAATCGCGTTCGCCAACCCTTTAATGTGAATAGCGTTGCGCAGGCGGCAGCAGTGGCATCGCTAGCAGACGATGATTTTGTGGCGCGTTCTTATGCATTAAATCAGGCTGGTATGGTGCAATTGACGCAAGGTCTTAATAAATTAGGATTAAGTTACATCCCGTCCCATGCTAATTTTGTGAGTTTTGCAGTGAAAGATGCTGCAAAAGTGAATCAACAATTATTACAAAATGGCGTGATTGTGAGACCTATCGCAAACTATGAAATGCCTGACTACCTGCGCGTCAGCGTCGGTTTATTCAGTGAAAATGCACGATTTTTAGAAGTGCTAGAAAAAATTCTAAGTGAAAAAATCTTAAGCGAAAATTCTTAAGTAAAAAAAATATTAGAAAGTACGAATATTTAAAAAGTGAATGTAAAGTAAATAAACAAATGACACCCTATCATAAATTAGCGACCGATGATGTTCGTATCCGCGAGATTAAACCGCTGATTACACCGCTGGCTTTGCTGGAGCGGCTTAAAGAAAGTGCCGATTCTACGCAAAATATATTAGCCACACGTGCGGAAATCCACCGTATTTTGCATCAATCCGATGACCGCTTACTGGTCGTCGTTGGGCCATGTTCCATTCATGATACCAAAGCCGGTCTAGAATATGCGC
This sequence comes from Methylotenera sp., assembly GCA_049643685.1. Lineage (GTDB taxonomy): Bacteria > Pseudomonadota > Gammaproteobacteria > Burkholderiales > Methylophilaceae > Methylotenera. Next base: position 7,329 of record JBARQL010000067.1, read on the forward strand.
GCCGTTTGATGGAGGTGCGAAATAGGTTAGCAGATGATTTATTAATCGTGATGCGTGTCTATTTTGAAAAGCCGCGGACGACGGTTGGTTGGAAAGGCTTGATCAATGATCCGCATTTGGATGGGAGTTATCAAATCAATGAAGGCCTTGAAATTGCACGTAAATTTTTGCTAGACGTGAATGAGTTGGGCATGCCAGCGGGTGCTGAATTTTTGGATATGATTACACCGCAATATACTGCTGATTTAGTGAGTTGGGGCGCAATTGGTGCGCGTACTACGGAATCGCAAGTGCATCGAGAGCTCACCTCTGGTTTATCTTGTCCTGTCGGCTTTAAAAATGGTACTGATAGCGGCGTGCGCGTGGCGATTGACGCGATTAAAACAGCCTCTAGTCCACATCACTTTCTTTCAGTCACTAAAGAGGGACAGTCAGCGATTTTTTCTACCGCGGGAAATGAAGATTGCCACGTGATTTTGCGTGGCGGAAAAACCCCTAATTACGATGCAAAAAGTGTCAATGAAGCTTGTGAGAAACTCTCTTCGGCTGGACTAGCACCAATATTAATGATTGATTGCAGTCACGGTAACAGCAGCAAAAATTATTTACGTCAAAAAGAGGTGGCGCGGGATATTGCTGCGCAATTGTCTGGCGGTGACCAACGTATCATTGGAGTGATGCTGGAATCTCACCTCAATGAAGGTCGCCAGGATCACACTCCTGGGTGCCAGTTGGAATACGGTAAATCCATTACTGACGCTTGTTTAGGCTGGCAAGATACGGTTGAAGTGTTGGATGTTTTAGCCGCGGCAGTGAGACAACGTCGCCAAAAGTAGTGTCTGAATTTTGTTTTTTTATGAGCTAAAAATCTTACGAGAGGAAAACATCGCCCTGAAAGCAGCATTCTAGGTGGCTTCCAGGGCAGCTAAATAATGTGATGCAAAAAAACAGGCCTTTTTCTTATTTTTTATCGTATTTAATAGGGTAGGGCTACACATAAAATTAAACGCCGCCGATAAAAAATATCAGTGGCGTTTTTTTATTGCTGCCTTGGTTACTGGTGACCTACACCGTGCTCACCACCATGACGCACATGGCCTGGCGCATCATCTGCACCACGGCTTTGGCGAACGTGACCAGCAGGGTCATCACAACCACGGCATTGACGCACATGACCAGCAGCATCGTCTGCACCACGGCTTTGGTGCACATGACCAGCAGCAACATCATCAGCACCACGGCTTTGGCGAATATGGCCAGCACCATCATCAGCACCTTGGCGAGCCATGGCAGGGGTTGTAACGAGAGCAATACCAACAGCGATTAACATGCTATAAATTACTTTGTTCATTTCATTCTCCTTTGATTAAAATCGATTGCTTATTGCAACTTGATGCTTAATTCAGCATTACGCCGTATGACCACCACGACGTTGACGATCACCTGGACGTTCGTTATCACCACCACGAGGGCCTTCTGAAGCTTCGCGTGCAATCACTTCATCTGAACTAATTTGTGTTTCTACTGCAAAGCTACTCACTGATGCTAAAACAAGCATTCCGCCGAAAGCGCCTAAAAGTATTTTTTTGCTAATCATGATATTTCTCCAATAATTTAAAAGTTTGCTTCGTTTATTAACGGAACAATTTCCCGTTGATTGAATAATAAATGGGAAATTTTCCCATGTCAACATAAAAATGGAAAAAAATCCCATTTATTTAAAAATAATTGATATACTACGTTTCAGGGTGATAAGTTAGTAAGAATATTCAGGATAATAAGCAGCGTGCAGAACAACGAAACAAAAAGACAATTATTGATCGCAAATGCGATGAAGTGGGTTTTAAAGCCGTTTGTTAAGCTTATGCTGGCTAATAATTTGACCTATACATTTGCGATAGATGTGATTAAAGCGCTGTTTGTGGAAGTGGCTGACAATGATTTTGCGATTGATGATAAACGGCAAACCGATTCGCGCATTAGTTTAATGAGCGGTGTACATAGGAAAGATGTTAAACGTCTGCGAGAGCAGCAGCCTGAAGTAGAAGATGTGATGCCTGCTAATGTTTCTTTGGGCACGCAACTCGTCGCTTTATGGAATGCAACCCCTAAGTATTTGAATGAAGATGGCACTGCTAAGCCATTACAGCGGTTTGCTGCGGCAAATCCAGAAGCGTCTTTTGAAGGATTGGTGCGTAGCTTGAGCACAGACATTCATCCAAGAGCAGTGTTAGACGAGTGGTTACGTCTTGGAATAGCTAGTTTGGATGAGGAAGGATTTGTACGACTCACTACCGATATGTTTATTCCACAAGAAGGCTTCGAGGAAAAAATTTATTATTTTGGGCATAATTTGCATGATCATGCGCAGGCGGCCGTTTCTAACGTGCTCGGTCAACAAGTAAGCTTTCTAGAGCGTTGCGTTCACTATGATACGCTAACGATGGAAAGCATTAGCGAAATAGGCGGGCTGGCAGAAAAACAAGGCATGAAGACTCTACGCGAAGTCAATAAATTGGCAGATAGTCAATCATTAAAAGATCAAGATAATGCACAAGCAAATATGCGCATGACTTTTGGGGTGTACTATTATTATGAGCCGATGAAGGCTGATACTGACATAAAAAAACAAGATGACAAGTCATAAGCACAATAAGCTGAATAATTTATCAAAAGCGCTTTACGCCATTTACTTGTTGTTAAGTAATGTAGCTGCATATGCGGCTAGCGATGGTATTTGTAGTACAGCTTCTTTGATTAATCCAACCACGATTAATGGTGGAATGGGTGGGACGGGCATGCCTGCCAATGGTGGCTTTGGCGGCACAGGCATTACTGATGAACATGGCGGCCCTGACGGTACAGGTAGCCCTGTTGCCCAAAGAGGGATGGGCGGCACTGGTGATTCAGTCGCTGAGCATAGCTTATTACCTGAAGATGGAGATGGCGGCATCGCTATTGTTGGTGTGATTACTGGTTTTGCCAGTATTTGTGTAGATGGCGTAGAAGTGCAATACACGCCTAATACGCCAGTATTTGATAATGGTAAGGTTGCCAAATTAGGCCATTTAGCAGCAGGTAAAATGGTCATACTAAAAGCAGAGCGAGTAGGTGGTCAATTGCAAGCAAGAGCCATCGGCATGTTTGATGCAGTTGCTGGTCCAGTAGGCAGAGTTGATGTTGCTAGACAACAGATGCAAGTCATGGGGCAAACGGTACGTGTGGATCAAAATACGATTCAACAAATGAGAGGTGTAACAGCAGGAACTGATGTGCGTGTGAGCGGACATCGTCTAGAAAACGGTGAAATTGTTGCGACTAGAGTCGATGTTACTAATAGTGTTGGTACCGCTAACATAATAAGCTCGGCAAACACAATGGGCTTGGTCACGAGCGTCGCTATAGATAGTTTTGTGGTCAATGGCACTAGAGTGAATGTAAGTAATATTAAAATGCTTAATAGTCTTAATGTAGGTAGCGAAGTGCGCGTTGGCGGGGCTTGGGACGGAAAAGCAATCAAAGCGGATCGTATCGAGACTCAACCGATTCAGAATATGATTAATCGTTCTGATACTGCCATTGTAGAGGGATTTTTAGGGCCAAGTGGCGGCAATAAATTCAACTTATATGGCACTCAAATACAGTTCTCAAAAAATAAAAACAGTGATAACAGATTCTCTGAATCTAAATTAGTGAAAATTGAAATGCGCCGTGAGAAAAATGGTGATTGGGTTGCAGATAAAGTAGAAGCTAGGAAAGGTAAGTTATTTGAAAAAGCCATCCAATTTAAAAATGAAAATGATTCCAGTGATGGAGGAAACTCATCAAAAAGTGTGGATGAAATCAAATCTGATAGTAATAGTTCAGGTTCTAATTCAGGGAGTGGCTATAGTTCAGGATCTGGATCGAACTCTGGGTCAGGTTCTAGCTCAGGAAGCGGGCATGGCTCAAGCTCAGGGTCTAGTAGGCCAGATTCATCTTCAAGGAGTTCTGGGTCATCAGATTCTTCGCATGGGGGTTCTGTAGATCGCTCAAGTTCATCCTCAAGCAGGTCTAGTGGTTCAAGCGGTTCTGGTAGTTCAGGTAGAAGTGGCAGTGGTAGTGGAAGTGGTAAATACAAATAATTTAATTTGGGAGGCAATAAAAATGGATGCTAAAAAAATACTCATATTGGCCGCTTTTTGGTCAACAAGCGCGCTTGCAGATGGCTTTTCTGCATCAGTAGGTGGCGATTATTCTACTGGTAAATATGGCTCACGAGAGTCTACCGATGTGTATTACATGCCGCTTGCGTTAGCATTTGATAGTGGTGTATTGACTTATAAATTATCAATTCCTTATATCAGAGTCACAGGGCCTGGCGATATTGTGCCTGGCGGCTTTGGTGGATCAAGCGCTTCATCTGGTGGCGCCTCATCTGGCGGCGCATCAGGTATAGGAGCATTTGGTTGTGCGGCAGATAAACGTAAAGGAGCAAGCAAGCCTGAAGATAATGGACCATGTGCAGGCGTGACAACTGTAACTGGCGGCGGTGGGGCTGTTACGGCCACGGGCAAACGTAAAAGAACGACAGAATCAGGCTTGGGCGACATTGTGGCATCGGTGAATTACAATGTGTTGGATCAACAAGATACTTCAGGCTGGATTGTCGATGTAAACGGACGTGTTAAATTTGGTACAGCGAGTGATTCAAGAGGCTTAGGTTCAGGTAAAACCGATTATGCGGTAGGTGTCAATGTAGATAAATATTTCGGCGCGCCTTATGTGTCTGCTGGGTTAGGTTATAAAGTATTAGGCGAACCACGTGGCGTGAATTATGACAATGTGGTTTATGGCGCATTAGGGGGTGGATATCAATTTTCCAAAGATACTTCTATGGGCGTTTCTTATGATTGGGCCACTGCTGCAGTAGATGGCGCGTCGCGTCCGCAAGAAGTGTCAATTTATGCGTCTCATCGCATCAATGATCAATATAAGTTAGGTGGCGTACTCTACTCGGGTTTAAGCAATGCGAGCTCAGATGTAGGCGGTGGGGTGACATTAAGTTACTATTTCTAATGCATATTGTCACATCATGAATTTACTTAGTTGTATTTAAGTAACTTAGCGGTGTTATAAAGGTTAAAGGACGCGCAAAATGCGTCTCACGTTGTAGCAACTTATTAAACAGAAGCAGCAGCGAATTTTAACAATACTCAAAAAAGGACTTTATCATGTGGACAACTCCAGCAGCTACTGAAATGCGTTTTGGCTTTGAAGTAACAATGTACGTAATGAACAAATAATTAGCCTTTGCGCTATTTATAGAAAAGGCTGTTTCAAGACAGCCTTTTTTGTTTTAAAAGGCTGTCTCAATCATTAGCCAGCTTTTTTATAGACCAATCAATCAGCAATAATAAAGAATTGTAGAATTAAATGCACATACATGTATTAGGCGCCGGCGCCGGTGGTGGTTTTCCGCAGTGGAACTGTAATTGTTTTAACTGCGATGGTTTGCGTAAAGGCACTATTAAAGCCACAAAACGGACACAATCCTCTATTTGTGTGAGTAGTGATGGCGTCAACTGGGTGTTGTTTAATGCCTCACCCGATGTGTTACAGCAAATTCAGGATTTCGCGCCTCTGCAGCCAGGTCGCGCGGTTCGCGATACCGGCATTCAAGCCATTGTGCTGATTGATGCGCAAATTGACCATACAACAGGTTTGTATATGTTGCGTGAAGGCCAAGTGAAGCGTGAAATATATTGCACTGATATGGTGTACGGTGATTTAACTTCAGGCAATCAAATTTTAAATATTTTAGGTCACTATTGTGGTATCAATCACCACAATATTCCGATTGATGGCAAAACGAGTTTTACCATGCCGAATGTACCTAATCTTAAATTTACCACGGTTGCGCTTAAAAGTGCAGCCCCGCCATACTCACCGCACCGTAACAACCCGCAAGCCGGGGATACGATAGGTGTGTTGATTGAAGAAATCAGCACAGGTAAAAAATGCTGGTATTCACCAGGTTTAGAAGCGGTTGAACCACATTTACCTGAGTTGATGAATCAGGCGGATTGCATGATGGTGGATGGCACCTTCTGGACTGATACTGAAATGATAGATTTGGGCTTGATGACCAAAACCGCGCGCAGTATTGGCCATAATCCACAATCGGGCAAGGGCGGTATGATTGAAGATTTAGATCAATTTGGTACAAGTAAAAAAGTGCGTAAAGTGTTAATCCACATCAATAACACCAACCCGATTTTGCGCGAGGATTCTGCCGAGCGTGCAGAGCTAACACAGCATGGTATTGAAGTGGCGTTTGACGGAATGGATATTGTTTTATAACCTTGTTTTTGGGTACTAAATACGTACGAGAGAATTTTATACCTCTGGCAGCCACATTCTAGCTGGCTTACAGGGCATCAAAATAATGTGTGGGTAGAATGCAAAAATTAACAGTATTATTAGTCTTGAAAATTGACGATTAAGAAAGAGTGAAAATGACAGCACAAACAACAAAAGCGCCTTGGAGTCGTGAAGAATTCGAAGCGAAATTACGTGAAAAAGGTAAGGGTTATCATATTTACCACCCGATTCATGTATTGATGTATGAAGGTAAGTTATCGCAAGCGCAAATGCAGGCTTGGGTGGCGAATCGTTATTATTATCAAATCGCGATTCCTATGAAAGATGCCGCCATTCTTTCAAACTGCCAAGATCGTGAAATTCGCCGTGGTTGGATTCAACGTATTTTTGACCATGATGGCAGCGGTAATATTGCGGAAGGCGGGGAGGGCGGTATTGAGGCTTGGATTCATTTAGGGGCTGCGGTAGGCTTAAGCCGTGAAGATATTATGTCACTCAAATTAGTGGCTCCGGGCACGACATTTGCGGTAGATGCGTATATCAACTTTGCAAAACAACGCTCATGGCAAGAGTCTGTATGCTCTAGCTTAACGGAACTATTCGCACCGCATATTCATCAACAACGTATTGATTCATGGCCAGATATGTATCCGTGGATTAACAAAGAAGGCATGCAGTATTTCAAAAATCGCTTAACGCAGGCTCGTCGTGACGTTGAGCAAGGGTTGGCGGTGACTTTAGATTACTTTGGTCAAAGCCGTGCCTTGCAAGAGCGCGCACTGGAAATCTTGCAGTTTAAGCTGAATGTATTGTGGGTAATGGCAGATGCGATTATGTTGCAATGCACTGATATTAAAGTGGAAGGACGTGATTACTTGCGTCAACCAGTGTTTGAGGTTTAATTAGGTTGGTTATGGAAAATAAAATACAACACACCGATATTTATGCGCTTGCACATCACCATCGCTTTCAATGGGAAGAAGTGCAACAAAGTTATGTGATACTTTTTCCTGAGGGCATGGTCAAATTACACGGTGGAGCTGGTGAAATTTTGAAAAGGCTGGATAGCAAAGCGACAGTGGGTGATGTCGTGGCCGATTTGAAAGTAACATTTCCTGATGCTGAGAACATTGAGAGCGACATTATCGGTATGCTTGAATTGGCGTTGGGTAAAGGTTGGTTACGTAAGGTTTAAGGAGTATTGCAATGTCAGAAAACATAACAACGCAAGTGAATAACGGCGTGTCTACCAGCGCCACCCTAACCACGCCTTTATGGTTGCTCGCTGAAGTCACCTATCGTTGCCCGTTACATTGCGCATTTTGCTATAACCCAACAGATTACGACAAGCATACACAAAACGAGTTGACCACCGAGCAGTGGATACAAACGTTACGTGATGCACGTAAGTTGGGGGCGATTCAGCTCGGTATCTCCGGCGGTGAGCCGCTGCTACGCGATGATATTGAAGAGATTGTGATTGAAGCAAAAAAATTAGGCTATTACAGTAATTTGATTACATCGGGTGTTGGTCTCACTGAAAAGCGCATTCAGGCCTTTAAAGACGGTGGGTTGGATCACATTCAGCTCTCCATGCACGATATAACCGAAGAAATTAATAACTTCATCACCAACACCAAAACATTTGAATTGAAGAAAAAAGTCGCCGCGATGATTAAAAACCACGGCTATCCGATGGTGCTGAATGTGGTAATTCATCGCTACAACATCGATCACATGAAACAAATTCTTGAAATGGCAGAGGCACTAGGTGCGGATTATATTGAGCTGGCAAACAATCAATATTACGGTTGGTCATTGGTCAATCGTAGTCAGTTGATGCCGACACGTGAGCAGCTTGATCGGGCCGAAGCGGTAACCAATGCGTTCCGTGCGACTGGCCCTAAAATGAAGGTGCTTTATGTGGTGCCTGACTACTTTAATGACCGCCCTAAAAAATGTATGAATGGATGGGGTGAGGTGTTTATGATCGTGACTGCCAATGGCGACGTTTTGCCATGCCATTCGGCCCGCTCATTGCCTAATATGCAGTTCCCTAATGTGAAAGACAGTGATTTGGGGTGGACATGGAAAGACTCGCCCGCGTTTAACAAATACCGTGGTGATGATTGGATGAAAGAACCATGCCGTAGTTGCTCTGAAAAGGCCAATGATTTAGGCGGATGTCGTTGCCAAAGCTTTTTGTTGACAGGTGATGCTGAAGCGGCTGACCCAGTCTGTACCAAATCACCGCATCGGCATCTGATTGACCAAGCGATTGCGGATGCGCAAAATCCACAGATTCAAGCACAGCCGATTGTGTTCAGAAATGACAAAAACTCTAAGAAGATCATTGCAGGTGAGTTGCAAGAGCGCGTGCAGGCGTTTCATGCTTTACCGTAAGGTTCACGTTATTTCTTAGTCGTTAGTCGTTATAATGAAAGGCGCATTCTAATATGCGCCTTTTTATTGATAATGAAGCAAAATTTGAAATCACATTCCAAACTGTTAGTCTATGTTCTTGCCAGCCTTGCTGCCTTGGCGCCGTTTGCGATTGATACCTACCTGCCTGCATTTCATGCCATGGGCGCTGAATTTGCGACCTCAGATGTGCATATCCAGCAAAGCCTCACTTTTTACTTGTTGCCTTACGCATTGATGACACTATGGCACGGCGCGATTTCTGATGCAATCGGGCGAGTCACCACGATTAAATGGGGATTAGGCGTTTTTGTATTCGCCAGTATTGGCTGCGCATTTGCGCCAAATGTAGAAACACTTTGGTTTTTCCGCGCATTGCAAGGGGCCAGTGGCGGTGCAGGCAATACGGTTGCACGTGCCATGGTGCGTGATTTGTTTGAAGGCCCGCAGGCGCAGCGCGTGATGGCCACGGTGCAGATGCTGTTCGGCATTGCGCCTGCAGTGGCACCCATTATTGGTGGTTTTTTATTGGGCATTCATTGGCAAGCAATCTTTATTTTTCTAGCCATCTACGCGGCATTAAGTTTGTGGGCAGCAGTGAAATTTTTACCAGAAACGATGCCGCCAGGAAAACGATTGAAACTTTCTGCAAAGAATGTGTTGGCGAGTTATCAAACGATATTCAGCGACCAGGAATATACCAAGCTCTGCATCGCGCTTGGCGCAAATTTCGCCGCATTTTTTATTTATGTGCTGGCCAGCCCGGTTTTTTTAGGCAAATTGCTAGGCTTAACACCACAACAATACGCCTATTTGTTTATTCCAACGGTTTGCGGCATGGTATTAGGTTCGTATCTAGCTAAATACGCGGCAGGCAAATATGCCGCCAAAAGTGTGATTCAAACGGCGTATATTGGGATGGTGGCGATGGCAGTGCTTAATCTAGGCATTTGTTATGCTTTGCCTGCCAAGCCCATTTATAATATTTTACCCGTAGCGTTGTTTAATATCGGTATGGCGTTAGCTATGCCCATCCTCTCGATTGCTGCATTAGACCGACACCCAAAAATACGCGGTACCGCGGCCTCTGGGCAGGCATTTTTTCAAATGGCCATCTCTACTATTTCAGCGGGTGCGATTGTGCCACTCGTGTGGGGCAGTGTTTCCGGGCTCGCTTGGGCGATGGCAGGATATGTGCTAGTCGGTTTATTGGTGATTACTCGCAGCAAGCTATTTAAAGCGAAAAGTTGATTTATTTCCGCTTAAAACAACCTATTTTTTGTTAAATTCAGCCTGTTTTTTTATTCATCTTTGTTGACGCTGCCCTGCAAGCCTTATAAATAAAGGCTTGCAGGGCATTGTTTTTTTGTCGTATGAATAATGAACTTTAGTTCATATATTCTACGGGCATGACCCTTGCGGTTACTCTCGGGTGTTTTGATGGCAAATAATCGTTCATTAATCGCTGAAGTTTTGCATGATATGAAAAGGCTAAATTGAGCATGAAAAATCACTCTCATTTTTGATTTGTCTTTTTGTGGTGTGGCACACAATATGACAAGGGAATTTACAATCAATTATTGCGAAACCATACATGACTATGTCCAGCGCTTCAAAAACTACGAATACCAAACTTTCACCGCTTGAAGTGGCGCGTGAGACCATTAAGCAGATGGCGCTCAAACGTGTAGAGCCTAATCCAGAAAATTATCAGGTCATTTATAATGAAATCGCGGGGATTCCAGCTGCAGCAACGCTTGCGAGCGCGATGCAGAAATCCCTTAAACAATTGCCGCACGATACAACGCTGCAAATTGGCTGGATCAATCGGTGGGAAAAGTTATTAAAACAGCAGAGCTGGGATGAATTACCAGCGTTATTGGCTGATGGTATGGAGGCCAAAGTGACGCAGGCAAGACAATGGCCTGATGCGATTCGCGAGCTACTTCGGGCTTGGGATGCCAAACGCGTGGATTATGACGGTAATCGAAAAAAAGAAACATTAGAGCGCGTATTGATTAAATTTGGCCAAGATGAGCAACTGGCGCAAAAATTACAAAACCTAGCGCAAACCTGGCTGCAAGTTGAAAATAAAAATGGCAATTCTGCCACCATTGAGGTGGCTGAGGCCGTAGCAAGCACAACGACTCCGTCAAACATTACGATGCTGGATGAGATTGGCCAAAACAAACCTCTGAATTCTAATGTGGATAGTCAGTCAGTCACCAATCAACCAGTGACAGAACTGTCCAAGGCTAATCTGGCAGTAAACCTACAAAATTCGTCCACTGAAACACTTAGCACACAAGAAAACGCACAGCTTTTTGAGATTTTTAACACGATCAAAGAGATGTATAAACAGTCCCTGAAGCATGGTTTAATTCCTCGTCTGGAAGGTTATCCCGATGTGGAAATAGAGGCGCAAAAGCTGCTATCAGAAGCTGAAAAAGCCCGTAAATTCAAGGATTGGCAACAAGTTTCAACAAATTTCAGGTCGCTATTAGTGCGTGTAGAAGTGATTGGTGCCAATGAAGTGGGCATACGCCAGGATATTTTAGGGCTGCTGAAATTGCTGGTGGATAACATTTCTGAATTAGTAGCTGAAGACCAATGGTTGCGTGGGCAAGTCGCCGTGGTGCAAACGATTCTTTCTAGCCCATTAGATAGAGCGATGATACAAAGCGCTGAAAAAAGCCTCAAAGAGATTATCTTTAAACAGGGTACGGTCAAGCACAGTTTGGTTGAAGCTAAGGCCGCCTTTAAACATATGCTGGCTACTTTTGTTGACCGCCTTTCTTATATGTCGCAATCAAGTGGTGAGTATCAAGAGAAAATTACGGATTATTCCAATCGTCTTTCAGCAACAGATGATATATTTAAAATCAATGAAATTCTTGAAGGCATCATGACGGATACCCACGTGATGCAAACCGATATTGTGCGCTCACGTGAATTGCTAGTCGAACAACGCGATGAAGCGATGTCTTCTCAGGAAAAGATTCGGCACTTGCAGGATGAACTCACCAAGCTCAGTGAAGTGGTGCGTGTGGATCAACTCACGGGCGTATTAAATCGTCGTGGATTTGATGAGGCGGTTGTGCGTGAGATTTCACGCGTCACCCGTGGCGGCGGTAATCTCTGTGTCGCGATGCTGGACGTTGATAATTTCAAACATCTCAATGATACCCATGGGCATCATGTGGGCGATGAAGCATTGCAACATCTGGCGAAAGTGATTCAAGATACCGTCCGGCCGACCGATGTGATTAGTCGTTATGGTGGTGAAGAATTTGTGATTTTGCTGCCGGAAACCAATCTTGCCGATGCGCTGATTGCGATTACGCGATTACAACGCTCACTCACCAAGCGCTTTTTCTTGGGCAATCATGAGCGCATCGTCATTACCTTCAGTGCAGGCATTGCTCTGTATAAAAAGGATGAAGATCAAGTAGTGGCGATTAACCGCGCAGATCAAGCCATGTATCTGGC
>JBARQL010000068.1:0-7288 GCA_049643685.1 Methylotenera sp.
GCGATGGGCAGTAGCAATAATGCCCAAGGGGTTAAAAAGTTCATTTATACGCCTCGCTCACAATCGCGCAACTGCTTACTCAAGCTTGCTAACTCTGCGATGATTTTTTGACTATCACGTGGCTCTACTGCATATAAAGATTGGTTGGAGGCATCAAAAAACTGTGCAATTTCGGTTTTCATTTTTTTGAAATTTGACCCCTTAGCTACGAATGGCTCAATATCCCGCGCAAACATATTGGCACCAAAATGCTGATTAAACGCTTGGTGGATATAAACCAAGGCTTGCTTCTCTTCCACCGCCGTTTTTGCACCGCTTAATTTAGCAAGACGATTTAATTGCCGATGCGCTTTAGCAAATGCGCCCCCCATAAACGGCAGCCAATGGCCATCAGCATTCATATACAACAAGACGAGTAAACTGGCGGCGAGCAAACTAGCGAACAGTGCAAGCCGCGTTTTATGTGCGCGATCATCCACCAATGGCGGCGCGGCTTCTGGCTGGATATTTTTTTGAGCGGCTTCAATGCCACCCGTGACGATAGGTGAAAGCCAAAATCCCCACGCAGGCACTTCAGTAATCTCGGCCTTTGCACCGCCAGTGAGCGCTAACTTTTCTGCGGGCAAGTGCATCACCGTTGGTTGTTTGGGGCTGGTGAATGTTTGATACCTTAAATTCACGGTATAGCGTGTCAGATCTTTTTGTTGGTCTGTTTGTATTTCTACTTCAACCAACTCAACACCATTGGTTTTACTGCCTTTTTTAGGAAAAGCTCCTTCTGCAATTTTAAAAGGCGCTGGCACTTCTAGCACGATTTTGCGGCTTAATTTATCGCCAATCTGTACACCATAACTTTGGGCGGGATTAGTGAGTGATGCTATTTTTGCTGCTTTTACTTCTTCGGCTGCTTGTAATGTAAGGCTGGTTGAGAATAAACCTGCCAGCAATGCCATTACGCCTAGTTTAGAAATTGGTTTAATCATTGTGTTTATACCCATGTTATAGGCTCATATTATGTTCAAAATAATGCGTGATGGTTTCTGGCTTGTAATCAGCGTGCATAAATAGCGCGGGCGAATCAAACTTGAGAAACAAAGCTTCTAATGCGTGCCTGCGCTCATTAAATGCTGTAATGAATTTCGCTCTAACTTCGTACCGAAAAAACAAGGTTTTATTCATGCCAGTTTCAGGGTCTATCATGGTGCCAAAGCCAAACTTGGGTAATTTTTTGTATTCTTCGTCGTCCCACAATACAACTGGAATCACCTGATGAGCCGACATGGCGGTGAGCGTTTGCTCAATCACGCTGAGTGGCATGTGAAAATCTGAAATCCAAAACACTAAGCCACGGCTTTGCCCTAGAAAATTGGGTACATCAGTGACGCCTTCAGCACCCACGCGCATTTTGTGGTAATCGTGCAGTTGCGCAATGGCTTCTTTTGATTGATGCAGATTGCGGCTTAAAGGCAAGGTAAAGTCTTCAAGCACGTGGTCGTTGTAGCCAATAAAACTAAACACATCGCCCGTTTGATAGGCCGAGTTCGCCACTGCGGTGGCAATTTCTATGGCTTTATCTAGCTTGCGCTGCTTGCCTTTAAACTGCATGGAGCTGGATAAATCACAAATAGCATAAATCGGCGTGGTGCTTTCTTGGTTAAACTGGCGCACTTGCACTTGCTCAAACGGGTCGCGCATGGTTTGGCGAATATCCATGCGCCTTGCATCGGGGTAATCTACAAAATTGACGTTACCGCGATAGTCTAGCCCCAAGCCGCGCTGGGTGCCTCGATGACTGCCTAATTGCAGGCTCGCTGACTTCCAAGAAACAATGTACTCGAAAGGTTTGGCGTAAGCGTGGTCTGCCGCATTGCGGGCTGAAATGCTCATTTAGACTTAAGCCGCTTTACTAAAAGTAGGGCTAGGCACCGCCACCGTGCTCATAATATTGGCGGTAAGCTCACGCGCAAGCGCAGTTCTGCGGTTTTCATACATGCTGTTAAACACCAAACGATGCGAAATGACTTCATGGAAAACGGCATGAATATCTTCAGGGTACATGCTATCGCGATTATTGAGCCACGCATTCACACGTGCGGCTTTCATCAACATACCCATGCCGCGCGGGCTTGCGCCTGTTTGAATCACGCGTGTCACATCAACGCTTTCCATTTTTACCCCAAATTTTTCGGGATGTTGCGTCGCATCCCATAAATCCAGCGCGTATTCTTCTAATACATCGCTCGATTTAATATAGTTCTGCAATTGCTCTGAAAACGCATTGAGTTGGTCAAACTGCAATATATTGCTTTCCACCTGCTGGGTGAGCTTTTCTGCATTTTGAAATTTAGTATTAAATACCAAGGACTTTTTCATCTCGCGGTCGGTTGGAATCTCAATCGGAATTTCCATCATAAAACGGTCGCGTGCGGCAGAAGGAATTTCAAATGTCTCGTTTTTTTCTACTTGGTTACGGTCAGCAAACACAATCATGTGTGGTAGGCGGTATTCTTTTTTGAAAGCACTCACATGGCGCTCTGCCATCACGCGTAGCATCAGAGCATGCACTTGCGGGCGCGCGCGGTTGATTTCGTTAAAGAAAAATACCGATAAATTTTCACCCGCACGTAATAGCGGGCCTTCATCAATTTTCGGGCGGCCATCATCGCCTAAAAATGTATGGTAAATCAAGTCGTTCGGCATCAAATCCACCGTGCCTTCAATACGCTCGTAAGCCCCGCCAATGCCGCGTGCTATCGCTTGCAACAGTGTGGTTTTACCCACGCCGACTCCGCCATCAAGCAACACATGCCCGCGTGCAAAAATAGCCGTGTTCATCAAGCGAATGGCTTTGCTTTGCCCAACGATGACTTTATTCACCTCATCTTCAAGTTTAAGTGCGTGTGCGCGTACATCAGTAAGTTGAGCGTCTAATGGTGGTGACATAAAGTTTCCTTTTAGTTACTGCATGGATTAAATAGTTAAGCGGTAACGCAATATTACAAATCGTTACAGCAATGTAACAGAATGTTTACTAGGCTCAATCATCCAGATTGGATAATTTAAGTGGTCCAGCAAACTTTAATTTTATAATTAAGTTTAATCATCCAGATTTAGGTGTTATTAAACTTAATGCGAATTAATAAATCTGGCAAAAAAGTGCATAAAATAGCCAAGCCAGCTAACACTAAATACAACCAGCGCAGTGAATAAGCCGTTACAAACTTAGCAACAGGTGCTTGCAATTGCACAAACTGATAAAACTCTGGTTGATCTAAACCTTCTATGTATTGCCCTTTAATATCTCCAGCCAGTCTTTTTAAATATTCAGCTTCTTGCTTGGATAAATAGCGGTCAAACTCTGAATAAGCCACCACTGGGTCAGGGTCATCTTTGCTGGCATCGGCATAATTCGCGCCCACTGCGCCTGAATCGGCTGCCGCATCGGTGCCCCAATAGCCAACAAATTCATTATTCGCATTAAAGCGTTTAATCGGGGCTGACTCATGTCCGCCCACGCCCACAAACACCACATTTTTACCAATACGCACGCCGCTTAAATCTAGCTTGTTAATGCTATTGGCTTTGGGTGCTTCATCGCCATCAGTAAAAAACAGCATTTGTGCAGGAATATTCAGGTAATCAAAGGTGGCCTCAGCCGCCTTAATGCCAAAGGTAATACGGCTATTACCGCTCCACGACATGCGCCATTGCAGGTGGTCTATGGTGTCGTTAATGAGGTCTAAATTTTTACAAACCTCAAGCGGCATCAACAATAAGGCCACATTTTCAGCGGCAAAAACGCCTACGCTCATATACGTGCCACAGGCTGAAGTTTTCACCACTTCGCGCATTAAGTGTTGCGTATAAACCAACCTACTCACTGGCAGATTATTCACTTTCATATCTTCTGCATTCATGCTTTGTGACACATCAGCAATCAGCAAATAGTTATTCACTTCTTGTTTGAGCTGCACTTCAGGTTTAATAAGTGCCAATAACAACAAAGCGGTAGCGACTAGATAAAGCACCGTTTCATAATGTTCTTTTAGAAATTTAGTCAGTTTTGGCATATTGATATTGGGTAAGCTTTGTTCAAAAGTTATACTTATTTGCTATTTGCACACCTTAGCGTTAGAATGCAGACAGGTCTGTTCACTGATTTGCAGTCTAATCTTAGTAGATATAAATGCGCAAGCGATTTTTAAAATAATTTTTAAAAGGGTTTAATTTGAGCTTTACTTTGAATATCAGCCACCTTGGTTGGCAGTGGTTGCGTCATATCACGCAAATTGGTGATAAGCATTCAAACGCTAGTCTAAATGCGCTTTCTAGCCAAATTCACCAGTGGAATATTGCACGTATCTCAACCAACCATTTGCAGGGGTTAGCGCAAAGTTTATCCATTGAACATGTGCATGCTTTAAGAGAAATCATTCATGCCAGTATGTGTAAGACGGCTATTCAGCGACCTGAAATTATTGCCGACCAATTGCTATTTTTAGCTATCGGTGCCATACAAATTGAGTCGCAAAACGGTTCAAGCGAGGCTTGGCAATTGGTGAATCGCGCCATACAAAAAATTGCCACACCTAAAATAGACCAAGCAGCACTTCGACTAAGCTTAATATCAATGTTGTTTGCACTAAGCACCTACATCGCAATCAATCCACACATCAACCCACACGCTATCGCGCCATCTACACCGCTTGCAATGGTTATTGGTGATGCGCCTGACCCTGTTACGATTAGCATGTTAGAACTGACTTATCACAAGATGAAAGCAGGCACTTGCCAAATGCCGCAAGCCGCCATGCTAGCTCCAAAGCAGCGCCACGCATTTTTAATGTTTGTGAATGCTGGCACGATTGACGTGCATCATGTAGAAGATTTAAGGCAAGCATTAGGCTATGTGAATTGCTTATACCCGCAAATACTAATGCACCCAGTACCAACCGCTGGCAATAGGCTGTAAGGAAACAACCATGAATATGTATGAAAAAATACTCGCCGCCGCGGGCAGTTTGTTTGAAACACGCGGCATTCAAGCCTCAGGCGTGGACACCATTATTGCCGAAGCAGGTGTAGCAAAAGCCACGCTTTACAAGCATTTCCCCAGTAAAAATGTGCTGATTATTGCGTATTTACGCGGTAAATCTGATAAATTTTATGCTTGGTTAAACGATCGATTAAGTGCAAAAAAAGCTACTTCCATTGAGGTTTTATTTGAGCTTTGCGAACTTGTAGAAATTTGGATTTCCACACCGGAATTTCACGGATTACCATTTCACATTGCCTCGGTTGAATTCCCTGACCCTACGCACCCAATCAACCAATATTCGGTTGTGTTAGCCGTTGAGTTGCAAAGTTATTTGTCAAAAATAGCTGCCATCGCAGGAGCAAAAGATCCCGAAGCCTTAGGCCAACAACTCACGATTTTATTTGAAGGAGCTGCATTAGTTGAACGGCTAAACCCTGGTGCCGGCGCGGCAAAGCGTGCTAAAAATGCGGCGATTATGCTAATACGCGCTAGCGTATAATCAAATATCCCACAAAATTTGTGGTCCAGCTAAATTTTTCAGTTACACTACTTCACATCAACCAGTAATATTTGTGAAGGGCTTATTTGATGTTGAGGTCTTGGAAGCTTAATATCGTACTGAAAAGCACTTCTGGACTGGCTGTGTATATGCAAATTGTCCAGCAAGTAATTGACGATATTCAAAGTGGTCGATTAGCGCCAGCAACGGCTATGCCAGGCACTAGAGAGCTTGCAGCGCATCTCGAAGTCAACCGAAAAACTGTGATACTCGCTTATGATGAATTGATTGCACAAGGCTGGCTTGTTACGCAAAATCGTCGTGGGACATTTGTTTCCTCCAAGCTACCTAGTTTTTCTATTTATCCGCTTGCCAACAAAGCTTGCAATTTAGAATCTAGCATCACAACACCTTCTGACACGGATTATCAAGCTCTTCCAATACCCGCCAAATCGCAAGCCATCATAGATTTTAATGATGGCATTCCTGATACACGGCTGATTCCGTTTGACATTCTTTCACGAGCCTTTCGACATGCCTTATTGGCGCCTTCTAAAAGCAATAAACTCGGCTATGGCGACCCTAAGGGTATGCTAGCCTTACGCTATGCGATAGCCACCATGCTCAATATTGAGCGCGGCTTAAATGTGGATGAAGAACAAATTTGCATTGCACGCGGTAGCCAAATGGGTATATTTTTAGCCGCGCGCGTGCTCACTAAATCAAATGACTACGTGGTCGTTGAAGACCTCAGTTACCCACCAGCGCGTGAAGCGTTTCGCTCATGTGGTGCAAATCTACTTACAGTTGGATTAGATGATTATGGCATTGATGTCATCGCGCTTGAAAAACTTTGCCGTGAATACCCCATTCGCGCCATTTACGTCACGCCACACCATCAGTTCCCCACCACTGTTATGATGACCGCCGAACGCAGATTAAAACTGTTAATGCTAGCCAAGCAATATGACTTTACCATTATAGAAGATGACTATGACCACGAGTTCCATTTCTCGCATCACCCGGTATTTCCGCTTGCCAGCACCAGCCACGATGGGCGCGTGGTCTATGTAGGCTCGCTTTCTAAAGTACTGGCGCCAGGTTTGCGCGTGGGCTATTTGGTTGCCTCCAAGGAATTTATTAATCATTGTGCCAATGAAGTAATGCTCATCGACAGGCAAGGCAATTCCATTACAGAATTAGCTGTCGCAGAGTTAATGGAGTCTGGCGAAATTAAACGCCATATTCGCAGAACTTTAAAAATTTACAATGAACGCCGCATCGTATTAATCGATTTAATTCGCAATGAACTTGGGGATTTTGTTAACTTCGATGCCCCCAACGGCGGCTTAGCCATTTGGTTACGCGTCAACGAGAAAGTGAATATCGAGGCTTTGGTGAAAAAAGCTTTGCTAGCGCAAGTACGTATTCTACCTGCCTCACTTTTTTCAGCAAAACATCTCAGTATCAACGCTATTCGGCTTGGTTTTGGCAGTCTCAATGTAACCGAGTTAACAACAGGCATACAGCGACTAAAACAGGTACTTACGCCTTAATATTGCCTCATTTAACGCAAATTTATCAACAATTACCCTAGACTTGCGGTAAGTTGTTGTCTTATAGCCGTTTACCTTGCTATCATCCTAGTAATTCTTTAAATCTAGCCACACTTTCCTAGGCATTCATGTCCAAACTGTTAATTGTTGAATCTCCCTCTAAAGCCAAAACGCTGAAAAAGTATCTTGGTAGCG
>JBARQL010000069.1:0-16884 GCA_049643685.1 Methylotenera sp.
TCGGCGAAGGCTTCAACAAAGATACACCTGAGTACAGTGCATTATCAGTTTATGCTGATGTAAACGGTGGTAACAAACAAGGTGGTTCTTTCAAAAAATTACCTAACGACCAATTGAAAATTGGTGAAAAAGATTTGGGTACACGTACATGGTTAAAACCACAAGCTGTTAAAGACGGCTGGCAACATGGCGGCGGCTCTACATGGGGCTGGTGGCCGTATGATGCACGTACAAACTTGGTTTACTACGGAACAGGTAACCCTTCTGTTTGGAACCCAGATGTACGTCCAGGCGACAACAAATGGTCTATGACTGTATTCGCACGTGACTTAGACACTGGCGTTGCTAAATGGGGCATGCAAATGACTCCACATGATGAGTGGGATTACGATGGTATTAACGAAGTGATCTTGTTCGACAAAGGTGGCAAAACATACGCATGGCACCATGACCGTAACGGTTTTGCGTACACTTGGAATGCTGCAAACGGTACATTGATTGCTGCACAAAAAGTTCACCCATTTGTTAACTGGGCAACTGATGTTGATATGAAAACTGGCGTGCCAAACAAATTGGCAACAGCTTCAACTCACCAAGACTACAATGCTAAAGGCGTTTGCCCAGCTGCATTGGGTACTAAAGACCAACAACCAGCGGCTTACTCACCAAAAACTGGTTTGATATATTCACCATTGAACCACGTTTGTATGACATATGAGCCAGTTGAGTCTAAATACGTTGCCGGTCAACCATGGGTAGGTGCTACATTGACCATGTTCCCAGGTCCTGACGGCGTAATGGGTGGCTTTGCTGCTTATGACCCAATGACCAACAAAAAAGTATGGTACAACAAAGAGAAATTCTCTGCTTGGGGCGGTGCGCTTACTACTGCTTCAAACTTAGTGTTCTACGGAACTTTAGATCGTTGGTTTAAAGCGTTAGATGCACAATCAGGTAAAGAACTTTGGAAATTCCAAGTAGGTTCTGGCGTGATTGGTAATGCATTTACATACGGTCACAAAGGTAAACAACACGTTGGCGTGCTATCAGGTATCGGTGGCTGGGCTGGTGTGGCGATGAACCTTGGTATGACAACTCCAACAGACGCTTTAGGTGCTGCTGGTGGTTATGCTGAACTCGTTAAATACAACGCTGCTCCTGGCGGCGGTGCATTATCAGTATTTGCACTATAATTTAGCCGTAAGGTTAAGTTGTAAATAAATACACTGTAGTTAAATACAGTAGTTCAATAAAACACCTCGCTTCGGCGAGGTGTTTTTTTATTTCTATCATTGATGTTCTAATGGGTATTTAGGCTAAAAAACAGGTACTAAATAGGTAGCCTCTTTAAAAGAAAAATTAATTATAAAGGGGCATAATTAGTTACAATGGTGAGTTGCTTTGTATGCCGTATTGGCCATGTCACTTTAGCATGCAATATGGGTAGAACTTTTAATAAGATAAGAACTCTATAGGTTTAAGCGGTTGTTTATAAGCCGAATTTTTGACGATAAGGAACAAGTAATGTTGAAACATATGAAGACTAAGTTAAGCCTGGTTGCGGTATTGGCCATTACTGCCAATATTAGCTATGCAGCAGAACCAGAGCTACCTTCACTCAACCCGGATGAAGGGCGTATTGGTGAGGTAAGGCGCGTCGTAGATGAATCTGAATTTAAAGTCTGTGCTGATCCAGAAAATATGCCATTTTCAAACCTGAAAAGAGAAGGGTTTGAAGATAAAATTGCTGAAGTACTGGCGGCTGATTTAGGCAAAAAACTGACTTATACTTACGCCTATAGTCGTCAAGGTTTTTTTAGAAACACATTAGGAGCTAATCGCTGCGATATCGTGATTGGCACAACATCAGACAACGATATGATGCGTACGTCAAAACCTTATTACCGTGCTGGTCATGTCTATGTATGGCGCAAAGATAGCAATTTCAATATTACTGATTGGACTTCACCAGATTTACATAAAGGTTTTATTGGTGTGGTCGATCACAGCCCTGCCACCATTCCCATGGATGCCAATGGTTTGATTGCTAATGCTCGCCCTTATCGCATACAGCGTGATTTGAATTTACCTTCTAGCTTTATGATTGATGATTTGGCTAAAGGTGATATTGATATTGCCATTGCCTGGGGCCCCATTGGCGGCTACTTTGCTAAACAATCCAAAGTGCCGATGGTGGTTGTGCCGATTCCTGAATACGAAACAACGAATGCTAAAGGCAAAGAATACTGGAATATTTCAGTGGGCGTGCGTAAAAAAGATAAGGATCGCATGAAGATGGTTGATGCGGCGTTAGAAAGAAACCAAGATAAAATCATGAAAATACTTGATGATTATGGTATTCCGCATGTGCCAGTGGTAGAAGGTGATAGCCTGATGAAGTCTTTTCAGAAGTATGGCGCAAATTCTAAAGGCGCAGATGATAAAATAATTCAGAAATAAGTGTAAAATAACAGTATTATTTGGGTTGATGCGTCAACCGAGTAAATTATAAGTACGTTAGATGTCTACACGGTCACCGATGCGCTTGCAAAAATGATCGAAGAGAAGTTCATTTTATTAGGGAGATGATATGTTAGGTTTTAAATCAATTAAAGCAGCGTTGTTAGTTTCGATGTTCGGCTTCGCGGGTTTAACTGCCACAACGCAGGCAAGCGCAGCTTGTAAGTTAGTGTCAACCACTGATGGCTCTGCGCTGGCAATTAAAGCTACAGATGCCGATACGCCACAAGCGAAAGAGTTTCTGGAAACTTGTAATAACCCATACACAAAAGCCTTTGCTGCTGATGCAGCTGCTGCAAAAGCAGGTAGAAAAGTATTTACGTTTAATAACTGCATGGGTTGCCATGGCGGTAAGTTAGAAGGCGTGATGGCACCATCGCTCAGCAAAAATACGCAAGGTGGTCAAGGCGCATTTGACAAAAAATGGGTTTATGAAAAAAATGCGACAGACAAGGGTATGTTTGAGAGCATTGCTGCAGGCACACCAGGCACTTCAGGCGGCACCATGTTTATCTGGCATAAAGATTTGCCCGGCAAAACAGGTGACGGCTTGTCTACCGATGAAATATTGAAAGTGATTGCTTATATTCGTACAGAATATAAAGGTGATGGCGAGAAGACTTGGTTAAAATAACCTTTAACTAGGTGCAGCAATTAGCCAAAAACTGATTGAAACTGTAATTACTTTAACGGCTACTGTATAATTACAGTAGCCGTTTTTCTTGTGTAGTATGGCTTGTATCAAAGCAATAAAGGCAAGTGATGTTTTGGTTAATAGAGGTTTGTGCATTCATTAAGCTGGATAATTGATGAGAAAGCGTTTAACGCTGATCGTTAAAACTTAAATTTTAGAACTTATAGATTAGTAAAACCTAGGGAAATGCTGATTTATTGTCATTTCGAGCAAAGCGATTAGTAATGCTTCCATGTCTGGCATGGTTGGCAGTACTTATGCCTGTGGTAGAAATCTAACTAACTGATTAATCAAGATTCCTTACAGCGTTCGGAACGACAAAAGAGAATCAATCGGCACTTCCCTAGATTTAATACAGGGAGATTGAAAATGAGTAAAGGTAAAGTTGGTTTAGTATTAATGTTGATGTTGGCGGCATTAAGCGGGTGTGGTGATAAAGGTGCAGGCACCGCTGCATCAGGTGACTCAGCCGCTACCGCAGCGGCACCTGCAGACGCGTGTAGCTTGGTCTCAACCAAAGATAATAGCCCGTTGGCCATTAAAGCAGTGGCGACCGATACACCAGAAGCAAAGGAGTTTTTATCAACTTGTAAGAATCCCTATACGAAACTGTATGCAAAAGATGCAGAAGCCGCTAAAGCGGGTAAAAAGCAGTATGCTTTTCAAGGTTGCAGTGGTTGCCACGGCGGTAATGCTAACGGCCTTATGGGGCCGAGCTTAATTGATGCTAAATGGCAGTATGCAAAACATATTACTGATAAAGGCATGTTTGAAACCATTGCAGGCGGTACAAATGGCTCTCCACCGGAATGGGGTTCTATGCTCACTTGGCATAATCAACTTCCTGGTCACACTGGCGATGGTTTAGATACCGACACTATTTTGAAAATCATGGCTTGGTTGCGCACTCAATATACCGGTGGCGGCGAAACGCCCTGGTTAAACTAGTCTTGGCTGAACTAATAGTTTAACCAAAGTATCAGGCGCTATTGCTTGAATCTGCAATAAGATAAACGGCTACTGGTTATTTACAGTAGCCGTATTTTTTCATTACACTCACTTTCAATAGAGGTTTTCTTGAAAAATACAACCAATCAATTGCACCACGTTGTTATCGTAGGCGGTGGCGCCGGCGGTTTAGAGCTCGCAACCAAACTTGGCGATTCCTTAGGACGGCAAGGTAAAGCAATCATTACGCTGATTGATCAGTCCAAAACGCATGTATGGAAACCATTGCTGCATGAAATTGCCGCTGGTAGCATGAACCCAGAAAAGCATGAGTTGGTCTATTTAGCGCAAGCCCATTGGCACCACTTTAACTTTCGCCTGGGTAGTATGGATGGTTTAAACCGCGCAAAAAGGGAAATTTCGATTGCACCAAATTTTGATGAAGATGGCGTTGAGGTGATTCCACGTCGTACCTTCCAATATGACACTTTAATTATGGCAGTAGGCAGTACCACCAATGATTTTGGTATTAAAGGCGCCAGTGAATACTCCATTGCGCTCGATACGCAAGAGCAGGCAGAACGCTTTCACCGTCGCTTGCACAACGCGTTATTACGTGCGCAAACACAAACATCGCCTGTGCAAGCGGGCCAGCTGGAAGTGGTGATTGTGGGGGCTGGTGCGACCGGGGTAGAGCTCTCTGCCGAGTTACACAATACTACACGGGAATTAGCGGCTTATGGGTTAGATAAAATTGATGCTGACCGTGATATTAATATCTCCTTAATAGAGGCCAGTGAGCGTGTGTTGCCTGCTCTGCCAGCGAGGCTTTCAGATTCAGTTGAATTGGAGCTCAAAAAATTAAATGTGCATCTTTATACGAGTGAGCGTGTTACAGAGGTCACCGATAAAGGTATTTTCACGCATAGTGGAAAATTTATTCCATCCACGTTGGTGGTTTGGGCGGCGGGCATTAAAGCCCCCAATTTTTTACGCGAAATTGACGGCCTAGAAACTAACCGTATCAATCAATTGGTGGTAAAAAGAACATTGCAGACCACGCTAGATGAGAATGTATTCGCATTTGGCGACTGTGCAGAATGTCCAATGGCGAGCAATGCGCCTGACCGTGTTGGTGATACTGTGCCACCCCGTGCACAGGCAGCGCATCAGCAAGCTACTATGCTGTATAAAACCATTAAATATCGCGTGGCGGGCAAAGCTCAGTTACCAGAATATACTTACCGCGATTACGGTTCTTTAGTGAATTTAGGTCGTTATACTACCGTGGGTAATTTAATGGGCTCTATTTCTGGGGGCAGCTTGTTTATTGAAGGGTTGGTGGCAAGAGTCATGTATCAATCCTTGTATCAAATGCATTTGATGGCGCTACATGGCTTTTGGTGTACCGCACTGCAAACGTTGGCGCGTATTATTTCACGGCGTACTGAAGCGCACGTGAAATTACATTAAGTGAAGTTGCATTGACGCATTAAATAGCATAAAGAACTCCCGAGCGAAAAACACTGCCCTGCGAGCCTTTATTTATAAGGCTCGCAGGGCAGTGCTGGAAAGACAGCTAAAATCTAATGGAAATTATGGTAAATCTGATTGCGTAAGTATTTGCGAATGTTTGAGATATAACTGGTATATTACCGCCATGCAAACGCTTACAAAAACACCAAAAATAACAATAATAATGTGAATGGGCAGGTTTTGATGGACCATGAAAGTGTAGATGCCAAGCAGCAATAATATCCCGATATTTTCATTAAAATTCTGTACGGCAATCGAGTGACCAGCGCCTAATAAAGTGTGCCCTCTATGTTGCAGCAATGAGTTAAGAGGCACTAAAAAGTAGCCAGCCAGTACGCCTATGCTAAACAGCATCACCGCAGCCACTTCTCGAGTGTCTACAAAAATCATGCAGGCCACTAAAACACCCATGATGATGCCTGCGGGGAGTACTTTTACAGCACTCTCTAGTTTAATAAACATAGAGGCACCGACAGAACCAACGGCGATTCCTACGGCGAGGATTGCAATGAGTACGGTGGCTGCTTGCTGATCCATCTTAAGCACTTCTTTCGCCCACTGTAATACGACAAATTGCAAAGTTGCGCCAGCGCCCCAAAACAAAGTGGTAACTGCGAGTGCAACTTGACCTTGTGTGTCTTGCCACAACGTCGTAAAAGCGTGCCAAAAATCTCGAAATAGAAATGATAATGAGCGTTGTGGAATGCCGTGGTCTTTAGGCACCTTGGGAATGTAAATATTAAATATCGCGGCGAGTAAATACAGCCCAGTAATCACGGCAATGCCGTAATAAGGATTGGAGGCGGAAATATAAGCGCCAAACACCGGGCCTAAAATAATTGCTGCTACCGTCGTGCCTTCCATCCAGGCATTGGCTTTAATGAGTTGTTCGGATGGCAGCATCTCTGTGAGAATGCCGTATTTGGCGGGAGAGTAAGCGGCAGCACCAATCCCGACGATGGCGTAGGCATAAAGCGGGGGCACGCCTAAATATGCGAGTATGCAGCCAAAAAACTTGATACCGTTACTTAAAAACATCACCTTACCTTTGGGTAAGGCATCCGCAAAAGCGCCGACAAACGGCGCGAGCATAATATAGGCAATGATAAAAACCCATTTAAGCATGGGTGTATGCCATTCTGGGGCATTGAGTTGTGAAAGCACTGCTATCGCAGCAAATAGCAGGGCGTTGTCCGCTAATGCAGATAAAAACTGTGCAATTAATAGGGTGTAAAAGCCTTTGGTCATGGACTACAAAGCTTCTGCAGCAAAATCGGCCAAACGTGAACGCTCACCGCGCAGTAAGGTAATGTGGCCATTATGACTCCAGCCTTTAAAACGATCGACTACGTAAGTGAGCCCTGAACTGCCTTCTGTTAAATAGGGCGTATCAATTTGCGCAATGTTACCTAAACAGATGACCTTGGTACCAGGACCTGCGCGTGTAATCAGGGTTTTCATTTGCTTGGGTGTTAAGTTTTGTGCTTCATCAATAATTAAAAATTTATTGAGGAACGTGCGCCCGCGCATGAAATTGAGTGATTTCACTTTGATGCGGCTACGAATTAAATCCTGCGTGGCCGCGCGGCCCCATTCACCTGCATCGCCATCACTTTTATTGAGTACATCTAAATTGTCGTCTAGCGCACCCATCCATGGCCCCATTTTTTCTTCTTCAGTGCCAGGCAAAAAGCCAATATCTTCGCCCACAGAAACGGTAACGCGCGTCATAATAATTTCTGAATATAATTTGGAATCTAGTACTTGAGTAAGCCCAGCCGCGAGTGTGAGTAAAGTTTTACCTGTGCCGGCCTGGCCTAGCAAGCTTACAAAGTCGATTTCAGGATCCATCAATAGGTTAAGCGCAAAATTTTGTTCACGGTTACGCGCATTAATACCCCAAATATTCTGTTTTGGTTGAGTATGGTCTTTTACGATCTCCAGCACTGCCGTGTTGCCTTCCACGCTACGCACCATGGCATGAAAAGGTTTTTCAAATTCGTAATAGATAAATTCATTCACTAAAAAAGTTTTGCATAACGGGCCGTTAATGCGATAAAACATGCGACCGGCTTCTTGCCATGATTCCATCGCCTTGCTGTGTTTCTCCCAAAAATCAGCAGGTAACTCTTTCATGCCGCTATATAAAAGATCCGTATCTTCTAATACTTTATCGTTAAAATAATCTTCCGCCGGCATGCCCATCGCACGTGCTTTGATGCGGATATTAATGTCTTTGCTGACTAAAATGACTTGCCTGTTTGGCTGGTGTTTTTGTAAATCCAGCACCACTGCTAAAATTTGATTATCTGCCTTAAAGCCTGCCAAGCCGGGTAACTCGGCAGACACCTGGATGGTTTGTAAAAATAAACGACCAGTAAGGTGCTTATTGCCGTTCACATTAAGTGGGCAGCCAAGCTCGAGATCCACCAAGTCTGTACCGACAATTTCTTCTAAATTACGGCTGGCTTGGCGAGCGTTACGTGCTACCTCAGTGAGCCCTTTTTTATTGTTATCCAATTCTTCTAGCGTTACCATCGGCAGAAAAATATCATGTTCTTCAAAGCGAAAAAGAGAAGAAGGGTCATGGATAAGTACATTCGTATCAAGTACAAAAAGCTTAGTATCGTTTAATTGTTTTTTAGCCATGAAATCGCTTTCTAATTGAGCGTTTTAATATAATCAAGTACTTCTGCTACGTGGCCTTCGACCTTAACACCGCGCCATTCTTTGATGAGCATGCCATTTTTATCAATCACAAAGGTACTACGCTCGATACCTCTTACTTGTTTTCCATACATGTTTTTCATTTTAATGACCCCAAATAAATTACAGGCAATTTCTTCTGTATCTGCTAATAATTCAAATGGGAAACTAAATTTAGCTTTAAAATTTTCATGCGATTTTAAGCCATCACGAGATAGACCAAAAATCTCTGTGTTAAGTGCTTTAAATTCCTCATAAGCATCTCTAAATTGCATGCCTTGGGTGGTGCAGCCTGGGGTTGAATCTTTAGGATAAAAATAGAGGATTAAGTTTTTACCAAGATGGTCTGATAATTGAAAGTTTTTGCCACTGGTTGCGGTCAATTGAAAATCTGTTACAGGATGATTTTGCATAGTCAATTTAATCTGAATGATGGCCTTGCATCATTGTTGATAAAAAGCCAGATTAAGGCAATAGCAGATGCTGTTATTTTCATAAAATCATGCTCTATTTCTCAAGATCTGTTTTCAAGTTCTGTTTTTATTGATTCATTTTGAACTGGATTTATCTTAAAGGGGAAGATGAATGCATGTTCCTAGGTAATGAAATTGACACGATTGTCCCGCCGCCTGGTCTTGCCTCAAATTTCAATTCCCCGCCCAACACATCACATACTTTGAAGGCAAATGGTATACCCAAACCTGTGCCGAATCGTTTGGTGGTGGGCGCGCTTATCGCACTGGGATCTGGAGTAAAGGGCATGCCGCTTCCATGATCCAATAACCGTAAAGATATTGACTGAGCAGACATGTCGAGCGTCACTTCTAAATCACTAGATGCTTTAGAAGCATCTACGGCATTTAATAGTAAATTGTAAATCACTTGTTCTAGTAAATGCTGGTCAGTCAATATTGTCGAATTAACGGGCCAAGTGGGCAAAATAAGCCGAATGGATTTTTCTTTCAGCTTTTGCTGCAATGGACCCAATGCGCCTTCCACAATAATTTGCATGCTAGTGCGGCCTGATTGTGGTTTGAGCGGTAA
Source organism: Methylotenera sp. (assembly GCA_049643685.1). Taxonomy (GTDB): domain Bacteria; phylum Pseudomonadota; class Gammaproteobacteria; order Burkholderiales; family Methylophilaceae; genus Methylotenera. The sequence goes on from JBARQL010000069.1 coordinate 9,449, forward strand.
TAAATAGGCTAATAATGCACCAGTCCAGCGTTCAAGTCGGTCTACAGTATTGATGATGCCGAGTAGTGAATCGCGCGTTTCCGTATCATGCATTGGGTCATCCATGACTTGTGCGGTAGCCCGTATGCTCGCCAATGGATTACGAATATTGTGCGCTAACATTGGCACCAGCAAGCCCTGAGCGGCCTGTTTTTCAGTACGCACCAAAGCCTCCTGACTAAATGCTAATTTATCTGCCATTTCATTAATGGCTTTAGAGACCTCAGTTAATTCAGCGACTCCTTCTTCTGGGGCTCTATGGGTTAAGTTCCCGGCACTGATTTCTGAGGTGGCTTTGAGTACGCCAGCGATTGGCTTGACAATTGCTCGCTTCAAAAATATTCTTGAAAAAATTAGCAGTAGCACCGCTAAAAACAATGGAATCACTAATAAAAGCGAGGCAATACGCTTAGTACTCGCTAATTGATGATCCAATTGAGATTGTTTTAGTTTAAGTAAACGCTCAGTGCGCGTCAGAATATCTTCATAACTTTTAAATAAACCAGTTTCAATATCCGTATTTAAGGCACGCTTGACTTCGGCCGTATTTGCGTTCTGAAATTGGTCAAATAGTTTTGGCGTCTCCACGACAAATTGCTTGTAATTTGCATGAAGCTCATCAATAGCGGCTTTTTCTGCCGCATCAACTGCTAAAGAATTGAGTAAAACAAAGTGCTTTTCTACTGAGACTGTAAAGTCGTCATATTCTGTTCTAGCGGTGGTATCTTCTAAAAAATAAGCATCGAACAGTTCTTTCATTTGTCGATATAAATCACCACGGGTTTGCTGAACTTCAGCGACTAGGGCGCTAATTCGGCTAGCTTCTTGGCTGGATTTTTCCCACAATTGTATGCCCGTTGTGCCAGCAGCGCCTGCAAGGAGGATGAGTAAAATAAAGGCCAGTTCGTGTATCAGCAGCAGATCTTTGAGGGATTTATTTTTTTTGCTCATCGGTGGGTCTAAAAACAAGAAAAATTACTTAGCATGTGAACTGACTCGATTAAAAGTAATTGTTTATGATAAACCAAGTCAGCAATTGTCTTTATATTCGGAATCAAATAATGCCATCTAATACTTGAACTTGTACTATTGCGCCAGCCTCAAGGTTGCCAATAGCTTCGTCGAGCACGATAAAACAATTGGCGGCACTCATGCTGCTTAATATGCCAGAACCTTGGTTACCGGTGGGTTTGACTTTCCAAACCCCATGATCTTCATACAGTAACCCACGTTGAAATTCTGTGCGTCCTATAGCTTTTTTAATGGATTGCGTGCATTGCACATTAAATATAGGTAACGGTTTTGGTGTTGCACCCATTAGCATAATTAAAGCTTCACGCACAAATTGGTAAAAAGTCACCATGGCAGAAACAGGATTGCCGGGCAGACCAAAGTAATGCGCAGACTTACCATTCACTCCATGCACCTTTCCATAGGCCAAGGGGCGGCCTGGTTTCATGTTAATTTTCCAAAACAATACTTGCCCATGTTTCGCAAGTAAGGCTTTCATGTAATCTGCCTCACCAACGGAAACGCCGCCGCTGGTGATGACCACATCGTTTTCGCTTGCGGCTTTCAGTAGCGCTGTTTCCAATAGTTCGGCGTTATCTGGCACAACACCTAAATCGACCATTTCTACATTCAGTCTGCTTAGCATCCCAAAAATCGTGTAACGATTACTATCGTAAATCTGTCCTTCCGTTAGCGGATTTCCTACGCCAATCAATTCATCACCCGTAGAAAAAAACGCGATAAATAGTTTTTTGTAAGCGCTCACTTCAGCTACGCCTAGCGATGCGACTAGACCTAAATCTGCGGGCCGCATTAAATGACCTTGTGCCAATACGGTGCAACCCACGCTTAGATCTTCTCCAGCTAAGCGGATGTTTGCACCTAATGTGGGCGTTGTTTGAATGGTAATGACATCGCCATTTTGGGTGATGCGCTCCTGCATCACCACGGTATCCGCCCACGAAGGGATCACCGCCCCAGTCATAATTTTGATGCATTCCCCTGCATTTACTTTTCCCGTAAATGGCTTGCCAGCTAACGCAGTCCCAATCAATTTGAGTGGCTTTTTCGCATCAGAAAATCGCAATGCAACCCCATCCATCGCAGAGTTATTGTGGTTTGGCACATTACAGGGTGAGATAATCTCGGTCGCCAACACGCGCCCCAAGCTTTCGCGAATAGGCAAAGTTTCAGTAGTTGATATTGGGCTTAAAAACTGCTTTATAAATTGTCTGGCTTGTACAACAGACATTGCATTGGGATCATAATCATCCATGCAAGAAGGGTCAGTGGCGATTTGATTTAGACTTGGATTGGTTATTTTTGTGTTTTTCATCGTGTTAACTCTAATGCTCTTAAATCTTCAAAAGTATTCACGTTGGTAAACGCTTCGTTTAGGCCGATTGCAGAGTTGCTAAAATCTACTTCAATATATTTTTGGTTTTTTTGCCAAGCACTCACCCGGCGCTCACCCTGTTCTAAATATTCGGTGAGTGAAGGTAACACACTTTTTCTGCATAAACAAAACACTGGGTGTACGCTGTCATCACTACTCGCCACGGCAACATCTGCATTCTTTTCATGTAAACCTGCCATTAAACGCTGTGCCAAATCGTGTGGTAATAAGGGCGAATCGCAAGGCACGGTTAACAGATACTCATGCTTGGCATGCTGCAACCCTAAACTAAAACCCGCTAACGGCCCTAGAAATTCGGCCACTTCATCTTGCAAAACGCGATAGCCAAAAGTTCGGTATTGTTCAAGTTCTCGATTCGCGTTAATGAGTATTTCATCTACTTGCGGCGTTAAACGGTCAATCACATGTTGAATCAGCGGTTTTTGCTGCAATATTACCAAGCCTTTATCAATACCGTTCATTCGGGTAGCGCGGCCGCCAGAGAGAATGACTGCTGAAATTGCCATCGTTAAATTACCCGCCTGTATGTGACATAAACCTGATGACGACTGGTTCAGCACGCCGTAAATCGAAGTCATGGCCTTTGGGTTTGATGGTCATGCTGCTTAAAATAGCATCTATTAATGGTTGGTCGTCATTTGGATATTCACGTAAAAGCGGCATTAAATCAATCTTATCTTCTTGACCTAAGCATAAATACAGTTCGCCCTTGCAGGTAATACGTACGCGGTTGCAGCTTTCGCAAAAGTTGTGGCTATGCGGTGAAATAAAGCCGACTTTTGTGTCGCTATTCGCAACGCGCCAATAACGTGCTGGACCGCCTGTAGTTTCGGTACTGGCAAGTAGTGAGTACTCGCTTTGTAGTAATTTCAAGGTATCAGTATTGCTCACAAAGGTGCTCTCACGTGCATGATTGACATTGCCTAGCGGCATTTCTTCAATGAAGCTGATGTCGATTTTTTTGTCGATAGCAAACTGTACTAAATCTACAGTTTCGTCATCATTCGTACCACGTATGAGTACGGTGTTTAATTTAATGCCGCTGAAACCCGCGTCAATACTGGCTTGCAGGCCCGCTAATACCTGCTCGAGGTTTCCGGTGCGTGTTATTTGCTTAAATCGCTCTGCTTTTAAACTATCCAGTGAAACATTAATGCGCTGAACTCCAGATTGCTTGAGTGCTTTTGCATGCTTTTCTAATTGGCTTCCATTCGTGGTGACTACTAATTCTTTTAACTTTTCTAATTTTCCGATTTCTTCAAAAAGCCAAAGCGCGTTTTTGCGTACCAGCGGTTCGCCACCAGTGATGCGTACTTTGCTTACGCCTAGGCTGACAAACACTTTTACTATCCGCGCACATTCTTCTAGGCTTAGCACCTCAATGCGGGGTAAAAAGGTCATTTCTTCGCTCATGCAGTAGGTGCAACGAAAATCGCAACGGTCTGTAATAGATAAGCGGATGTAATCTACCGTGCGACCAAACTGATCGATGAGCTGAGGTGTTTTAAGTATGGTGTTCATCGGTGGAATTATGCCGCAAAATGACTGTCAGATAGAAGTGATATATTACGCCTTATTTGGCTTTAAATAGGCTTAAATAAGGTATATCATACGCAAGCTTATGTAGAGAAAATAAAATCAAAAGTAGCTATTTGGAGATTGGTTGTGGCAACTGAACTAACAACACAAGAATTCACAAAAATTGAAGAGCATATTGCAGCGCATAAAATGATGCCTGGTGCTTTGCTACCATTACTGCATGCGATTCAAGATGATATTGGATATGTGCCAGAAGCTTGCTATCTACCGATTTCAAAAGCCTTAGCCCTGTCGGTAGCTGAGGTGCATGGCGTGGTCACGTTTTATCACCATTTTCAACGCCATCCAGTGGGTCATCATGTGCTGCAAGTGTGTCGTGCAGAGTCTTGCCAGGCGATGGGCTCAGAAAAATTAGAAGCCCATATTAAATCTACGCTGGGCATTGATTATCACGAAACCACTAAAGACGGCGCAATAACGCTTTTGCCTGTGTATTGTTTAGGTAATTGTGCTTGCTCACCTGCGGTAATGATGGGTGATGAGGTGATTGGTCGAGTGGATGCAGAAAAAGTGGCCGAATTGATTAGTGAAGCGAGGGCAGTTTGATGGTAAAAGTTTATGTTCCTCGCGATTCCAGTGCACTGTCTTTAGGTGCAGACCGCACCGCCAAAGCCATTGCGGCAGAAGCACAAAAACGCGGCATTCAGATTGAATTAATTCGTAATGGCTCTCGTGGTTTATTTTGGCTCGAACCATTTGTAGAGGTCGCTACAGACAAAGGTCGCGTAGCTTACGCGCCTGTGCAGCCTAAAGACGTCACCAGTTTATTTGATGCGGATTTCCTTAATGCTGGTGCACATGCATTGAATTTAGGGTTAACGGAAGAGCTAGATTGGCTTAAAAAACAACAGCGCCTCACCTTTGCGCGCGTTGGTATTACTGACCCGGTTTCGCTAGAGGATTACCTAGCGCACGATGGCTATAAGGGCCTTAAAAACGCACTCAGATTATCAGGCGCAGAAATTGTAAAAACCGTCACTGATTCTGGCTTACGCGGTCGTGGTGGCGCAGCGTTCCCAACGGGCATTAAGTGGAATACGGTATTAGGTTGCAAAGCTGATCAAAAATACATTGTATGTAACGCAGATGAAGGCGATTCTGGCACGTATTCTGACCGTATGATTATGGAAGATGACCCGTATGTGCTGATTGAAGGCATGACGATTGCTGGCGTTGCCGTTGGCGCAACGCAAGGCTACATTTACTTACGCAGTGAATACCCTCATGCGCTAAAAACCTTGAACGAAGCGATTAAGCGTGCAGAAAAAGCAGGCTATTTAGGCGAAAAAATCTGCGGCTCAAGCCACACTTTCAACTTAGAAGTACGCCGCGCCGCAGGTGCGTATGTGTGTGGCGAAGAAACTTCATTGCTAGAAAGTTTAGAAGGCAAACGCGGCCAAGTGCGCTTTAAACCGCCATTACCTGCCATTGAAGGGTTATTTGGCAAGCCTACGGTAGTGAATAACGTCATTTCAATTGCCACCGTGCCGATTATTTTAGACAAAGGCGCGCAATATTACGCCGATTACGGCATGGGCCGTTCACGCGGCACTTTGCCCATTCAGCTGGCTGGAAATTTAAAACAAACGGGTTTGGTGGAGTTAGCCTTCGGTGCAACTTTGCGCGAGTTGCTTTATGATTTTGGCGGCGGTTCAGCTACTGGCAAGCCGATTCGCGCTGTACAAGTCGGCGGCCCGCTAGGCGCATTTTTGCCTGAAAGTCAATTTGACACACCGCTAGATTACGAAGCGTTTACCAATATTTGGGCGGTGCTAGGGCACGGCGGCATTGTGGCGTTTGATGACACGGTAGATATGGCGAAAATGGCACGTTATGCCTTCGAATTTTGCGCGATTGAAAGCTGCGGTAAATGCACGCCATGCCGCATTGGCTCTACGCGCGGTGCAGAGGTAATTGATAAAATCATCGCAGGCACTGACCGCGTTAAAAATATAAAACTAGTGCGTGATTTAAGTGACACCATGTTGAATGGTTCCCTGTGCGCATTGGGCGGCATGACGCCTTACCCAGTGTTGAGCGCAATGAATCATTTTTCCGAGGACTTTGAAAAGTAGTATTTTGAGAAATGGTATTTTGAAGCTACCAAAGCTTAGTTTGGCAAAGAGAGCGTAAAAATGGACGACATAAAATACAGTAACACGCATCATCAGCACGAGCATAGCCGCACCAACTATGATGATCAGCTAGACTACGGCACGCCAGCGAGCCAATCTAACGGGCAAATTACGCTGATGATTGATGACCGCGAAATCACGGTGCCTGAAGGCACATCGATTATGCGTGCATCCATATTGGCGGGCATTAACGTGCCTAAATTATGCGCGACTGATTCGTTAGAGCCGTTTGGCTCGTGCCGCTTGTGCGTAGTGGAAATTGAAGGTCGCCGTGGTTATCCAGCCTCATGCACTACGCCTGTGGCTCAAGGTTTAAAAGTGCATACGCAAACGCCAAAACTGGCCGACATTCGCCGTGGCACGATGGAGCTGTATATTTCAGACCATCCGCTAGATTGCTTAACCTGCGCCACTAATGGTGATTGTGAGTTGCAAGATGTGGCGGGCGCAGTGGGCTTGCGCGAAGTGCGTTATGGCTATGAAGGTGAAAATCACCTAAAAGCAGCCAAAGATGAAAGCAACCCGTATTTTACGTTTGACCCAAGTAAATGTATTGTTTGCTCACGTTGTGTGCGTGCGTGCGAAGAAACGCAGGGTACGTTTGCGCTCACTATCTCTGGTCGTGGCTTTGAATCAAAAGTGGCGGCAGGCATTACCGATTTTATGGAATCTGAATGCGTATCATGCGGCGCGTGTGTACAGGCTTGCCCAACGGCTACTTTAATTGAAAAAACCGTGATTGATCACGGTGTGCCAGAGCATAGTGTGACAACCACGTGCGCCTATTGCGGCGTTGGTTGTAGCTTTAATGCGGAAATGAAAGGAGAAGAAGTGATCCGCATGACGCCAAATAAAAACGGCGGTGCAAATCACGGGCACTCCTGTGTGAAAGGGCGCTTTGCATGGGGTTATGCAACGCACCAAGACCGTATCACCACGCCGATGATTCGTAAAAGCATACAAGACCCGTGGCAGGTCGTGGGCTGGGATGAAGCTATTACCTACGCTGCCAGTGAAATTAAGCGTATCGAAGCCAAATATGGCAAGCATGCGATGGGCGGCATTACATCTAGCCGATGTACGAATGAAGAAGTGTATGTGACTCAAAAATTAGTGCGTGCAGTATTTGGCACGAATAATGTGGACACCTGCGCGCGCGTTTGCCATTCTCCTACTGGTTATGGACTTAAACAAACATTAGGCGAATCAGCGGGGACACAAACCTTTGATTCTGT
>JBARQL010000070.1:0-3492 GCA_049643685.1 Methylotenera sp.
CCTTACGTCTGTTACTTGAACCGATTACGCATTATTTAAATGAAGACGGTGTGACCGATATTTTTGTGAATAAGCCGTATGAAATTATCGTTAAAAATGACAAAGGCCGAAAAAAGATAAAAGCACCATTGCTGAGCTTGGCACATCTTGAACAAATTGCGGTAGCGGTAGGGAATTACAGCAATCAAGGCATTAATAAGTCAGCGCCTATTATTTCTGCCAACTTGCCGAACGATGAGCGTATTCAAGTGGTGCTGCCACCAGTTGTACAAAAAGGCTTAGTCAACTTATCTATTCGTAAACCCATGATATTAACTAAAACCATGGCTGAATATGAAGCCGATGCGCTGTTTTCCGAAACTGTGTGGTTACGGCCGCGCGAAATGTCCTTTGATGCACATGACTTTAATGAGCATCACTTGGCTCAAGCCATGAGCAAATTAAGCAAAGCCGATGTGCGTTTAATCAATTTACTGGAAAATAAGTCATTTGGTCAATTCTTCATTGAAGCAGTCAAGGTCGATAAAAATATCAGCATTGTCGGCGAAACGGGCTCAGGCAAAACCACTTTTTCTAAAATGCTGTGTCAGTCGATACCGCAACATGAGTCGATTATTACCATTGAAGATGCACGCGAATTGTTTCTACCGAGTCATGAATACGTGGTGCATTTAACTTATAGCAAGGGCGGGCAAGGTCAAGCCAAAGTTACGCCGTCAGATTTGATTCATAGCACTATGCGCATGAACCCAGACCGTGTGCTATTAGCCGAATTGCGTGGTGCTGAAAGTTATGATTATCTGAAATTGTTACTCAGCGGGCATGGTGGCAGTATCACCAGCTGGCACGCAGGCTCACCTGAAGAGGCCATTGGCCGCTTCATATTTATGGCAAAAGAACACCCAGAATCTACCGCCTATCAAGATGTAGCGATTAAACGCTTATTGTTAAGCGCCGTCGATGTTATCGCGCATTTAGAAGCTCGATCCGTTTTTAATGAGAATGACGTACAAATAGGCACTGCATACAAAATGACCGCCATCTACTTCAACCCATTCAAGAAATTAGAAGTTGCGCTGGAAACTTAAAATTAAGAAAAGAGGATGCAAACCATGAAAATCACGACTAAAAATATCACATTATTAGCCACCATTGCTGGCGCATTCACGCTGGCAAGCTGCACGAATAACAGTGCTTTAATCGTACCTGATGGCGCAAAGCGCGTACCAATCAATCAGGCTGAAAACCAAGTAAAAGTGATACCGACTATGAGTGCCACAAGCAATAATCCGTTCATGCAAATGCAAGCCGAAGTTGCAACCATGCAGGCGAAAATCGCACAATTAGAAGCGCAGCTAACTCAAAACAAGTTAGAGCAAAGCCGCCTACAAAATATGTCTAAGAGTGAGGTTACGTCAGTTATTGCAACAATGCCAGAGTCGACTAAATCCCCTGAGCTAACAGAAGCTACGCTACTAGCCAGTACCTTATTTGCGTTCAATCAAACAGCATTACTAGAGTCAGGTAAAGCTGCCTTGAGAAGCTTTGCAACATCAGTTAAATCCATGAATAACGTTAAAGCCATTAGCGTCGTTGGCTATGCCGATAAACTAGGATCAGCGGCGTATAACCATGCACTTTCAACTAAGCGAGCAGATGTTGTGCGCGCCTATCTTCAGTTTGAAAATAACCTAAGCTACATTCAATTTACAAGCTTAGGCAAAGGTAGCCTTGTGAGCTCGGCCACCACACAAACCTGTAGCAACAAACTAGGGCGCCAAGCTTTAATTGACTGCCTATCCCCTGATAGACGTGTAGAAATTAACGTGTATTGAAAACTGGCCAACGAGCTAACATCCATGATTCATCCAATTTCAGCATTCTACAAAGACCATAGAACTGCACTAAAAGCCACGGGTGTGCTGCTGATTGTATTAGTGGCATTTCCATTGACCATGCTCCTAGCTGGAGCTATGGTGCTGGCCGTCTTTAAAATTAATCCCTTGCACTACGGCGCGGCGGTCTATTTTTGGGCATGGCCAGATTATCTGAATGCCTATCTAAACGGAGGGCTAGTTGGCCAAGGCAAGCGTATTGCGGTAACAGGCGGTGCTAGCGTATTGCTTATTTACGTTGCCATCCCATTGCTAGTAGTACTTGCCACGCGCAAAAGACGCGAACTACATGGTAGCGCACGCTGGGCAACGCACGGCGAGGTGGTTAAATCAGGCCTGCTCGGTGATGAAGGCATTGTGGTTGGTAAGTATAGAGGCCAAACATTACGCTTTCCTGGGCAACAGTTTGTGATGCTGGCTGCACCTACCCGTAGCGGTAAAGGGGTGGGTGTAGTTATTCCTAATTTATTGAGTTATGAAGAGTCTGTCTGCGTACTCGACATCAAACAAGAAAACTTTGACATCACTGCGGGCTATCGTAAGGATGTATTGAAACAAGAAATTTACCTATTCAACCCGTTCGCTGAAGACCTAGACAACAACGGCAAACCCGCACCACGCACGCACCGATACAATTTCTTTAGTGCCATCAGCAAAGGCGTATTCCGCGTTGGTGACATATTTAGTCTTGGCAATGCTATTTGGCCAAGTGGCGGCAAAGACGCTTTCTGGAATGATAACGCACGCAATCTATTTTTAGCTGTGACGCTGTTTTTATGTGAACTGCGTGATCAGCGTGAGGAAGAGGGGTTAGCCTCAACATTACCCGACTATCCCGTCACCATGGGTGAAGTGCTACGCCAAACTTCAGGCCGTGATTCAGGCTTACCGATTAAACAGTATTTTGAAGAAAAGGTCATGCCCTATGCATGGTTGAGTAGCGAATGTCGTGGTGCCATGCGTAACTTTCTAAGTTCTAGTGATGACGTGCTGTCATCCATATTAAGCACCTTTAATGCACCACTATTGCCTTGGCGCAATCCGATTGTCGATGCCGCCACCAGTGCCTGTGACTTTGATGTACGCGATGTGCGTAAAAAGAAAATGTCGATTTATATTGGCATTACGCCGAATAAATTAGGTGATGCCAAGCTCATTATCAATTTGCTTTTTAGCCAGTTAGTCAATCTCAACACTAAAGAATTGCCACAAAAAAATCCAACAGTACTCAAATATCAATGCCTGTTACTCATGGACGAATTTACCAGTATCGGTGTGGTGAACATCATCGCCACCGCTGTGAGTTACATTGCAGGTTACAACTTACGTCTGTTGCCGATTATACAAAGCACCGCGCAATTAGAATCGCCTAGCAATTATGGTAAAGATGATGCGAGAACACTGATGACGAATCATGCGATGCAGATTGTCTATGCACCACGTGATCAAACAGATGCCAATGACGTGTCAGAAAGTCTAGGCTACATCACCGAAAAAAGCCGTAGCATTAGCCGTAGCCATGGTTACGGCAAAAGCGGCGGCGGCTCCGAAAGTATCTCAGACCAACGCCGTGCCTTGCTCCTGCCGCAAGAAGTCA
>JBARQL010000071.1:0-6347 GCA_049643685.1 Methylotenera sp.
CCTTCTGGTGCGACTAAATCATCAATGCTTTGATAACCGCCAAGCGCTGTCTGAATAGCCAATTGTCCTGGCACATTGGCGCATAAACGCATAGAAGCCAGCATATTCAAACCTTCGATAAAATCGCTGGCGTGTTTTTTCTCACCACTTAATATCATCCAGCCTGCGCGATAACCGCACGCACGATAGTTTTTAGACAAGCCATTAAATGTCACGAACAGCACATCATCCGCAAGCGATGCAATTGAAGTATGCACATTACCGTCATACAACACTTTATCGTAAATTTCATCGGCAAAAATCACCAGCTTATGATGGCGCGCGATTTCAATAATGCCCTCTAAGATTTCGGGCGGGTAAAGCGCGCCTGTTGGATTATTCGGGTTAATCACCACAATACCGCGCGTGTTGGCAGTAATTTTGGCTTCAATATCTTTTAAATCCGGCAACCAGCCTGTCGCTTCATCGCACAAGTAGTGGCGTGCTGTGCCGCCTGCCAAGGTGACTGCGGCGGTCCACAGCGGATAATCGGGCATGGGAACTAGCACCTGGTCACCATTATTCAGCAAGCCCTGCATCGCCATGACAATGAGTTCAGAAACACCATTACCAATGATGATGTCATCGACCGTTACCCCCGCAATATGCTTACTTTGCGTATAGTGCATAATCGCTTTGCGTGGCTCAAACAAGCCTTTACTATCGGTATATACGCCTGCTTTATTCATGTTGCGCATCACATCTTGCATCATCTCTTCAGGCACATCCAAGCCAAATACACCAGGGTTACCGATATTGAGTTTGATGATGCGCTGCCCTTCTTCTTCCATTTGACGCGCGCGCTGCAGCACTGGCCCACGAATATCGTAGCAAACGTTAGCAAGCTTATTGGATTTTTTAAGTGACTGCATGAAAGGCTACTTTTTGCTCTATAGCATGATGGTGAAAGGCATAAGTTTACATTAGAATAGGCATTTCTTTCAATGAAACAGGCGACAATTGGCGTGAAACTACACTTAACCACTGCTGAAAATAATCACTTAATTACCGCTTACGATAAAAACTTTATTGAGGTGAATAGGCAACGCCATGCCAAAAGCATGATTGTGATGCCACAGCAGCTTATTATTGATTGGGAAGTGCTAGATTTTGCACATTTAACGACAGAACATTTCATCAAAATTGCAGCGTTAAATGCAGAAGTCGTGTTATTAGGAACGGGTGAAAAACACCAATTTTTACACCCTAGAACCTACCAAGCTTTGACTGCAAAAGGCATTCCGCTAGAATGCATGACTACTGCAGCGGCCTGTAGAACTTACAACATTTTAATGAGTGAAGGCCGCAACGTGGTCGCGGCCTTGATTTTATAGAGCTTATATTTGCTAAAATATTTGCAATAGATTGAATTACTTAGTGGGCGAAAGCGTAATCTGCAAGCCCTTATCAGTCACCAGCATGTCTTTAGGTGCGTAAGTCGCGCCGCCAAACTTCAAATCTTCTGGTTTAACGGTATAAAGTGCCATGCCATTGAGCATTTGCCCACCCACCGTTTTGGCCAGTGAACTCAAAATCTCGTTATATTTACCGTCAGCTCCGTCAATGTTAAAAAGATCAATTGACGGCTCATCCAAAACGATCGATTGCGTGGCCGCATCAAAACGCAGTTTGCCTGAAATGCCCACTTTGCCTGTCAGGCTTTCACCCAACAACTGGCTGTTAAGCACAGTATCTAACGTAGTTTGCATGCGGCCGGTGGTTTGATCAAATTTCACAATGGAGTTACTTAAATTCACATCAAATATTTTCAATAACTCAATCGGTACTGCCAGTTTTTTGTTCAGCATATTTTGAACATCAACTTCGCTGACATTTACTGTACGGTCACTCAAGCCAGCACAACCAGCCAATGACACTAACACACATAAAATAGCAAAAAACTTAATCTTCATTGAAAGGCTGCCTTTAAATAATCGTCATTAATAAATCTCCAGCACACTCAACGTCTGTTATAGATTTTTTGTTGACAACGTTAAGGTCGCATTGGTACCACCAAAACCAAAACTGTTGGATAATGCGGTTTCAATTTTTACATTTTCAATCGCTTTACGCACGATATTCAGGCCTTCTGCAGCGGGATCCAGCGTTTCGATGTTGGCAGAAGCCGCGATAAAGTTATTTTCCATCATCAGCAAGGTATAAATTGCCTCATTCACGCCTGCCGCGCCGAGCGCATGACCTGAAAGTGATTTAGTCGAAGCAATCGCCACGGGATTATTCGCGCCAAACACTTCACGAATCGCTTCCAACTCCTTGGTGTCGCCCACGGGCGTACTGGTACCGTGCGTGTTGATGTAATCCACTTTTTCTATTTTTTTGCCGTCATGGCCTTGCAAGGCTAATTGCATACAGCGCACCGCACCTTCGCCACTTGGCGCGACCATGTCGTAACCATCTGACGTTGCACCGTAACCGACCACTTCAGCGTAAATTTTAGCGCCACGTGCTTTGGCATGCTCGTATTCTTCCAGCACCACAATGCCGCCGCCACCAGAAATCACGAAGCCGTCACGATTGGCATCATAAGTACGTGAAGCCTTCTCTGGCGTTTCGTTATATTTGCTGCTGAGTGCGCCCATCGCATCAAACATGAATGACAATGTCCAATGCTCTTCTTCAGCGCCACCTGCAAAAATAATATCTTGCTTACCGAGTTGAATTTGCTCCACGCCCGCGCCAATACAGTGTGCGCTAGTTGAGCATGCGGAACTAATACCGTAATTGATGCCTTTGATTTTCGCGCCTGTTGCCAAGCAAGCAGATACGCCGCTGGCCATGGCTTTAGTCACCATATAGGGTCCTACGCGACGCACGCCTTTTTCACGCAACGTATCAATACCTTCTAAAATACTTTCGTGCGAAGCCCCGCCCGCGCCTACAATCAAGCCAGTACGAATATTTGAAACCTGCTCTTCAGGCAATTGCGCATCGGCAATCGCCTCTTGCATCGCCAGCCAAGCATAGGCATGGCCTTTGGCCATAAAACGCATGAGTTTGCGGTCAATAAGCTCTTCCACATTCAGATTTTTAATCGAACCTGCCACGTGCGAACGCAAACCCATTTCAGCATATTCCGGTTGATAAGTAACGCCTGATTTGCCTGCTTTCAGGCTTGCCAGCACTTCAGATTTATTGTTGCCTAAGCTAGAAACTATGCCAAACCCTGTAATCACGACACGACGCATTTCGTGCTCCTCTAAAACTTTTTTTATTCTATTGATAAAGCGAATAAATTAAAAATTATCCGTCCGCGTAAACAATCCTACGCGTAAATCATTCGCCACATAAATCTCACGGCCGTCTAAACTCATGGTCGCATCGGCCACGCCCATCACTAATTTACGCATGATCACGCGTTTTAAATCGATGGTATAAGTCGCCATTTTGGCCGTTGGTAACACTTGGCCGGTAAATTTCACCTCGCCCGCACCCAACGCACGGCCACGACCAGGGCCGCCAGACCAACCTAGAAAAAAGCCTACCAATTGCCACATCGCATCTAGCCCCAAGCAGCCTGGCATCACTGGGTCACCCGTAAAATGGCAATCAAAAAACCATAAATCAGGCTTAATATCGAGCTCGGCAATAATTTGCCCATTGCCATATTTACCACCATCAGCCGTAATCGAAATAATGCGGTCAAACATCAACATCGGCGGCAATGGCAATTGTGCATTACCCTCACCAAACATACCGCCCTCGCCACATTTAATTAACTCTTCTTTAGTGTAACTGCTTTGTCTTGTCATAAAAATGGCTACTTAAATAGTTGTTATTAAGAATGTAACTGCTATTTTCGCTGGAAAATCAATTTAGTGAAAGCCCTATCTGTTAAGTATTATGCAAATTGATGCGATAAATCAAAAGTGCACCGCAAAAATCTGGTTGATAATTGCAGCTTATTTGGCAAACTTTTGAGCAGATTATGATGGCGAACAATCACCTAAAATCGCCCGAGAAAATTTTATGCCTCTGCGAGCCTCATTCTAGGCGGCTTCCAGAGCATCGAAATAAGATGGGGCATTTTAAAGGCTTTTAGTTAATTTTTATTCAACACAAATAGTTGGTCAAGTATCCGATTCACTAAAGGTGCTATTAGCAAAATAACCATAAACACAATCGGCCAAACAGTGATAAATGCACTTAGCCATTGCGCTATCAATTGTGCAATAGCATGTTCGTGTGACTTTGCTTGTTTATAGACAACAATGCCTGTTGTTATTAAGGCGGTATTGGCTGACATGATGAACGCAAATAATAATTTGCGCTGTAGTTCTGATATTTTCATAACGTTCCCTTTTTATGATGCCATTATATATAGCCAATTATTGCCCATGTTATCAAGGCAAAAATGACGATGGTTAATGCCATTGCAATACTCCCACGCGCAAATGGCGATTGCACACTTAGCAACGTAGCAATACGCGACGGCAGATAAATGAACGGAGTATGCAAAAGCAAATCGCGTTGTGCCGAAGTGCCAGCCTTGCCCAACACCGCCCACATCAAGCCAATGAGTTTTAACACGGGGTAAACCACAGGACTGCGTTCTTGCTTGGCAATGGGTTTGTCATTTAAATGCTGCTGAATGGCTTTTTTAATAACATTTGCATTTGCTGCAAAAAGTGTTCTGAAAACCACTTTACCTGTGGCATCAATCAAATACGCTGCGTTAGGCCGTGTGGCGAGTAAGTGATGCACTTCACCATATAACGTATCAACAGCAACTTTCCACGGAATGTCATACTCATTCTGTAATGCGCAAGCTTGCACAGTTTTATCTTGCATGGTTTGCGGCTGCGGAATATGCTCACCTGGGTGCGCCTCACGCACATACAAATACGCAAATTCCACTTCATTGCCATATTGCGTATATAAATTTTTGATGTCAGGAATACTGCTAATCGTCGCAGGGCATGAGCGTGAGCCAAATACCAACAAAAGTAACGGTGGGCTATTGGCGCGCGGCCACTCAAATAATTGCGCATCTGTGGTGGTGAGCTTAATTTTGCCTACTTGCGCATCAGGCTTAACACCGCCGTTAAAAGCCATATCGGTCAGCACCGTGCCTAAAGTAAATGAACCGTAGCGATAGTTATTTTCTTTCTGCATGTTTTAAATTACCCCGCTTTTTTTAATAGCAATTTAAAAATTATGACATGCGACACCAGTAAAGTTGGCACAATCAGAGTTGGTATAAAATAGGTTGCGCCTAATAAGCCGCTCGGTACTACATATAATAGGCCGCGTATCAGCGCATCTAGCAAGTCTAATACACCAACAATGTTAAACACCCAAACTAATGGTATCGCCATTTTCCACTCTAGACGTAAAGCAAAGATGGCGGCAAAAGCGAGCACCGCAGCGAGCAAATCACCCAACGCAGCAGGATGCGCAAAGCGTGCATCCAACACCTGCGAAGTCACCCCCACAAGCAAAAAAGTTAAACCCATGTGCCGAATGGTGTGTGGCAGCAAAAGTAAAATTAGCGCCTCTTTACGCGGCATTACAGATAGTTTTGGCATCAGGTACCACTTAGCAACAAGCCCAAACGACAGCAAGCTCATGCTCAAATTGAAGGGTAAAATGAGTTCCTGCATACTATTTCTCCATAGACTTAATTTTAAAAGTTTTAAATTAGAAAGCGTTATATTTGAAAGATTAAACTTGGGCATAATACTTGAATTATAATTCAAGTATTGCAAACTATAGCTGTACTTGAATGATAATTCAAGTACAATTTACACAATGTGCAAAAAAGGAATTTGAAATGGCAAGACCTGCAGAATTTGAACGTGAAACTGTACTACGTGAGGCGATGGATGTATTTTGGCGTAAAGGCTACAACGCCACGTCTATCAAAGACATTGTCGATGCCACCAATATTCAACCAGGCAGCATATATTGGGCATTTGGAAACAAACAGAAACTGTTTCTAGAAGCGGTGGATTGTTATCGCCAAGATATACAAAACTTAGTCAATGCCACTTTGAAAGCCGATTTGCCGCCTTTAGCGCGCATTGAGCAATTATTCCACGGCTTAGTTGCACACACAGTTAACAGCGGCTGCAATAATGGTTGCTTGCTTATCAACACTTTGCTTGAAGCGGCGGAAGACGACCAAGAAATCAGCGAAGTCATTAGCCAAACTTTTTCCCAGCTTGAAGCAGGCTTTGCGCAAGTACTCAAACTAGCGCAACAACAAGGTGCAATATCCGCCAATAAAAACCCTGAAGATTTAGCCAAATTACTCATCGTCGGCATGTATGGGTTACGTGTTTACAGCA
>JBARQL010000072.1:0-9184 GCA_049643685.1 Methylotenera sp.
CGGTGATAATGCAAATATTGATTGGGGTATTGGCGGCGCGCAGTCGTCACCATACCTGGACCACCTACGTAGCCATCGACCAGAAAAGCCACTTTGTCTGCATCTGGGCCAAAAGCTTCAAGAATAAAGTCTGCACGAGCACACATTTCATAATGGTCATCTGCAGTGATATTGGCAGAGAATAACTTGGCTTGGCCTGTTTCATCCTGAGCACGTTTCATCGAATCCACCACCAGTGGGATTACTTTCTTCATTGGACAAAACACTTGATTGCCTTGTGGTTCATCGTTCTTGATAAAATCGCCACCTAACCAGAATTGATAAGCAGCTTTAGCGAAGGGTTCAGGACGTAAACCCAATTTAGGTTTAATAATCGTACCAGCAATATAACCGCCATCTTTAACCGGGCGACCAAGAATGCGCCACATATCGCTAATGTCTTTTGAAGGACCATCGAACAATTGCACCGCGCGCTCAGGCACGTAGAAGTCAATCATTTTGGCATGCTCGATATCGCCCATGCCTTGATTATTACCAATAGCTAATGTCAGGAAAGAAACAAGCATGATGCGGCCGTCCGTAATATTGCGGTCGAACAGATCTAACGGATAGGCAATACGCATATCTTCAGTTGCTTCGTCGATGTGATACACCAGCGCATCCACGCCTTTAGTAAAATCATCTGTGGTTGAAACTTCAACGTTAGTACCAGTAGAAGATTCAGCTGCAAAATGTGCTGCCGCTTCTAGGTAACCATGGCCGGATTTTGGCTTCATTTTGTAAGCCACTAAAATATGCTTACCGCCTTTGACAAGATCTTCTTCCTTGAGACTAAGATCTGAATAACGTACTGACTGATCCATCATTTTCTCCCATATACAACTGACTAAAAATTATTGTTATCTCGTTTGAATCACACTATACCAACACCTAATTCTAAGCAACAGTAAAATTTACGAATCGATTAGCATCGACGCGCCAATCAACCAAAATATCTAAATAAAATTGCCTAAAATACGAATTACTTTTACTAAGCAATTCAGTCACCGCTAATGTAGAATATAAAATAGATAACCATAAATATACAAGGGGAAATAATCATGTCAAAGAAGCACCCTGTCATCGTTGTTACCGGCTCTTCCGGATCGGGCACCACCACTGTAAAACGCTCGTTTGAACATGTATTTCGCCGAGAAGGTATCAATGCTGCAATAGTTGAAGGTGATAGTTATCATTCATTAAATCGCAGAGAGTTTAAAGTTGCCGTTAAAAAGGCTGAAGCTGCGGGCAATAACCACTTCAGCCACTTTGGGCCTGAAGCTAATCACTTTGATAAAATTGAGGAATTGTTCGAGACTTACGGTCAAACAGGGTCAGGTAAAAAACGTTATTACATCCATAACACTGCCGAAGCGGCAGAACAAAATGCACGACTAGGTACTAATTTAGGTGCTGGCGAATTCACGCCTTGGGAGAACTTACCGGAAGAAAGTGATGTGCTGTTCTACGAAGGCTTGCACGGCATGGTGAAAACTGACAAAGTCAATCTGCCAGCTCACGTGGATTTAGGCATAGGCGTAGTGCCCGTGATTAACTTGGAATGGATACAAAAAATCCATCGAGACAGCTCTGAGCGTGGCTACGCTGCAGAAGAAACTGTGGAAACCATACTAAGACGCATGCCATCTTACATTAACTACATTGCGACACAATTTTCTAACACACACATTAACTTTCAACGTGTAGCGATTGTTGATACCTCTAATCCGTTCGTGATGCGCGACATTCCAACATTAGATGAAAGTTTCGTGGTGATTCGTTTCCGCGACCCAGGTATGGCGGACTTTCCTTACCTGCTTTCAATGCTGAAAGATTCATTCATGTCGCGTCGCAATAATATTGTAGTCCCAGGCGGAAAAATGGGCTTGGCAATGGAGATTATCTTGGCACCTCTCATCCATGACTTGATGCGTAATCGCAAGCTAGAAACCACGCACCACCTAGAGTAAGTTATTTTATTGTCAGCTCAACACTGGGAAGCCAAGCGATGAATTGGTTTCCCATTTTTTATGCGAAAATCCTATCGTCAATACAACCTCAAAGATCATTCCACTGAACATGCAAAACCCAAACGGCAATACTGCTAATATCGAATGGCGAGATGGCCAGCCATTTGCACGCGAGTTTCAAGATGTTTACTTCTCAACCGACAATGGTTTGCTAGAAACAGACTACGTATTTTTGCAAGGTAACGACTTAATAAATCGCTGGCTTGATTCAAATATCCAAGCATTTACTATCGCAGAAACGGGCTTCGGTACAGGACTTAACTTCTTATGTGCAGCTAACACGTGGCTTACCTCAGCCCCAAAGCAGGCAAAATTGCATTTTTTAAGCGTAGAAAAATATCCGCTGAGCTTAGATGATATGAACACGGCCTTAAGCTCATGGCCGCAACTCAAAATTCTTTCAGAGCCACTTTTAGCGCAATATGTAAACTTGATTAGCGGTGCAAAAACCCTTTCGCTTTTTGACAATCGCGTTCAATTAAGCCTCTTAATCGGTGATGCCACAGCATGCTTTAACCAAGTCAATGAAAAAGTTGATGCCTGGTTTTTAGATGGTTTTGCACCTGCAAAAAATCCTGATATGTGGCAAACGCCATTATTTGAACATATGGCAAGGCTATCTAAACCATCCACGACATTTGCTACCTTCACGAGCGCGGGTGATGTGCGTCGAGGTATGGCTAATGCAGGCTTTGAGGTGTCCAAACGTGCTGGATTCGGCAAAAAACGTGAAATGCTCATAGGATATTTTGCAGGTCAGCCAAATGAAGCCTAGTTCTGCAATCATCATAGGCGGCGGTATTGCTGGTTGCAGCACCGCTCATGCGCTGGCACTGCGTGGCATTACCGTGACTTTGTTCGAACGCAATGCATCAATCGCCAGCGAAGCCTCAGGCAATCCTCAGGCGATGCTTTACCCGCGTTTAAGCGGTAATGACGATGCAAGCAGATTCGCACTTGAAAGTTACCGATATAGCTTGAATCTGTTTAATTCGCTTAATCTAAACCCTGCTTACTTAAATGTCTGCGGCATGCTGCAACTTGGCTTCAACCCGAGAGAATTAGCGCGCATTCAAAAAGTAGCTGCACAAAACCATGCTGACGATATTCTGAAATATGTTGATGCGGATGAGGCCAGCAAGCTTGCAGGCATAGGCCTTACGCATGACGCATTGTATTTTCCAAAGGCCGCCTGGGTTAATCCACAACAGCTTTGTCAGCGTTTAACTGCCCATGATAATATATCACTTAAAACATTAATTAACATTGATAATTTATTGAAAAATAATGATTTATTTGAAATTTATTCAAATAATAAACTCATGGAAAAAGCCGATATTGTTATTATTGCAAATGCCAATGAAGCGCAAAATTTGGGACTGAATCTCTACCTAAAAACGCAAGCGGTGCGCGGACAAGTCAGCATGCTTACAGCCACGAATGCCAGCCAAAAATTAAAATCTATTATCTGTAGCGATGGCTACCTGAGCCCGGCCGATAATGGTCAGCACTGCTTGGGCGCAACATTTTCCACCGAAAACAGGGAGTTAACGCTGAATAAGGAAGATCATCTCGCCAATCTTTCCAAGCTTAAATGTTTTTCAAACCCGTTGTACGAAAATCTCAAAGACAACGTTCAAGGCGGTCGCGTTTCATTCAGATGCACCTCTAACGACTATTTTCCCTTAGTAGGTGAATTGTTAGATAACGTCTTGCTGAAATCCAAACCACCCCGCCTCAATACCAAGCCTGCATTTTTACCATGGGTTAAAGGGCTTCATATCAATGTAGCACATGGTAGCAGAGGGTTTACCAGCGCACCCTATTGCGCCGAAATTCTCGCACAAATTATTTGTGGGGAAACTTTGAGCCTCAACCACGAATTTATTAGCTTACTCAACCCTAACCGTTTTTTGTTGCGAAAATTAGGATTAAAACAACTCGCTAAAATGCGATATTTTTGACGCATCTTATTTAGATGCTCTGGAAGCCTTATAAATAAAGGCTCGCAGAGCATAATTTTTTGCTCGGGTGAAAAATAGGGATAAAAATTCACCTTATTTGATCACATCTATCCAATTTTAGTAGCTAACGTTGTACTTGCCAAGTCACCTAAAACAAAACTGAGTAAAATTTTCATGCCCACAAAACTAGCGATGCGCTAAAATCACCTCATGCAAACGTTCGAGAGCCAACTTAAGCATTATCAGCAAGTGTTATTGCGCAACCCTAAGGATTTAGCGGCGCAAGTTCAGTGCGGTAATGTGTGTGTGGAATTGCGCCGTTATGAAGAAGCAGCGGGTTATTTTCGGCGCCTGGTGCGCATCCTTAAAACCAATTTAGAGGTGCGTCATGCCTTATGTTATGCCTTGCAGGCGTTAGGCAACGAATCTCACGCGCAAGGGCGTTATGCATTGGCGCAGGCGAGTTTTGCTGAGGCGCTTGAATATCAACCTAATAATGCCGCGTATTTGTATAACCTTGGCAACGCGCAACGTGAGCTAGGCAAGCCCAAAGAGGCAGCTTTGAGCTATCTGCAAGCGCTAAAAATCACCCCCGACGATGCGGATATTCACAATAACTTAGGCAATGTACAGCGCGAACTTGGCGCCTTAGATTTGGCCATTGCCAGCTACCAAAAAGCCCTAGCGCTCAACCCCAAGCTTTATCATGCTAAAGCGCATTTAGTGCATCAAAAGCAGCATATTTGCGATTGGACGGGCTTAGAAAATGATATTACGGTAATTCGCCAATGGGTGAATAACGTACCTGAAGCGCAAATTTCGCCGTTTGCGTTTCTCGCCATGCCTGGCACCACGGCTGAAGAGCAAAAATTATGCGCCAGCAATTGGGTGCGCAACCGTTATGCAGGGTTGATTGCGGGAAGTTTAACGACACTGGATACCGACTTTCATCGGCATGACGGCAATAGGAAAATCAAAATCGGCTACTTATCCGCCGACTTTCGATTGCATCCGCTAGCTTTTTTAATCTCCGAATTGATTGAATTACATGATAGAAACCAGTTTGAAATCGTGGCTTTTTCGTACGGTATGAATGATAAAACTGCGGCTAGAGCTCGATTAGAAAAGGCGTTTGACCAGTTTCATGATATTCGCCAACTGTCTGAAATGGAAGCTGCGCAAAAAATCAACGCTTGCCAAATCGATATTTTGGTCGACTTAACAGGCTTTACCCAAACCAGCCGCAGTGGCATTGCCGCTTTGCGGCCAGCACCGATTAACGTCAATTGGCTGGGGTTTGCCGGCAGCATGGGCGTTACGCCAAATGGCAAACCCTTGTTTGATTATATTATCACAGATAACTTCATCAGCCCGCCCCAAAGCATACCGCATTACGCAGAAAAACTTGCGTTTTTGCCGCATTGCTATCAACCGAATGACCGCGAACGCCCCATTGGTAAAACGCCGTTACGCCAAGATTGCGGCTTGCCTGAAGGTGCGTTCGTTTTCTGCTGTTTTAATCAAACTTTTAAAATCACGCCAGCGGTATTTGCCGCGTGGATGCGCATTCTGAAAGCCACACCCAACAGTGTGCTGTGGCTGTTAGATTGCAATAGTTGGGCGAAACAAAACTTAATACGTGAAGCCGCATTGCAAGGCATTGTAGAAGAAAGACTGGTATTTGCACCGCGCGTCTCGATTGCCGACCACCTTGCACGACACGCACATGCAGATTTATTTTTAGATACCCTGCCCTATAATGCGCACACCACGTGTAGCGATGCTCTGTGGATGGGGGTTCCCGTACTCACTTGCGTGGGCGAAACCTTTGCCGCACGCGTTGCAGGCAGCTTACTCAATGCCATTAATCTTACTGAGCTCATCACCTACTCATTGCAAGAGTATGAAAATACAGCGATTACCTTGGCAAAAACGCCAAACCTACTACTACAGATAAAACAAAAATTACAAGCCAACAAAATGACATCCCCATTATTTAATACGAAACTTTTTGCACGTTCAATTGAAGCTGCTTATCAATCGATGCATTTGCAGTATTTAAGTAAAGAACTTAGAACAACGCTGTAAACTTTTGATAATACTGGTAAATTATTCTAAATATTATGCTAAAGTTTCATTTTATAGTTACTTAAAAATTTGTAGTGCGAAAACGTTACGATTAGGAATACATATGGCAGCCATCGACATCAGCCCTATCTTAAAATTTATGTTGGATAAAAACGGTTCAGACCTTTTTTTTAGCACAGGCGCCGCCATTCATATCAAAGTAGAAGGTGAAACGCTGCCAATCAACGGGCAAATCATGTCGCAGGGTATGGTAAAAGAAATCGCCTATTCGATTATGAAACCCGCTCAAATCACCGAATTTGAAAATAACCTTGAATGTAATTTTGCGATTGGCCAAAGAGATATTGGTCGCTTTCGCGTGAATGTCTTTAAACAGCGCGGCGAGCTAGGCATGGTGATTCGCCATATTAAAACCGAGATTCCATCCTTAGAAAGTCTGGGTTTACCTTCGATTTTACAAAATCTGATCTTGCGTAAACGTGGTTTAATATTAGTCGTGGGTGCGACTGGCTCAGGTAAAACCACCTCCTTAGCTTCCATGATTGATTATCGCAATGCCAACGCAACTGGGCATATTGTCACCGTTGAAGACCCGATTGAATATATGTATACCCATAAAAAATCGGTGGTTGATCAGCGTGAAGTCGGCATTGATACCCATTCGTTTGAAAATGCACTGAAAAATGCCATGCGCCAAGCACCTGATGTGATATTAATTGGTGAGATACGGGATATGGAAGGCATGAAAAATGCGCTGGCTTACGCAGAAACAGGCCATTTATGCCTAGCCACATTACACGCCAATAATGCCAACCAAGCACTAGAGCGCATTATTTCCTTTTTCCCAGAAGTGGATAGAACTGGCCTCTTGCTGGGTATCTCGATGAATTTAATTTCAATTATTTCTCAGCGTTTAATTCCAGGTAAACAAAGTAAACGGGTTGCAGCGGTTGAGGTGATGATCAACACACCTTATATTACTGAGCTCATTCAAAAACAAAAAATGAGTGAAATGAAACTGGCAATGGCAGATAGCACCGACATTGGCATGATGACATTTGATCAGTCCTTATTTAAATTATTCAGCAATGGTCAAATTGATGAAGAAAATGCGTTATCGCATGCCGATTCGCGTAACGATTTATCACTAAAAATTCGCTTTGCGGCGGAGGCGACCCGCAATATTGGTTCCAGCTTTAGCGAATAAATTAACTCAATTTACCATTATGCTGATGACTTGCAGCAAACACTGCGGCAAGTACAATGAATGCACCGCCTACCCATTCGCTGGTTGTCATATGCTCGTTTGCCAAATAATACGATGCAATTGCAGCGACCACCAACTCAAATAGAAATAAGATTGAAGCGCGCGTGGCTTCAATGCGTGTCACCCCGTATTGCACGAACAATGTCGCCGCCATCAGCAATAATGCAATGATGCCCATTACTAGCCAGTTAGTGCCAGTAAATATACCGGGGGAAGTAAAGGCACCATCGACAAATGGCATAAACAACGCGGCCACCACTATTACCCCTACCCACACCGAAAATGATTTTGCCGCCAAACTTAAATGACTGGATTTTCGCGTAATGACATTAGTGAGTGAAAATCCTATGCCAGAAGAGAGCGCTAGCCACTCTGCCGTATTTTTAGGTAAAGGCAAGCCTCCCAATTTAGGGTCGTATAGCATAATAAACGCGCCCACTAATGAAACCGCAATCGCCACATAACCCGTAATATGCGTTTTTTCTTTCAACCAAAAATGTGCCAGTATCAACGTCCAGATCGGTGACAGATAAAACAACAACATGACACGCATGACTTCGCCATCAATCACTGCAAGCACATAACTCATGTTAGTCCAGCCCGCAACCATACTCAGCCACAGAATACTTTTTGGCTGGCTAAAAGTACCACGCCAATGTCGAGCGAACAGCAAGCAACCTAACAAAATTGTCAGCAGGTAAGTGTAAAAACTTGAAGCCACCCCTGAAACGCCTGCCTCAGCCATTAGGCGATAGGGATACCAAATCACGCCCCAGCATAATGCACCAAACAACAAACCGAAGACTGCAAAAGAGTTTTGACCTGAAGGCTGATTATTTTTATTGTTCACGGCACTACCTAATTTATAATATCCACTATGAATCCAAACTTAAATTTACTGCAACCTTACCCATTCCAGCGTTTGCGCGATCTATTTAAAGGCATTACGCCTAACCCAACGCTCAAACCGATTAATTTATCGATAGGTGAGCCCAAACATGCGACACCCGATCTGATTAAAGACGCACTGGTCAATAATCTTGCCGGGCTGGCCAGCTACCCTACCACGGTGGGTGTGCCAGAGCTACGTGTAGCGATTTCGCAATGGATTACACGCCGTTACCATATTCCCGCAATAAGTGCTGAAAGCGCAATTCTACCTGTGAATGGCAGCCGCGAGGCTTTATTTGCGTTTGCACAGGCCATTATTGATCGCAGTAAACCTGATCCTGTAGTCATCTCACCGAATCCGTTCTATCAGATTTACGAAGGTGCGGCATTTTTGGCGGGTGCTACGCCTTATTTCCTGAATACATTGCCAGAAAACAATCACGCCATGGATTTTGCAAGCGTACCTGTGGACGTACTGAAGCGTACGCAGTTAGTCTATGTTTGCAGCCCAGGCAACCCCTCTGGCAAGGTGATGAGCTTGGCCCAATGGAAAACCATTTTTGACTTATCAGAACAATATGATTTTGTGATTGCTGCTGATGAATGCTATTCCGAAATCTATTTTGATGAAACAAATCCTCCATTAGGTGCACTACAAGCCGCGCATTTACTAGGTAGGAGCTTTAAAAATCTCGTGATTTTTAGCTCGCTGTCCAAACGTTCCAACGTGCCAGGTATGCGCTCTGGCTTTGTGGCAGGTGATGAAAAGATTATCGAGAAATTCACGCTTTACCGTACCTATCATGGTTGCGCGATGAATCCAGCAGTTCAGGCAGCTTCTATCGCCGCATGGAACGATGAAGCGCACGTCATTGAAAACCGCAGGTTGTATGCGCAAAAATTTA
>JBARQL010000073.1:0-46404 GCA_049643685.1 Methylotenera sp.
AGGCCTAGCTTAAACCAGACAACTAAGTTAAATTTAACGTAAACGTTAAACAAGTTAGTCGCGTCTAAGTAGACTTGTCTCTCCCACAAGCACCCACACTTATCAGTTGTTATTTTGTTAAAGAGCTGTACCAAAAAGTGGTTTCTTTTCAGTGGTTCGTTAGCGCTTTGCGTTAACGAGGTGCGCATTATACAGAGCTTTCGAAGCTCGTCAATACTAATTATGAAACATTTTTAATTATTTATTGACTGACCATTTTGCCACGCGTCACTAACTTATTTTGCTAGCGAAGCCGCGCATTCTACAGAGGCTTTGAATTAGGTCAAGCACTATTTGGGTGCTATTACAAAATTATTACAATTAGCGTTCTGTTTTGCTTAATTATTAAGCTTTCAGGTGCCAGAGCGAGCGAAATTGCTCTGGAATCCTCTATTTACAAGGCTTATAGAGCGATGCAAATAAAGACATATAGAATTTAGTTTCTCGCTGGCTGTTATCTGCAAGATGTTTTGTATATGGTTGCCTCAACTGCTACTACAAAGGCTTTGGCCTAGTCTAGGGTGATCTGGGCAAACTTACGTTTACCCACTTGTGCAATGACGGTAGTACCTTTATTCACCTGCAAGCCCTTATCACTTACTTTTTCGCTATCTAACTTTACACCACCCTGCTCAATCGCCCGATAAGCTTCGGAGGTACTTTCAACCAACCCAGCTAATTTGAGTAATTGCGCAACGCCAATGCTCCCGCCTACTATACCGATGCTAATTTCCGGCACGTCATCTGGAATACCGCCTTTAGCGCGCGTTTGGAAGTCATTAAGTGCTTTTTCAGCATCCACTTGACTATGGAAACGTGTAACAATTTCTTGTGCGAAACTTACTTTAATATTACGCGGGTTTGCGCCTGTAGCTACTTCGGCTTTCCATTTAGCGATAGTTTCTAAGCTTTCAAATGAGAGCAGCTCGATGTAACGCCACATTAAATCATCTGAAATGGACATGATTTTTGCAAAGATGACTTCAGGCGCTTCAGCGATACCTATATAGTTGCCAAGCGATTTAGACATCTTATTCACGCCATCTAAACCCTCAAGCAATGGCATTGTCAATACGCATTGTTGTGCCATGCCTGCTTGTTTTTGCAGTTCGCGCCCCATTAATAAATTGAATTTTTGGTCTGTACCGCCCAATTCAACATCTGCCTTTAATGCAACCGAGTCATAGCCTTGCAATAAGGGATATAAAAATTCATGTATCGCAATCGGCTGATTGGCTTTATATCTTTTAGCAAAGTCGTCACGCTCTAACATGCGAGCAACGGTGTGACTGGCGGCGAGCTTCAACATACCAGCAGCGCCTAGCTCAATCAGCCATTTAGAATTAAATACGACTTCAGTTTGCTCGGGTTTGAGAATTTTAAAAACTTGTGCCGTGTAAGACTTGGCATTTTCTTGCACTTGTTCGGCTGTGAGTGGCGGGCGTGTAGCACTTTTGCCTGTTGGGTCACCTATCATTCCAGTGAAATCGCCAATTAAAAACAATACATGATGACCTAGCTCTTGAAATTGTCGTAACTTGTTTATCAGCACAGTATGGCCTAGGTGCAGATCTGGTGCTGTTGGGTCAAAGCCCGCTTTAATTCTGAGTGGTATTCCTTTTTTTAGTTTTTCTAATAGCTCAGCCTCGACCAAAAGCTCATCCGCGCCGCGCTTAATAAGTGCAAGCTGCTCGTTAATATTGAGGTTGACGGTATTTGTCATCACGTAATTTGTTTCCTTAGCCATATATTGCAAAATGTGAACTGTTACAGTTCATTTACTTGTTTAAATTGAGTTTTCTGTTATTATCCACAGCCGTATTAAACATTATATAGAGGTCAGCCCGTGGAAATTAACGAGTCTAATCAACATAACACTGCATTTAATCACTTTGCAAAAGAGAATCTTTCGAGTATTTCTGAGCAAAACGCTATTTTAGCGCAAAACGCTGATAAAGCTGAGCGCAAGATCAAGTTGCGCTGGATTTTGGCGATTTCAAGCTTGCCATTATTCGGTATCTACACGGCATTTGGTATCGCGCCGCAGACCATGGTTGGGAATATCACCACAACATCCATCGTAGAAGAAATTGCGCTACCAAGCACTAATGCCTCACTCGCCGGCTCCGCTAAGCAGTACTTTTGGTATAAAGAGCATATTCGACGCGATGACACTTTAAATAATATACTAACCCGCTTAAACATTCACAATCGTGATGCAATTGACTTTATTCGCAACGATGCCATTGCAAAAGAATTAACCTCTGCACTAAGGCCTGGCCGTGCTATTGAAGCGCAAACCGATGCTGACGGCAATTTGATTTCACTTGAATATCAATTAGAAGCTGATCAATTTATTGCCATTGAACAGACGGCAGCTGGCTACGAGGCCAGTAAAGTGGTACACAAACTGGATAATCGCCCAGTCTTAAAGTCAGCTAAAATTAAAAGCTCGTTATTTGGTGCTGCAGATGAGGCCAATATTCCTGAAGACATTGCTGCGCAAGTGGCAGAAATGTTTGAAAGTGAAATTGACTTCAACTCAGACTTACGTCGCGGTGACCATTTTAACGTGATTTATGAAGGCCATTATGACCAAGGTGAATTGGTCAATACGGGTGAAATTTTGGCTGCTGAATTTGTTAACAATGGCAAAATCTACCGCGCTGTAGGCTATAAAGATGTGGCCGGTGAAATGCAATACTACACACCTGAAGGCAAAAGCCTGCATAAATCATTTTTGCGCTCGCCTCTTGAGTTCACACGTATTAGCTCTGGTTTTACCTTGGGGCGCTTTCACCCGATTTTACAACGAATGAAAGCACACCAAGGCACTGACTTTGCTGCGCCTACTGGCACTGGCGTTAAGGCTGCAGGAGACGCAATCGTCGATTTTGCTGGCGTTAAAGGCGGCTATGGCAATGTCGTGGTGCTCAAACATGATAACGGCGTAAGCACGGTCTACGGCCATTTATCACGCTTTGCTGAAGGCTTGCAAAAAGGCAAAAAAGTCATGCAAGGCCAGTTGATTGCCTATGTAGGTACAACAGGTTTATCGACTGGCCCACATTTGCATTATGAATTCCTGGTCAATGGTGAACACCGTGACCCGATGACTGTGGCTTTACCTAAAGACAATACCCTTGCCGGACAAGATAAAGTAGCATTTGATGCCATTAGCCAACAACTCACTGCCCAACTTAGTATATTAGGTACGAGCAACATTGCAGCTTTGGATTAGCTCCACAATTCGCTAATTTCGGTTATCTCCATAGTTAGTAAATCAATGGCTGGCGAGCTTTTCATCGGACTGATGTCTGGCACCAGCCTTGATGGCGTGGATGTAGCACTGGTTGAATTTGATGATACACCCGGTATCAATTTTGAAGATAATCAACAACCGCGTGTTGTAAAAACACATTTTCTAGCCTACCCGCATGACTTGCGCTCGCAGATACTAGCGCTACAACACCCGACAGAAAATGAACTTGAAGTCACAGCCTTAGTGGGCAATCGGCTCGCTCAGCTGTATGCGGAGGCAGTGAATCAACTCCTAGATGCCATTCAACTTGCCCCCAGCAACGTTAAGGCTATTGGCTGTCACGGCCAAACGATTCGGCACCAACCTGGCTTTCAGGATGGCGTTGGTTTTACCTTGCAAGTTGGCAATGCTGCACTGTTAAGCGAACTCACTGGCATTACCGTCGTCAGTGATTTTCGCAGTCGTGATATTGCTGCAGGTGGCCAAGGCGCGCCGCTAGTTCCAGCATTCCATCAGGCTATTTTTGCGCACCCAGAAAAAAATCGCGTGATTGTGAATATTGGCGGCATTGCTAACTTGACCTATCTGCCAAAAACTAATGTTGAAGCCAATGCTGCGTTAAAATCAATCATTGGTTTCGATTCTGGCCCGGGCAATATGTTAATCGATTCATGGACTAAACTTCGTTTAGGGAAAAATTATGACGCTGATGGCGCATGGGCGGCTTCAGGCTTAGTACTTGAAAGCTTATTATTCGACATGCTTGCTGAGCCTTATTTTGCGCTATCCCCGCCGAAAAGCACGGGGCGTGATTTATTTAATGATCGCTGGCTAAAACAACACTTGCTGTACCCGCATCTACGCTCACAAGATGTGGCGCGCACGCTGGTTGAACTTACCGCACAGACGATTAACCAGGCGATTACTAAAACGTGTGATGATGCCAATGAAGTTTATTTATGTGGCGGTGGCGCGCACAATACGCTGCTTGTAGATCGACTAAAGACCAAACTTGGTATTACCGTAGCTTTTACCGATGCATTGGGCGTGGGCGTAGATTGGGTAGAAGCCATTGCCTTTGCTTGGCTAGCCAAGCAAACACTTGCTGGCAAATCCAGCAATTTGCCAGCAGTCACAGGCGCAAAAGGCCCACGAATTTTAGGGGCAATTCACCCGTACTAAGCACATTGGCTTTATAATAGAGCAAAACTTATGTGAGTATTTTGCAATGAAATCCCCTACAAAACCAACGAAAGCCACTCTTACTTTTGATAATGGCTCCACTGCTATTGATTTGCCTATGTTATCGGGCAGTCTCGGCAATGATGTCATTGACATACGCGCATTGGGCAAACATGGCATATTTACTTACGACCCAGGCTTTATGTCGACGGCAGCCTGCAACTCTAACATCACGTTTATTGATGGTGAAGAAGGTTTGCTGTATTACCGTGGTTACCCGATTGAGCAGCTGGCAGAACACTGTGATTTTTTAGAGGTAGCTTATTTGCTTATGCACGGCGAGTTGCCAAATGCTGAGCAAAAACAGCAATTCACCAGCACAATTAGCGGCAGCACCATGCTACACGACCAACTCAGTAATATATTTCGTGGTTTTAGGCGTGATGCGCACCCAATGGCCGTCATGGTGGGTGTCGTAGGCTCATTATCCGCATTTTATTTTGATGCGATGGATATTCGCGATGCCAAACACCGTGAAATTTCAGCACATCGCCTACTTGCTAAAGTACCGACCATTGCCGCTTGGAGCTACAAATATAACCTTGGCCAACCGTTTATGTATCCGCAGAATCACCTGAATTATGCGGAAAATTTCATGCACATGATGTTTGCCACACCTTGCGAAAAATATGAGCCCAACCCCATTTTGGCTAAAGCATTTGAGCGCATTTTAATTTTACATGCGGATCATGAGCAAAATGCTTCGACTTCTACCGTGCGTTTAGTGGGTTCTAGCGGAGCCAACCCGTTTGCCTGTATTTCTGCTGGCATTGCCTCACTTTGGGGGCCCGCACATGGTGGAGCGAATGAGGCCACGCTTAAAATGTTAGAAGAAATCGGTGATGTATCGCGCATCGGTGAATTTATTAAACGCGCCAAAGATAAAACCGATAATTTCCGCCTGATGGGCTTTGGCCATCGCGTGTATCGCAATATGGATCCGCGCGCAAAAATCATGCGTTCTACCTGCCACGAAGTGCTGAATGAACTGGGGTTAAATGATGACCCGTTATTCAAACTCGCCATGGAACTTGAAAAAATCGCGCTGGAAGATGAGTACTTCGTCTCACGTAAGCTTTACCCCAATGTAGATTTTTACAGCGGTATCGTCATGCGGGCGATGGGCATTCCCAACAGTATGTTCACCGCAATTTTCGCGCTTGCTCGCACCGCGGGCTGGATAGCGCAATGGTCTGAGATGCATAGTGACCCAGAAGCTAAAATTGGTCGTCCAAGACAGCTTTATATGGGTGAAGCAAGGCGCGATTTTGTGCAAATTGTGAATAGAAAATAAGCGTCATTTAGACCACCTTTCCTACTGCTGCCCTGCAAGCCTTTATTTACCTGGCTTCAGGGCATTGTTTTATGCTCGGGAGATTGATTGCCGCAAATTTCTGACCATGATATTTCCAAATTACTGGGCCTGGCGTACAAATCCTAACTGATTGAAAGCTTCGGTCAATTTTTTACTCACAACACTGTAGCCCACCGCATTGGGATGAACTTGGTCTGATTTAAGTGAATTATCTGAAAGCACTTCAGAAAACACATCTGTGATTAACGGCGTTGTAGTTTCTACCGCTAGTTTTTCATATAACGGGTGATCAGACAAGCCCCCCACGGCGGCTTTTAGCGGGCTTACCTCAGGCACTGCTACTAAAACAGTGGTGATGCCTTGTGTTTTAGCTTGAGATAAAATAGCCCTTAAATTTGCATCCGTTTCACTGCTTGGCAGGTGTTGCAAAAAGTCATTCCCACCTAACTCAACCACTAGCAGCTTAGGTTTGTGAGCTTCTAACAAGGCAGGCAGTCGTTCTAAGCCTTCAGCCGAAGTACTGCCGGCAATGCCCGCATTTACAATTTGCCAGCCAGTAGTTTGCGCTAATAAAGTGGGATAATCTTCGCCCGCGTTTGCGCCTGTACCATAACTTAAACTGTCGCCCAGAATGAGTACCGTTGCCCCTTTGGGGATAGCAGCGTATTTTTCGCTACTGCCGCATGAAGCAAGCACTATTGCGAATAAGATTAGAAATTTGTTTTTCATCAAAAATAAAAAAGCCAAGCAAAGGCTTGGCTTGTTAAGTGTGACTATTTTATACTGAAAAGGAAGAGCCGCAGCCGCAAGTTGTTGTCGCTTGTGGGTTACGAATCACGAATTGCGAACCTTGTAGGCTGTCTTGATAATCAATTTCTGCACCCATTAAATATTGCAAACTCATTGGGTCTATCAACAAAGTCACGGTGTCTTTTTGCACTTGTGTGTCATCTTCGTTCACTTCTTCTTCAAATGTAAAACCATATTGAAAGCCCGAGCAACCACCACCGCTGACAAAGACGCGCAGTTTCAAGTCGGGGCTTCCCTCTTCTTCAATCAATTCTTTTACTTTTTTTGCCGCGTTATCGGTAAAAACCAAGGGTGCTGGCATTTCAACGTCTTGTAGTTCTGCAACTGCGTTCATGTTGTACTCCTATAAATTCTTTAATAAAATCATTATGCTACTGTGTGCCCAATTGGTCAACACGAATGGTTATTTAAGGGTTGTTGCTATCCAAAGCTTGTGCGGCATCGCCTAAATACACCAGCTTGCCTTCAATTACGGCGCCTGTGTGCATTTCCAGCGATTTATAATACACATCACCGGTGATATGCGCTTTGGCTTGCAGTTCTATAAACATGCCCGCAGTGACTGGGCCAACCACTTGACCATTCAGCACAATTTTGGATGCATTGACTGCACCTTCTATACGCCCATGCTCACTGAGTATTAGTGTACTAGGGCTGCCATTTGGTTCACTTACGTTGCCTCGAATTGTGCCATCAACACGTAAACCGCCCGTAAAGTGGACATCTCCTTCTATGCGGGTTTCTGCACCGACCAGCGTATCGATGCTATTTTGAATCTTATTACTTTTCTTAAACCACATAATTGATCCCATCTCATTCATTAGTGCATTCACTTACCTGCGGTTGAATCATTTATTTAATTTACTTCTTCTTTCCCATCATATTCTTATAAAACAATAAATCTTCTTTAATTTTTATGTTTTCATCTTGTACAAGATTGAGCTCTTTATTCAAATTGCTTTGTGAGGCTTGTTCGATTTGCAACTGACGCTCAATTTGAATCACTTTAGTCTGCAGATTTTGGTTTTCTAGCGTAGTTTGCTTTAATTTATCCACCAAACTTTCACCGCCGGCTGCGTATTGCCAATAAGCGATTGCATAACCAGCTACTAAAATTAAAGTGCCCAAAATCCAGCGATAATACCAAGGTCGGTGTGAGCGCACGGCCACCTGCTTCGCGGTTAAGCCAAAATGCTTGCGGATTTTTCTTTTGACAGGTTTCATTTGTTATCAGCGCAACCTATGGTAATAATGGTACAACTTCTAATCCAGTATTTTCAGCGAGTCCAAACATGATGTTCATATTTTGCACAGCCTGCCCTGCAGCCCCTTTTACCAAGTTATCCTGTACCACTACCAGCGTTAAATAGCCAGTCTCGGCATGCTTCTGTAAGGCAATCCGAATTTGATTGGAACCGCGCACCGAGCGCGTTTCAGGTAACACGCCTGCTGGCAGCACATCCACAAAGCGCTCATGCTGATAATGGGCTTCATATAACGCTTGCAAATCGACCGCTTTCGCATTTTCAGAGAGTTTAACGTAAATGGTAGACAGCATGCCACGTATCATCGGGATTAAATGCGGCACAAAAATAAATTGTACTTGTTCACCCGCTAATTGAGTAAGTTGCGCATGAATTTCCGGATGATGGCGGTGCCCTGCAACCCCATAGGCTTTCATGTTATCACTCGCTTCAGCAAACAGTGTCGCCACTTCCGCTTTTCTACCCGCACCTGAAACGCCCGATTTAGAGTCTGCAATAATCGGCACAGAGAAGTCGATCAGTCCTTTTTCTAACAAAGGTGCTAACCCTAATAACACCGTGGTTGGGTAGCAACCAGGATTGCCAATCACGTGCGCACTTTTAATTTGTTCGCGATAAAGCTCTGGAATGCCGTACACGGCCTCACGCAAAACAGTTGGGCAACTGTGCGGCATTTTGTACCATTTTTCAAACACAGCGGTATCTTGCAGGCGAAAGTCTGCGGCTAAATCGATGATTTTAACGTTCGCATCAAGCAATGCTTGCGCTTGACTCATCGCTACGCCATGCGGTGTGGCAAAAAACACGACATCACATTGGTTTAAATTAGCATTAACTGGATCAGTAAAGGCTAAATCCACATAGCCGCGCAGGCTTGGAAACATGTCCGCCACCGGCAACCCCGCATCACCACGTGAGGTAATAGCAGTCAATTCGACTTGTGGGTGCAAGGCCAATAGACGCAATAACTCCACCCCAGTGTAACCTGTGCCACCTACGATACCAATTTTAATTTTTTGATTATTTTCCATAATTGTATATGTGCTTATTACTAATATGATTATAAAGCCTTAACCTTGAGGTTGAAATAAAAAAGGCCGCATAAGCGACCTTTTTAAACCTAATCCGTCTAAGCTCTTTAAAAGTTTAGCGTTTAGAGAATTGTTTACGACGGCGCGCTTTACGGAAGCCCACTTTTTTACGCTCAACTTCGCGAGCATCGCGAGTTACGAAACCGGCGTGTGACAATGCGCTTTTCAAGTTTGCATCAAAGTCAATCAAAGCACGTGTAATGCCATGACGCACAGCACCCGCTTGACCAGATTCACCACCGCCAATCACATTGACCATGATATCGAAACTAGTTAAGTTGTTTGTCAGTTCTAGTGGTTGACGTAAGATCATGCGTGCTGTTACACGTGAGAAATACTCGTCCACCGGTTTATCGTTCACAACGATGTTACCTTTACCAACTTTCATAAACACGCGCGCTACTGAACTTTTGCGGCGGCCTGTACCGTAGTTATACTTTCCTATCATAATATTCCTTTGCCGATCATTATCTTATCCTTAGATTTTCAATGCTTGCGGTTGTTGTGCCGCGTGTTCATGCTTGTCGCCAGCATAAACTTTCATTTTTTTGATCATTGCGTAACCTAATGGACCTTTAGGAAGCATACCTTTTACCGCTTTTTCTAACGCACGACCAGGAAACTTGTCTTGCATTTTAGAGAATGTCGTGGTGCTGATACCACCTGGGTAACCAGAGTGAGTATGGTAAAGCTTACCATCTGCTTTATTACCAGTCACTTTCATTTTGTCGGCATTAATCACGACAATATAATCACCTGTATCAACGTGAGGTGTATAAATAGTTTTATGTTTACCGCGTAAACGGTGGGCAACCGCGCTAGCTAAACGGCCTAGCACTAGGTCTGTGGCATCAACCACGAACCAGTCGCGCTTCACTTCATGTGATTTTGCTGAGAAGGTTTTCATTGTGTTATCAATACTATGAGCTAAAAAAATTAAGAGGCGGATTATATGCTGAAGCCAAGGCTTTCGTCAAACATTATGTTGCGCTTTTATGATCTAGTTTTGCATTATTGTTGATATTGAATGAAATAATGTGCAGCCAAACCCATAAACACCGCAAAACCGAACCAATTATTATGTAGAAAAGCCTTAAAACAACTGGTTTTATCGCGATTTTTTATCAAAAAGTAATGATATACACCAACAACCGCAGCTACACCTAAACCCAAGTAATATACATAGCTTAAAGATAGCTTTTTACCTGAGATGACTAACAATAATAGTGTCATTGCATAGCAGACCATAACAGCAATTACATCGAACCGAGCAAATGTAATAGCCGATGATTGAATGCCAATTTTCAAATCATCTTCACGGTCGACCATCGCATATTCGGTGTCATAAGCAATTGCCCAAAACACGTTAGCCAGCAACAGCAACCAGGCAATCATAGGAATATCGCCTGTGATGGCAGCAAACGCCATTGGAATTCCCATCCCAAAAGCGATGCCTAAGTACGCTTGAGGGATGGCTAAAAAGCGCTTGGTCAACGGGTAAGTGGCTGCTAATAATAAGGCAAAAAATGATAATTTAATTGTGAGCGTATTCAGCGCACACACCAAGCCAAACGCTGCCAAACTTAAAGTGGCCGCCAATAGATAGGCTTCTTGTTTGCTGACTTCATTTTTAACCAAAGGCCGCTGTTGCGTGCGCTCGACCAAACCGTCATATTCACTATCAGCAATGTCATTCATCACACAACCCGCGCTACGCATTAGCACAGTACCTGTCACAAATATTAAAACAATAATCCAATCTGGCTTGCCGTTACCCGCAATGATTAGCGCCCAAAGCGTTGGCCAGAGCAGTAATAAAATGCCAATCGGTTTATCTAAACGCATCAAACGTTCGTACACATCTATTTTTTTTATGATACTTTGTGCGTTCATAATGAATTTAATTATTTCAATTTATTGAGCGAGCAATTGTGGTAAAAAAACCTCAGTCACCATAATATTAGCGCAATTTAAACTAAAAATGGATCGTCGCGCCCACAGGTGGGTTGGCTTCAGTGTTAAATGTTGCATAGCCTGCTGGTAAAGCGCGTGATTTGGCCTGAGCTTTTTATAGCTAAGTGGCGTGCGCTTTACTTTTGGGTTGGCAAATAAAGTCGCCCCCAGCGGCTTGTTGCCTAGCCTGCCAAGCCCATTCCATGGGCCTCTCAGGCTTCCTCTTGGCAATACGCTGTGGGCAAACACTACGGGCTGATGATTGCCCATGAGCAACACTTCACGTATCAAAGCCGTTTTATAAATTGGCTGACATAATAAAACCGCCTCATCTTGAATTGGCTTGGCGTATTTTACTGTGACCGGCTTTACCGCAAAATTAACATAGCGTTGTTGCAAACGCGCTGTGAGAGAATCAGTCTCGACGAGCCAAGATTGGTAGTTACCACTTAAATATGGCTTACGGAACCAACTCGTGCGGTTATTAAGACGATGATACTGTATTTTCACAAATGAATTATCGCACAAGTACCTATAGAACTGAGTGTGGCTATTTTGTAAGCGAATCAAGTTTAAAAAACTGCATCATCCAGCACTTTCAATTTCACATTTTTAAAGCTATATTTCTTATATCTTTGTTCACGCTGCTCTGTGAGCCTTATAAATAAAGGCTCACAGAGTAGCTTTTTTTGCTCGAGCATTTTAGTTTGCAGCGCCGCAATCAGATTTCTGAGATCTCCCAGTCAAACTTTCACCAATTCCCCCGCACTTGCCATCCATCTTTCCAGATGCTTTTCAACGGCTTCCGGATATTCATCGAGCAATTGATCTGCCATATTTTTAGCCGCCTCTAATAATGCCAGATCTCGATTTAAATCAGCAATCCTCAACATCGGCACACCGCTTTGGCGCACGCCCAAAAATTCACCTGGGCCGCGTAAATTAAGATCAGCTTGGGCAATGGCAAAGCCATCATTACTTTCATAAATCACTTTTAATCTAGCACGGGCGGTTTCTGAGAGTTTGTTTTGATAGAGCAAGATACAAGTACTTTTTGCAGCGCCACGGCCTACGCGACCGCGTAACTGATGCAACTGACTCAAGCCCATGCGTTCGGCGTGTTCTATGACCATTAAGCTGGCGTTTGGCACATCTACGCCGACTTCTATCACGGTGGTAGCTACCAATAGCTGCAATTCACCCGCGCTAAAAGCTGCCATTACGGCCTGTTTTTCTGCAGGCTTCATGCGGCCGTGTACTAGCCCTATATTTAATTCAGGGAATTCATTTTGCATTAAGGTGAAGGTGTCATTGGCCGTGGCAAGTTGTAAGGCTTCAGATTCTTCAATGAGCGGGCACACCCAATAAGCTTGGCTACCATGGGCGCAAGCCTCGCGCACGCGCTGTAGGATTTCAACGCGCCGCTCATCTGAAACTAGTTTAGTCACAATCGGCGTGCGGCCCGGCGGCTGTTCATCAATCACCGAAACATCCAAATCGGCGTAATAACTCATGGATAAAGTACGCGGGATCGGCGTGGCGGTCATCATGAGTTGATGTGGCTCTGGCTGCCCTTTTTGCCGCAAAGCTAAGCGTTGCTGCACACCAAAACGGTGTTGCTCATCAATAATCGCTAGGCCTAGTTTTTTGAACTGCACCGCTTCTTGAAACAGTGCATGCGTGCCAATCACTAGCTGCGCGCTACCATCGGCGATGGTTTGCAGGGCAGATTCACGATCTTTTTTAGATTGACTGCCAGTGAGCCATGCAATTTGGATGTTTAACGGTGTGAGCCAAACCATCATTTTTCTAAAATGCTGCTCGGCTAGAATTTCGGTAGGCGCCATCAGCGCCACTTGCCAACCACTTTCGATACTTTGCAGTGCCGCCATACAAGCAACAATGGTTTTACCACTGCCGACATCTCCCTGTAGCAAGCGTTGCATTGGGTGTGCCTGCGTTAAATCACGCTCAATTTCTATCGCCACTTTTTGCTGTGCCAGCGTTAAGGCAAACGGCAAACTTTTAAGCAAAGCAGAAACGAATTGTTTAGATTGTTTAAATTGCGGCGCATCCAGACTACGGCGACGCGCATAGTGTTTACGCATGGAAAGCTGCTGTGCAAGCAATTCATCAAAGGCTAAACGCTGCCATTCTGGCGCGGTTTTGTTTTCTAGGGCGGGTAAATCAGCATCTGGTGACGGGTTGTGCAGGGCTTTTAAGCTTGTGGCGTAGCTGGGGAAACTGAATTGCTGGTAGATGTTGGCTGGTAAAGTTTCATGCAACATATTTTGTGCTAATGCAATGCCTATGGCTTTGCGCAAACTGCCTTGTGTGAGCCCTGCCACGGTGGGGTAAACAGGCGTTAAAGTTTCGGCCACAGACGTTTTTTCGCTTACAGTTTTGCAGCTAGGATGCACCATTTCATAGCCAAAAAACCCATTTCGCACTTCACCATACACCCGCAATTGAGTGCCCACTTTAAGTGCGGAAATTTGGCTAGGATAAAAATGCAAAAAACGCAAAGTGAGCTGGCCGCTAGCGTCTTCTAGCCTTGCAATGAGGGCTTTACGCGGCTTATAGGTGACCTCCGCATGCACAATTGCACCTTCAACTTGTGCGGCATCACCTACACGCAAATCTCGCACTGCGGTTATGTGCGTTTCATCAATATAGCGCAGCGGTAAATGCAACAGTAAAGCCTGCAAATTGTTGATTCCAAGTTTGGTTAGGTTGGCAACCAATGGCTTGCTAAAACCTTTAATTTCGGGAAGAGGAATCACAACTCTTAAAGGTGAACGCGCAAATTATTAAGAATTTTGTGCCGTGCCGTTGCCTGCATCATTCCCTTTGGCACGGTTAATACGTACTACATCGGGGACTTTACGCAAGGCGCGCATCAAGTCTGCCAGGTGCATGCGATCGCGCACTTGTACGGTAAAATTTACGCCTGTGTAACGGCTGTTATCGGATTCTTCCATACTGATATTGTCAATATTGGAACCTGCCTCGGCAATCTTAGCCGCCATCATTGCCAACATGCCTGGCTTATTTTCTGCCACTAAATTAAGGTTCACTTTAAACAAGCGTTTACTGTCGGAATCCCATTCTACATCTAGCCATTTATCAGGGTCTAAGCGGAATTTTCTGATTGCGGGGCAATCGTGCGTATGAATAATTAAGCCTTTATCTTTATTGATAAAGCCTAAAATTGGGTCGCCTGGAATGGGGCGGCAACACGCTGCAAACTGCACCGTCATGCCTTCAGAACCGCGGATCGTAATGGTATCTAGCGGTTTTTTAATGGCTTTACCAAACAACTTACCTAGAAAATTACCCGCAAAAAACTTACCTACAACTCCTGCTTCTTGTGGTCCTTCTGCTTCATCCGTGGCCAATAATTGATGTGCCACCATGACGCTTTGGCGCTTGCCTAAACCAATATCACTCAAAATATCTTGCTTAGTTTTCACACCATAATCACTGATGAGTTTCGCCCATTTTTTTTCATGAACATCTGCGGGCTCAACATGCATTGCGCGTAGCGCTTGGTTGAGCAAGCGCCCACCAATATGCACTGGCTCTTGTGACTGTATGGTTTTAAGGTAATGTCGAATATGTGAGCGCGCCTTACCCGTTTTAACATAATTGAGCCAAGCAGCATTCGGCTTGGACATTGCAGTCGTGATGATTTCTACATGATCGCCGTTTTGTAGCTCTGTGCGAAGCGGCGCTAACTCTTGATTAATTTTGACTGCAACACAACTATTGCCAATATCAGTATGCACCGCATAAGCAAAATCAACCGCTGTAGAGCCTTTCATCAGGGCGAGAATATTCCCCTTTGGGGTAAATACGTAAACTTCATCAGGAAAAAGATCGACCTTGACATGCTCTAAAAACTCTAAAGAGTCTACGCTTTCCGTTTGAATTTCTAATAAACGCTGCAACCATTGATGCGTTTTTTGCTGCAAGGCAGTCAGCTCTGCATCGGTTGATTTATACAGCCAATGTGCTGCCACGCCTGCGTTAGCGACATTATGCATTTCCTGGCTACGAATCTGCACCTCAATTGGCGTGCCAAATGGGCCAAACAAAGTGGTATGTAGCGATTGGTAACCATTGGCTTTAGGGATAGCAATATAATCTTTAAACTTACCTGGAATTGGCTTAAAAAGCCCATGCAACGCGCCTAATGTTAAATAGCAAGCGGGTAAGTCTTTGACCACGATTCGGAATCCGTAAATGTCATAAATTTGCGAAAAAGAATTGGTTTTGCCCGCCATCTTTTTATAAATGCTGTAGAGATGTTTTTCCCGGCCCGTTACTTCTGCCTCAATGCCAGCCTCTTTAAGCTTGTTTTCTAAACTTTCTAATATTTTGCTGATGACTTCTTTGCGATTGCCACGCGCCGCTTTAATCACTTTGGTCAGCACACGGTAACGCAACGGGTAAAGCGCTTTAAAGCTCAAATCTTCAAGTTCTTGATAGATGAGATTCAAACCTAATCGATTCGCAATCGGTGCATAGATTTCTAAAGTTTCTTTGGCTATGCGTTTGCGCGCTTCCGGCTTCATCGCCCCCAAAGTTTGCATATTGTGTAGTCTGTCCGCCAATTTTACCAAAATGACGCGTACATCCTGGCTCATTGCCAACAGCATTTTTCTAAAATTTTCAGCTTGTGCTTGGCTTGCGCTTTGAAACTCTATTTTATCGAGCTTGGTGACGCCATCGACCAGACCAGCCACTTGTGCGCCGAATTTTTCTTTAATATCATTCGTCGTAATAGCGGTGTCTTCAACAACATCATGCAACAACGCTGCAAGAATGGTAGGAACATCCATGTGTAAATCGGCCAAGATACAAGCCACTGATACGGGATGCGTGATGTAGGGCTCGCCCGTTTTGCGCATGACGCCTTCATGCGCCTGATCGGCAAAATGGTACGCTTCGCGAACTAAGGTAACGTCTTGCGGTTTGAGGTATTGATTAAGAAGTAAACTGAGTGCTGAATCTTCGCTGTCTGCAGGCAACAAGGGCGCTGTGCCCAGACTGGCTAAGCCTGTTTTGCCAACTCCAAATTTGGCATCAGGTTTTGATGAATCCGCTTGATGATTGGTTGCGGTTTTTGGCATATCACTTTCACTGTGCGCCTAAAATTTAACGGGGATTTAAAATCTCTACGCCAATTTTACCTGCCGCTATTTCGCGCAAAGCCAACACCGTTGTTTTATCGCGCAGGCCTTGTGTGTTGATCAACGGTTCAGCACCATTGTGTAACTGGCGGGCGCGGTAGGCAGCCACTAAGGTTAATTGAAAACGGTTGGGAATTTGCTCTAAGCAATCATCTACAGTAATACGTGCCATGATGGTGTTTCCTATTAAATATTTAGAATATCAAGTGAGTGTTTGAATCAAGCTAGCGTAGCGTTGAAGCTGGGCCAGCCCTTTAAGCCGTTGTGCGCGAACAATTGCGCTAATGTCTTGTAGCGCAATATCAAAATCATCGTTGATTGTAACATAATCAAACGCACTTACGTGGCGCATTTCCTCGCGTGCTGCAGCCACGCGTTTCGCAATCACTTCTGCGCTATCCTGACCGCGCCCGGTAAGCCTACGTTCCAAAGCTTCTATCGACGGTGGCAAAATAAAAATACTAATTGCTTGCGGATACAAACGTCGAACTTGCTCGGCACCTTGCCAATCGATTTCCAGCACAATATCTTCACCCGCTTGCAGGGGCGCTTCTACTGCCGCTTGCGAAGTGCCGTAGCGCGCCTCATGTACAAACGCACTTTCTAAAAACTGTGCCTCACCGAGCATTTTTAAAAATGTTGCTTCATCCACAAAATAATAATCTACGCCATTCACTTCGCCCGGCCGAGGCTTGCGGGTGGTGTGAGAGATTGATAGCTTCAAGTGTGCATCTTTTGCCAGAAGTGCTTTAATCAGGCTGGTTTTGCCCGCACCTGAAGCCGCAGTAATAATAAATAAATTGCCTGTAATCATCGTGATGTATTTAAGCCTGAAAATACTGAAATCATACCATTATTGTTATCACCGTTGCGATTGCTTGGTTGCCAGCTCCGTTGCGAATATTCAATCAATACCATCGGGTTAAGCATTATCTGTTTTATGCGTTGAAATTGCCCCGAGCGAAAATTGCTGTCTTGCAAGCCTTGTAAATAAAGGCTTGCAAGGCAATGCCTATAAAGACAGCGTAAAATGTCATTTTTAAACATAAAAAAACACCCGAAAAATTGTCTAAAAATCCATATTTAAAGCTCGAAAATTTAATCGTAAAATTGCGCTGAATGGCTTAACGAAGTCCCATTCATACTTTAAACCAGCAATTGGTACCATAAGACCCATTTAATCTTTAAATTGATGTTATGCTAAAGTCGCTATGATGGTTGCCGATAATACATATAAGTTACTCACTTCCTAG
Organism: Methylotenera sp.; assembly: GCA_049643685.1. Lineage (GTDB taxonomy): Bacteria > Pseudomonadota > Gammaproteobacteria > Burkholderiales > Methylophilaceae > Methylotenera. The sequence goes on from JBARQL010000073.1 coordinate 17,426, forward strand.
ATTGATTATTCGTAGCAAATGGACAAAAAATTAACGCCTTTAGAGCTGGCTCGCCAGACATTAATACAACTCTCAAAAAGTCAGAGCCCACCCACGCCTGAAAACTATCGACGCGTCTATGACGAAATCGCTGGAAGCAGGTCTGTTGACCAAGCTGAAGTACTCAATAAATCACTTGAAAAAGTGTTAAATGAATTAGGCAAAGATAAACCTAAGTACTCCGCTGCTTCACAAAAAATTGCGACCCTAGTTAAAAAGCAGGATTCAGCCAATTTGGAAGACCTGCTCCGCAAGCTGATCCCAACGGGGACCAGCGAGGCGGACGGTGTGAATTGGGGCGCACTTTTACGTTATCTTTTTAAACAGCTGGATGTAAATCATACAGGCGTAACTTCGAGCAGAAAAAAAGAAGCGCTGAATCGTGTGATTATTAATTTTGCCAATGACCCGAACCAACTAGGGCAAAAAATTCAGGCATTAGTCACCTCTTGGGGAACAGGCCAATCAACGATTCAAACCAACGCCGCTACACCAGTTATAGAAACAGAGGCTGCAGAATTGGCATCGCCGCTGCCAGTCAGCCACTCGCAAACTCAAGTCACAATACAAGATAATAATCAGCAGGCACTTGCCCTAGCGTGGCGTAATTTGCTGATTAGAACCATTAACCTCGTGGTATTGCCCCAGTTCGCGGATATTCCAGCAGCGGCTGAAAAAATAGAATTTGTAGTCAAACAGGCGCAAGCCGCAACAACCATTGATGACGTCAACGCCTTGAGTGACACTTTAAAGTCATTCATCCTGAGAGCCGAAATGCGCAATGATGCACAGCATCGTATGCAGGAGTCATTGGTGCAAATGCTACGCTTACTGATTTCTAGCATGGGCGAACTCACCATAGAAGATAAATGGCTGCATGGACAAATTTCGATTGTGCAGGAGATTATTTCCAAACCGCTCGATATCGACGCGGTTTACAACGCTGAAAGCAGCCTGAAAGAACTCATCTACAAGCAATCAAACATCAAGCCTGGCTTGATTGCAGCGAAAGATACCCTAAAAGGCATGATGAGTAGTTTTGTCAGCGGTTTGGCCGACATCACGAAGAGTACAGGCGCCTATCAGGCTAAGATCAATAGTTATCAAGATCAAATCACCGCTACCGAAGATATCACTCAACTCAACAATATTCTTCAAAGTTTAGTAGGTGACATTCGCGACATGAGAGCTGACGCGCAAAACTCACATAATGCTTTTGAGGAAACCCAGAAAAAAGTTGAAGAGGCAGAAAAGCAAATTAATGAACTCTCAGCCAAGCTTGATTACATTAGCGAAGTGGCACATCAGGACTTTTTAACGGGCGCATTGAACAGACGCGGCATGGATAAGGCCATAGAAAGAGAATTCGAGCGTGCGGATCGACACAACACGCCAATCTCTCTGGCGATGATTGATATTGACCATTTCAAAAAAATCAACGATACCATGGGTCACTCTACGGGCGACGTGGCACTGGCACATTTAGCCAAGGTGGTGAAAAGCATTTTGCGCACAACCGATGTACTGGCACGTTACGGCGGTGAAGAGTTTGTAATTCTGCTCCCAGGCTCAAAACAGGATGATGCAGTAAATGTTGTGACAGGTATACAGCGCGACTTAACCAAAAACTTTTTTCTGCACAACAACGAGCGCGTACTGATTACCTTTAGCGCGGGTGTAGCAGAACGAGAAATAGGCGAGGATATAGATTCTGTATTGCCGCGTGCCGATGCTGCGCTATATGTAGCCAAGCAATCTGGCAGAAATCGCGTGATTGGCGCAACCCCGTCTTAATTCCATTATGATAGCTTTTTAATCTCCAAATTGGCATTTGCAGAGATTACACTACTCAATATTCTGAATCTGCTCACGCATTTGTTCGATCAATACTTTTAACTCCATCGAGACTTGGGTTGTTTGCACAGAAACAGATTTCGAACCCAAGGTATTTGCTTCACGATTGAGCTCTTGCATTAAAAAATCTAGTCGTTTGCCTGCCGGTGCATCACTATTCAAAATACGCCTTATTTCAGAAACGTGTGCGGTTAATCGGCTTAGTTCTTCGTCTACGTCGATGCGCTGCGCGAATAACACCAGCTCTTGTGCAACACGTTCTGGGTCTATGCTTTGCAAAGTATCTTGCAACCTACTTTCGAGCTTTGCTTGATATTCTTTGGTGAGTGAGGGTAATAAAGGTTTTACTTTTTCTACCAAGCTTTCAATTTGGTTAACCCGATCCAAAATCAATGCCTTAAGCTTTTCACCCTCACGCGCGCGTGAGGCATTAAGATCTTTCAAGCCTTGTTGCACAAGGCTTTTAATGTCGTCTAATAGCGACTCTTGGTTTAAAGCATCATTCAATACCACGCCAGGCCAACGCAAAATATCAGCCACGCTTAATTCACGACTTTGTGGAAAATGTGCCTTCGCTTTTACCTGCATCGCAGCCAATTGCTGCATCAGGGGTTCATCCAGCTGTGTAGCCTGATTAGATTGTACACGGTGAATTAAATTGACTTTACACTCAATTTTACCGCGATTTAGTTGAGCGCTGATGAGCTCACGAATACTCGGTTCAAAACTTCTTAAGCTCTCATCCAACTTAAAATGTAAATCTAAATAGCGGCTATTCACTGCTCGTAATTCCAGCAATAATGTAGCACTTTCTAGTGGTTGTTCTAATGCGGCAAAGCCAGTCATGCTAAAAGTCATCGCTAATTTCCTGATATATATTTAAAATAAATGTTCATCATGTTATCAAATGCTAGTCATTTCATGCCAAAATAACTGATAAATAACTTTAATTACAATCAATTACGCGTTATATTGCTGAACATACTCTAAGTTTGATGGCAAAATTTAAAGAATTAACAATACGGGTATCCCTATAAAAAAACAAATCAATAGAAAACTTATACTTCAGTGTCCTCTACTAAAAATTTAGCCTTACCTAGTGGCTACCAGTTACAAGATTATGAAATTGATAAAGTCTTAAGCTCTGGCGGGTTTAGCTTTGTCTATTTGGCACACGATCAAGAAAAAAATGTCGTCGCCATCAAAGAATATTTACCCACATCCATTGCACTACGGAGTGATGGCGCAACCGTCATGCCAAACCCTGATGACGTGGCCTTATTTAGGCACGGCCTGAAATGCTTTTTTGATGAGGGCTTAGCGCTCGCTAAAATTGACCATAAAAATATCGTGCGCGTGATTAATTTTTTCCGTGCGAATGAAACGGTTTACATGGTGATGCAGTATGAGCAAGGCAAATCTTTGCAAGATTATATTTTAGGGCAAACAGAATTAGTCACTGAACTATTTATTAGGCGCATGTTTAGCGAATTAGCAAAAGGCTTGCGCGAGGTACATGCACAAAAACTTTTACATCTAGATATTAAACCTGCCAATATTTATATCCGGCTCGATGAATCTCCTGTATTGCTCGACTTTGGCTCAGCCAGGCAAGCGTTAAATGAGAATTTAGCGAAATCCTCCCCTAGTTACACGCCAGGATTTGCACCCCCAGAACAATATTTTGATCGAAAACTATTAGGGCCTTGGAGCGATATTTATAGCATAGGCGCTACCATGTATTCATGTTTAACGCGTACTTCGCCAGCGGCAGCAAATCTGCGTGTCAAAAATGACCTCTTAGTACCTGCAGTTAAATTAGGCTTAAGTGGCTATTCGCCAAGTTTGCTTGAAATTATAGATCAGTGCCTGTGCTTAGATTATCTTGAGCGACCACAAAGTGTGCTGTCTTTACAAAAAGCATTGCTAAAATCTATCCCCACTCCAAAGAAGAAAACGAGCATGGGTAAATTTGTTGATGTCTTAAAATCACCGATACAGATGGGGAAAATTGTTGATGCGCTTAATTCTCCTTTATCCAAAAGTAAATGACTAAAAATATATCAACATGAAATTTACTATTTTTCAAAACAGCCTGCAAGGTCCGCGCCAATATAACCAAGACAGATTGGCATATTCATACAGCAAAGATGCTTTGTTACTCGTGGTGGCTGATGGCATGGGCGGGCATCGACATGGAGAAGTTGCGGCACAACTTGCTGTAACCACGATGACGGAGGCGTTTCAACGCCTAGCGGTACCGACACTTTCTAGCCCGGCAAGATTTTTAATTGATCATATTCAACAAATTCACGATATGATCGATCAACTCACGCAAGAGCGTGAAATGCTTGAGTCGCCGCGCACAACGATAGTGGCGGCGATTGTGCAACGTGGAATGCTCTATTGCGCACATGTGGGGGATTCGCGTCTATATCATTTTCGTGATGACCATTTACTGTATCGCACAGAAGACCATTCAGTTGTGCAATCGCTATACAACAAAGGCATCATCAACAAGAATGAGATGAGCTCACATCCTTACCGTCATAAGGTTTATAGCTGTTTAGGTGGTGATACACCACCTAAAATTGACCTTTCTGACCGTCAAGAACTGGCTGAAGGTGACACCATTTTGCTGTGTACCGATGGAGTTTGGGGCGCATTATCTGATGACCAAATTAAGCAAATACTCAGCGGTTCATCTATCAGCGATAATGTGACCGCTTTACTCAATAAAGCGGAATTCATCAGCCAAGACCAGGGTGACAATATGAGCGCCATTGGCTTGCAATGGGGCGATAAACTCAGCAATCAATTCGCAGTTTCAACAATTACGATGGCGATGGGTGCAACCACTACTATTATGAATCCTGTCACGTACTCCAACCGTGGAAATCTACTCAATGACGACTTCTCCGACGATGATATTGAAAATACAATCAATGAAATACAGCAGGCCTTACGAAAAAATAAATAAGTACTCAGCTTAAAATAGCATTCAGTTTTTAGTTAATAAAACAAATTAAATTAGGATTACCCCATGCAAGCCAACGTAAGCGCCTTAACCATAATCCGACCAAGCCAACGTGCCAGCAACCAGTTACGTAATGTTGAAATCATTCGTCATTACACCAAACATGCTGAAGGCTCAGTGCTGGTAAAATTCGGTGATACCCATGTGCTCTGTACTGCGAGCGTAGAAGAAAAAGTACCCGGCTTTTTAAAAGGTAAAGGACAAGGCTGGGTGACCGCAGAATACGGTATGTTGCCACGCTCTACTGGCAGTCGCATGGATAGAGAGGCTGCTAAAGGCAAACAATCCGGTCGTACACAAGAAATTCAGCGTTTAATCGGCCGTTCTTTGCGAGCCATTATCGATTTAGAAAAACTTGGCGAACGTAGCATTCAAATTGATTGTGACGTGATTCAGGCCGATGGCGGCACTCGCACTGCCAGCATTACTGGGGCTTATGTAGCGTTGCATGATGCCATTTCGACGCTCATAAAAAGCGGGAAAATTGCAACTAGCCCTTTAAAACAAGCTGTCGCAGCAATTTCTGTAGGCGTTTACAAAGGCACGCCTGTGCTTGATTTAGATTATATTGAAGACTCTGACTGCGATACTGACATGAACATAGTGATGACCGCAGACGGCGGCTTTGTGGAAATTCAAGGCACCGCCGAAGGTGAGCCTTTTGATAGAAACGCCACGAATGCCATGCTCGATTTAGCTAGCCATGGCATTGCTGATTTACTAAAAAAACAACAAGCCGCGCTAAGTGCATAAACTAATTATTTTGAGTTCATACTATGTTATCTAAACTCGTTATCGCGACTGGAAACGCAGGTAAATTACGTGAAATTCAAGCCTTACTAACGCCCTTAAATATCGAAGTCATTCCGCAATCAGCGCTTAATGTTTCAGAAGCGCCTGAGCCACACTGCACCTTTATTGAAAATGCTTTGGCCAAAGCACGCCACGCCAGCCTTGCTACAGGCTTGCCAGCACTGGCAGATGATTCTGGTTTGTGCCTGGAAGCCTTACAAGGCGCACCTGGCGTACATTCAGCTTATTTTGCGGGTGAACCAAGAAGCGATGCAAACAATAACGCGCATTTACTCAAAATCTTAAAACAACATGAAAATCGTTTTGCTTATTACTATTGCTGTTTGGTGCTAGTACGCAAACCTGACGACCCACAACCTTTGATTGCTGAAGGTATATGGAAAGGCGCCATCTTGAAAAAAGCCCGTGGTGATGGTGGTTTTGGCTACGACCCACTCTTTTTGGATAGCATGACTGGAAAATCCGCCGCCGAGTTAAGCACAGAAATTAAAAATAAAATCAGCCATCGCGGCCAAGCATTGCGTAAAATGCTACATTTAATTGAACACAGTAGCTACTAGTTAATACGTATGAAACCTCTACCAACATGGGTGCGTGACGATAAAAGCATTGTCGCCTGCACCGAAAAAATTAGAGTGATGCAAGAAAACTTTGAAGAAATTGAGCAAATCGTTCAGGACGCATTTGAAGATGGCTTATTGATGGAAGTTTCTGAAACGCAAATGCGCGACACTCTGCATCAGTTAGTCAACGAATTAGTGAATCCTTATCGAAAAAAATGAGCGCTTTCAGTTCACAATTCATAAGACTCTAACATCTCAATCTTTATCAAAATTTAACAGTGTGATTCCCATCATCCCCATCACACCTCTGCAAGCCAATCAAAATGTGGCTTCCAGCGGCCTAAAAAACTCTCCGCCACTTTCGCTGTACATTCACATTCCTTGGTGCGTGCGCAAATGCCCGTATTGCGATTTTAATTCGCATGAATCACGCACAGTAATTCCCGAAAAGCGCTATGTGCAAGCGTTAATTGAAGACTTAGAGCAGTCTGTGCCGCGCGTGTATGGGCGAAAAGTCAGAAGTGTGTTTTTTGGTGGCGGTACTCCTAGCTTATTTTCGGCGGATTCAATAGATGAAATTTTAAGCGCAGTACGCGCGCTCACGCCGCTTGAATATGAAGCAGAAATTACGCTGGAAGCCAACCCTGGCACGGTGGATACTGCGCATTTTCAGGGCTATAAGCAAGCAGGTATCAACCGCTTATCGCTAGGCATACAAAGTTTTAATGCGGATTATCTCACAACACTAGGACGAATACATGATGATAAGCAAGCAATTTCAGCCGCAGAGTTAGCACTTACTACCTTTGAAAGAGTTAATTTTGATGTGATGTATGCCCTACCCAACCAAACATTAGCACATGCCCTGCAAGACGCTAAACAAGCCGCATCGCTCAACCCCGATCATTTGTCGTTTTACCATTTAACTTTAGAGCCAAACACCCCTTTTTATCGCGCGCCCCCCAGCCTACCTGATGATGATACAAGTGCAGAAATGCAGGAAAAAATTGAAGATTTGTTAGCAGATCACGGGTATGAGCATTACGAAACCTCTGCTTTTTGTAAGCCCAAAAGCCAGGCGCGTCACAATGTGAACTATTGGCAATTTGGTGATTATCTTGGCATAGGTGCTGGAGCGCACAGCAAATTAAGTAACCATGATAAAATTACTCGGGAAACGCGCCCTAAGCATCCCAAAGCCTATATGGAACAAGCTTTACAAGGTAATGCTGTTGAGCGTGTATGGGACATTAGCCAAGACGAACTAAGCTTTGAATTTATGATGAACGCACTTCGGCTGGTAGATGGTGTACCGTTAAATTTATTTCAACAGCGCACTGGTTTAAATATCATTACGCTTGAAAGTGCGATTAACAAAGCAAGAAGCAAAGGCCTGCTTGAAGTGACCAATCAGCATCTACGGCCGACTTTATTGGGGCAACGCTTTTTAAATGAATTACTAGGATTATTCTTAATTTGATGCGGTATTGCTCAATACAGCGCATTTAAAAAGTCAGATTTAATCTACAAGTTCCAATTTTTCACGCACATCTAGCATATTGCGCAAGAGCATAATTTCTTTAAATACGTCTATACTAAAACCGGTACGCTCGTTGTTACGATTGTCCAATAACAGATCGTCTAGATATTTTTTGGTTTGAGAAATTCTTTGAGCTTCTTTCTCACAGTTTGCCCATAACTGAGTCATTTTTGCAGAAATGTGCTCAAATTCCTCTAAGCTATTGGTAATCGCAGCTGGTAATGTGGTGCTTTCCCATGCGGGCATAATGACATTAAAATTTTCATGCAATAATTTTGCATACTGCATAAACTCTTCTTTTTGATTAGTATTCCGAAAAATATCCAATAAAAGAATCCAATGCTGTAGGGTCGCCTTAGGTGCCGCGCTAATTTGTGCTTTCAGCAGTTTAATTGCCTCATCCTCACGTTGTATCTCTAAGAATATTTTAGCTTGCTCTAACGCTTGCGAAGCGTCATCTTCGAAATATGAAATTCCTAAGTCACTTAAATCAGTCACTATCATTGTGCCTGAATATTCGCTTTTTGCTACCGGTTCTATCGGAAAATCCGAAGCGTAAATTGTCGGTGCTCGTCTTGTTTTGACAAAACTACGATTATTAAACAATTGACGCTTAATATTACCATATCCTCCCTTTGCTTTTAAATAAACATTGATAGGATTCAGGTATTTTGTTTGCTGACTTTTGAAAAAGGCTAACGCTAAGAACAGACTCATGACAAACAGCACAGTTAAAATTGGCTGCAGTAAATACCATGATATTTTTGCTCCACGCGCTGATCCCACCCCTGCTTGGTCTGGTGCAAAAATAGCTGTATTACTACTTGTTTCACTTGCTTGCGACTGAGTAGATTCTGGCACTGTCTGAGTTGCGGCGTGTTCTAGCATACGCATTAACTCAATTCTAAGTGACGCAAATAGCCGAAGCAACTCAGCTAACTTTGCATTGAGTTTTTCTAATTCCTCTTTTAAGAAATTATTCCTCATCAGCAAATTATCATAAGCTAATTGCAATGCCGGACTGATTTCAAACGCTGTTACATTTTTATTGTTGTACCCTTTGGTATTTGCAGGCTTAACGTGAGTAAGCCCTCTTTTACCACTTCGAGAATCCAAAAACTTGATGTTAGGAATAATAATGATGGTATCTTGTTCAACATGATTAGCAGGGTTGAGATTTGGTTGAATATGACGGCTTAATCGCACTGACTCTGCAACAAACCTCCGTTGCATATAGTGATTATTCGGATAAAACAGACGTGCAACTTCGTTTAAGCTCTCACCAGAAAGCATAGACCACGGCGTGGACGTATTCACAGCGTTGTATTCACTATTACTGATTGAATATTCGCCATCATTCGCCATATCAGCAGCAGTTGCATAGGCACAAAATGCGAAACTAGCTAACATTAGAATTGATTTTGAAAAGAAAGAGCTAAGATTGAGTTTCATTGATCCAAGTTAATCGCTTTGAATAATTGCTTCTACTTACCAAGCAATCACTCCATTTATAATGCGATTAATTGTATTGATTATAATGAAACTATCAATGACCCGTTCGGGCTTCTATTTCTCCTCTGACGCGTGCGATGGCGGCCTTTACCTGTGATGGTGCTGTGCCGCCCGTGTGGTTGCGACTATTCAATGAACCCTCAAGCGTTAGGACTGCATAGACATCCTCGCCAATATCAGCAGCAAACTGCTGTAACGTTGCTAAAGGCAAATCGCTTAAGTCAACTTTTTTGTCCACCGCATAACGCACCGCCAAGGCCACGGCTTCGTGTGCATCTCTAAATGGCATGCCTTTTTTAGTTAGATAGTCGGCTAAATCTGTAGCTGTGGCAAAGCCTTCACTGGCGGCTTTACGCATATTTTCTTTATTGACAGTAAAGCCTGTTTTAAGGACCACCCCTTTTTCAATCACTGGCAAACGTAGCATGTCGGCATAAATTTCTAACGTAACCAACAAAGTATCCGCCGTATCAAATAATGGCTCTTTATCTTCTTGGTTATCTTTGTTGTAGGCTAAAGGCTGGCCTTTCATTAATGTCAGCAATGCCGTTAAATGCCCGTAGACACGGCCTGTTTTGCCCCGTACCAGTTCTGGCACATCTGGGTTTTTCTTCTGCGGCATGATAGAAGAGCCTGTACAAAACCGATCTGCTATGTCAATAAAGGCAAATCTAGGCGAGCTCCACAAAATGAGCTCTTCGGAGAACCGTGATAAGTGCATCATGACCATTGAGGATGCAAAGGTAAACTCAATGGCAAAGTCTCGATCCGAAACCGCATCCAGAGAATTCTCACACACCCCATCAAACCCCAGGGTTTGCGCAACTAACTCACGATTAATGGGGTAACTCGTACCCGCTAGGGCGGCCGCGCCAAGTGGTAATCGATTGATACGCTTATAACAATCTTCAAAGCGCGCAACATCCCGTTTAAGCATTTCTACGTAGGCCATCAAGTGATGTCCAAGGGTAATTGGTTGAGCAACTTGCAGGTGCGTAAAGCCAGGCATAACCGTATCAATATGTGCCTCGGCTAAATCTAGCAAGCTCAATTGCAACTGTATTAGCCCTTCTACAACTTGTAAAGTCACATCACGCAGCCATAAACGCACATCGGTCGCCACTTGGTCGTTACGGCTTCTGCCTGTGTGTAACCGCTTACCTGCATCGCCAATTTTGTCAGTTAACCGTTTTTCAATATTCAGATGGACGTCTTCTAAATCCAATAACCATTCAAATTTACCAGCTTCAATCTCGACTTGGATTTCATGCAAACCTTTTTCAATCGCCTTAAAATCCTGTTTTGAAATAATACCTTGTGCACTCAACATGCCTGCATGTGCGATTGAGCCCTGTATATCATGCTTTGCTAAACGGTAATCAAAACCGACAGAAGCGGTGTATTTCTTGACCAATTCGGCAACGGGCTCGTTAAAACGTCCCGACCAACTGGTATTCTTTTTATTGAGTGCGCTTGTCTTTTGTGTCACTTTAACTTTCTCGTTTAAACGTTATCTATTATGATTAGTATAATGCAAAACAGAAAAGCTTAGCTGCAACTCATCTCAAAATTGCGTTTTAGTATTTGATGTTTGCATGAGTGGATGCTCTTGCTATTTTGCTGACGCCCAATTGAAAAGTGGCCACATTTGAAAACTCACCCTATACCTGTTAATGACAGCCTGTTAATAACACCATGAAAATTAAGCATCATGCGAAAATCTAGCCGCTTACCAAATCTGCGTAATTTGGGCGTTAATTTACGCATATTGATCATTATTAATGCTGCCATTGCGCTTAGCGCGTTTGTATTAAGTAATCAGATGGATGATTTTTTCTTACTGATTGCCAGTACATCTTCCATCGCACAACCGATATTATTACTATGCTTGTTATTGTTATATGCAAGCTACCCTGCACTCACCAAACTGCGTTATTGGCAAGGCATATTAGCCATTTTCATCATTGTTCTAATTGTTTGTAGCGGATTTTTTGATTTAATCTCCCAGCTATTAATCTATAGCAATTTACCTTCGCGCATACGTATCTTATTTTTCGCTTTTATTTTGACGGCCATGACGCTTTATTATTTTAACTTGCAGCAACATGCTTACTCACCTGCGGTCGTTGAGGCTAGGCTACAAGCACTACAAGCGCGCATTCGCCCGCATTTTTTATTTAACTGTATTAATGCCGTCTTGTCGCTTATTCGCACTCAACCTAAACAAGCCGAAACCGCCCTAGAAGACATGGCTGATTTATTTCGTGTACTCATGGCAGAAAATCGCGATTTAGTGCCCCTTGCTCAGGAAATCGCCTTGTGTCGCAAATATTTAGCGTTAGAAAAGCTGCGCTTAGAAGAACGACTTAACATTGAATGGAAAATAGATAATATGCCTCCAGATGCGTTTATCCCACCCTTGCTATTGCAGCCACTCATTGAAAATGCGGTGTACCATGGCATTGAGCCGCTCGCAACGGGAGGTACGATTACCATACAAATTTATACGACTCGCAAAGAAATTCATGTGCTATTGAGCAACCCCTATACTGATGCGAATATGCGCCATATTGGCAATAAAATGGCGCTTAAGAATATTAAAGAACGTTTAGCATTACATTTTGATTTAGAAGCCTCACTCAAAAGTTCACACAAAAATGGTGAATATCAAGTGCATATTACATTGCCCCATCGAGACTTATGACCACCATGCTCAAACTGATTATTGCCGATGACGAAGCGCCTGCGCGTAACCGCTTGCGTGAGCTTTTGAGCGATATAGATGGTGTGAATGTGATGGCAGAAGCCAAAAATGGCCAGGAAGCGCTAAGCCTTGCCAATGACCATCAGCCCGATATTATACTGTTAGACATTCGTATGCCGGGTATGGACGGCATTGAGGCAGCAAAACATTTACAGAAATTAGCCAAACCGCCTGCGTTAATTTTCACGACAGCTTATGATGCTTACGCCGTGCAAGCTTTTGATCTGAATGCCGTGGATTATTTACTAAAACCAATTCGCCAAGAACGTTTACAAACCGCCATTCACAAAGCGCACGCATTGCACCCCAACCAACTTGAGGCGCTTACCCCCTTGAGCCCGCAAAGAACGCATATCAGCATTGCCGAGCGCGGGCGTGTGTTATTAATTCCAATCCACGATATCATTTATTTACGTGCTGAGCTTAAATACATCACTGTGCGCACTGCCGAAAAAGAATATTTATTGGAAGAATCGCTTAATCATTTAGAACAAGAGTTTGGCAAAATTTTCATACGATTACATCGCAATTGCTTGGTCGCACAAAGCTCTATTTTAGGCTATGAAAAGCGTCAGTTGAGCCATGATACTGAAGGCAATATCAGCACGGAGAAGCAATGGGTTGCGCTACTTAAAAATATTCCTGAAACGATTGCGGTAAGCCGTCGTCAGCAGCACCTCATTCGAAGCAATTAACGATGCACTTGCTTGTGTTAAAATGAAACGCTATCGCTACTTAACTCTTAGAACATTCGCACATGAATACTGCTCCTGCACCTACCTCTAAAAACCTAGCCCCCCATAAACTTGTCATCGCCTCTCGGGAAAGCCCTCTTGCGATGTGGCAGGCCCTGCATATTCAAAGCCGTTTGCGTGCGCTTTACCCTGAAACCACTGTTGAAATATTGGGGATGACTACGACAGGCGACCAAATTTTAGATACGCCGCTCGCCAAATTGGGTGGCAAAGGGCTGTTTGTGAAAGAGCTTGAAAGCGCCTTAGAAGATGGCCGTGCTGATTTAGCCGTGCATAGCATGAAAGACGTGCCGATGAACTTGCCAGACGGCTTTATGATGGCCGCCACTGGAGAACGTGAAGATCCGCGTGACGCTTTTGTTTCAAACCACTTTGCCTCTTTAGAAGATTTACCTATTGGCAGCATTGTGGGCACCTCAAGTTTACGGCGTCAGAGCCAACTGCAAGCTCGCCTACCACATTTAAAAATTGAATCGCTGCGCGGTAATTTACAAACCCGTTTGCGCAAGCTGGACGAAGGCCAATATGCCGCCATTATTCTTGCGGCAGCAGGCCTAATCAGACTGGGGTTAAATACGCGTATTCGTAGTGTGATTTCGCCAGAGCTCAGCATTCCAGCAGTCGGTCAAGGGGCTTTGGGCATCGAAATTAATGCGAATCGCCCTGATTTATTAACGATTCTTGCACCACTCAATCACGCAGATACACAGGTCTGCGTAGAAGCTGAACGCGCCATGAGCCGTGCGCTTGCCGGCAGCTGCACCGTGCCTTTGGGCGCTTATGCGACCTGTGTGACTGATAAAATTAAGATTACAGGCTTTGTGGCGAGCGTGGATGGCAAACAGATGTTGATTCAAACCGCTACTGGCAGTAGAAGCCAAGCGGAAGATTTAGGTAAAAAGTTAGCGCAGCAATTAATCGCTAAAGGTGCTGATGCGATTCTAGCAGCCCTAGATGGACACAAATAACGCTTATTCGCGCTCATGACTGACCATCTACTCAACGGACTACACATCGCAGTAACGCGACCCATCGACCAAGCGGCAAGCCTTTGTGAAGCGATTCGCCACCATGGCGGGTATGCGGCAGAGTTTCCATTACTGGCCATCGCACCGTTGCAAGATTATCGTGAGTTTGACCAAGCAATCGCCGCACTTGAGCATGCAGACTGGGCGATATTCATTAGTACCAATGCGGTAGATAACGCGATGCATCGTGTATTGCAAAGATACGGCAATGTGCCTGAAAACGTTAATTTTGCTGCCATTGGCCACCAAACTGCTAAAGAGCTAGCACGCTATGGCGTGCATAACGTGCTGACACCCCATACCCGCTTTGACAGCGAAACCTTGCTGGCGTTGGCAGAAATGCACGATGTGGCCAACAAAACAGTGATTATCTTTCGAGGTCTTGGTGGCCGCGAAGTATTAGCCGATACCCTTAAATCTCGTGGGGCAAAAGTGATTTTTGCTGAAAGTTACCGTCGCATTAACCCGCAAACCGATACACAACTCCTTAACCATCTTTGGCAGCATGGAAAGCTGGATGCGATTATTGTGACAAGTAGTGAAGCCATGCGCAATCTGTTGGAGATGTCTGCTGAATCAGAATGGCTGCGTCATATCACCCTTTGCGTGAATCACGCCAGAATCGCCGAATTGCCATTGCAATTTGGATTAAAAGTATTGGTTGCGGATGCCCCAGGAGATGATGCGGTGATCAAGTGCTTATCCCAATTGGTGAAAAAAAATGGTGAATGAATCTACAGTGACCGTCGCGGACAGACGCAAGTCCTCACTACTATCCAATACCGCACTGATATTGGTTGTGATTGCGTTGCTTACGCTTGCATGGCAATGGTTAAATACGCGCCAAAGATTCAATGAAGTTGAAAAGTCGCTCAGCCAAAAACTTGAAAACTATCAAGCGCTCAATCAGCAAAGCTTAGCGCTCGCTAGGCAGGCGGAAGAGCGCAGTACGCAAGCTAATGCACGCACGGTGATTTTAGAAGAAAAAATTGCCGAGTCACGCGATCAGCAAGAAGTACTACAAACACTCTACGACCAACTGGCTGAAAACCGCGAAGCGACGGCTGTGGCCGAAGTTGAGCAACTACTCACTATTGCCAATCAACAACTTCAGCTTGCAGGCAATGTGAAAGCGGCGCTTCTGGCACTAGAGGCCGCCGATAAGCGCTTACAACCACTGGCTTTGCCCCGCGCAACGCAACTTCGCCAAACGCTTGCATTAGAAATAGATAATTTGCGCAAACTTCCGCAGGTAGACGTCACTCAGGTAAGTATGGAACTGGAAAGTCTAGCTGAACTATGCACCACGCTGCCTTTAATCAGTGAGCGCCAGCCAACGCTGAATGCCAATTTGGCCAAGCTTGAAGCACAGCCAGCTAGCGACTCGACGACAAATGCCTCAATGAACAGTTTTGAAAAAATAATGCAGCCGATTTGGAACGACATTAAGAATTTAGTCACAGTGGAGAGGATCGACAAACCTGAGCCACCACTGCTTTCAACTGAACATACGCTGTATTTACGCGAAAATATCAAATTACGATTACTTACCGCGCGCATCGCCTTGTTACAACATGATGATGCGACTTATAAAGCCGACTTAAATGCCGTCACAAAGTGGTTGAATCAATATTTTGATGGTAAACACCCAAAAACTATTCAAGCCCTCGGCTTACTCAAAAAACTCTCTGATAACAACATTAATATTGAGTTACCGCAACTGCATGAAAGTATCGCTGCGGTCAGTCGCTATAAACAAAGCCTCGAAAATAATGATTAGGCGCAAATTTTTTTGGTGGTTTTTGATGTTCGCACTGCTGGTCAGCGTGGTGTGGTTTGCCAGTAATAATGAAGGTTATGTGCTGATTGTGCGCCCGCCTTACCGCTTACAATTTTCATTTAATTTTTTACTGGTATTGATGGTGTTAGGCTTTTTAGCGATTCATTATTGCTTACGATTTTTGCTTTTTTTACGACGCTTTCCTGCCAATAAGCGCAGCAAACAAGAGGCGCAGCGCTTAGAAGCAAGTAACGCCGCCTTATTACAAGGCATGCACGCACTTGCTGAAGGTGATTTTGAAAGTGCCGAAATCGCAGTCAAGCATGCGCATGATTTAATCCAAAATGCAGATCATGAAAAACTCATGGCAGCACTCGCCGCTGAAAAAAACAAACAAGGAAGTTTGTTTAATAAATAGCGTTTTTGCATTCCGCTATTTCACACAAAAATTGTAGCGCCAAATGCGTTGATTGCTGCTTAAAACACTCCGACAAAAAAATAATGCCCTGCGAGCCTTGTAAACAAAGGCTCTCAGGGCATCGAAATAATGAGCGCTGTTTTTAAGCAGTTGCCGGTGTTACTTTTGGCGTTGGTTTTGCGTAATTAAAGGCGTCAGAGAAAAATGCATCATCGGCTAATCCTGCTTGCACAAAGCTGGCATGGGCGACTTCCACCATCGCGGGTGCGCCGCAGCAATACACTTCGTAATCTGCCAGTCCAGAAGTATGATCAACGCCTGCAAAATCATCTAACACAGCTTGATGTACAAAGCCTGTACGGCCTTGCCAATCATCTTCTGCAGTTGTGTCAGACAATACCGGGATAAACTGAATGTGAGGATATTGTGCCGACCAAGCCTCAGGCAGTTCAGGCATGTACAAATCTTCTCGCGTACGAGCACCCCAATAGAGCGTAATATTGCGTTCAATTTTATTATGTAGCATATGTTCGATAATTCCTTTAATCGGCGCAAAACCGGTACCTCCTGCGACCATGATTATGGGTTTATCTGAATCTTCACGCAGAAAAAAGCTGCCGAATGGCGCTTCGATACGCAATATTGCTTTATCGGGCATTTCGTTAAACACGTATTCAGTAAACTGTCCGCCAGGAATCAGGCGTAAATGCAGCTCTAACAGATTATCCTCGTGCGGTGCATTGGCCAGTGAAAAAGCACGGCGTTTGCCATCTTTCAACAAAAACTCAATATATTGCCCCGCCATGAATTTTAAATGTTCGGTACTCGGTAGCTTCAAAAACAAAGCCATCACATCATGCGAAAGTTGCACCTTGCGCTCTACCCTCGCAGGCATAATGCGCGGTGGAATCACGTCAGACTTAATTTCACGACAGTCTATGACGAGATCAGAAAGCGGGTGCGCGCAGCAAAATAGGGCTTTGCCAGCGACTTTTTCAACTTCGGACATCGCACTCGACGCGTAATCCCCATAATCAACACTTCCACTAATAATGTCGCCTTTGCAGGAACCGCAAGTACCGTTACGACAACTATATGGAAGGTTGACGCCCGCTTCTATTGCGGCTTCTATGATGGTTTGGCTAGCACGCGCTTCAAACTGGTGGCCGCTGGATTGAACAGTAATACGTGTCATTTTTTCTCAGTTTCTTCTTTGATTTCAGTAAATTCGCCCTCAATCACCTCATCATTTGAGGCTTGGCGATGATGCTTAAAAGCTGGTTCTTGATAGACATAATCTTGGTTCGGTTCTTCTGGAGAGGCTTGTGAATCCATAGAGGCGCTCGTGAATTTTTCTTGTTTAATCGGTATCAGCAGCAAAACCACCGCCATTAGATCCGTCAGCACACCCGGAATAATGAGCAAGATTCCCGCCACCATGTTACGCGCACTTCCCATCATCGCTTTAATCGGATTACCCCCTTGGCTGAGGCTCTGCATCATGCGGCCTGAGAAAAAAGATTTTTCATCGCGAATCAATTGTAAGCCCAGCCAGCCAATGACGACTAAGTAAAGTAACACCCACCAGCCATAGTGATGGGCTAAATTGATTAAAATCCAGATTTCTGCGATTGGAAAAGCAAGTAATGCCAATATGGTGACAATGCGCATGTAGCAATTATCCTTAAATGGTTGGAACGTACGACAACCTTAAGTATCTATAGGTTGATACCTACTTTTGTGGTGCCTATGTTCTACAATTGCAAGACGAAACGTTTACAATAGCTGAAATATTTAATGATGGAACACTTGTAAGTGAAAAATATATTGTTTAAAGCCTTTTTAAATAGCTTCACCGCGCTGCTGGTGATGAGTTTCTTCGCCAGCGCAATTGCGGCTGAGGCGAATAAAAGCACCTTGATCAACGCATTGATTGATGATGGCGCAGAGACGTTTTTGTCACCAGAAGTTGCTTTTAAGTTAGATTTAAAGGCGATTGATGCCAGTAACATTGAAGCGAACTTCTCCATCGCACCGCGGTATTATTTATATCGCGAGCGCATTAAACTTGAAATAACATCTCCGACAGAGGCCAAGGTTGCGGAAATAAGCTTACCCGCTGGCGACATTAAAGAAGACGCTAACTTCGGCAAGCAAGAAGTTTATCATCATGACTTTAAGGCTAATATTAAGCTCGCTACTGCAGTAAGCGCGCCCGTCACCATCCATGCAAGCTATCAGGGTTGCAGTGAAAAAGGGTTGTGCTACGCCCCAATTAAAAAAACATTTACTGTAGATTTACCAGCTGCCTCGGTCATTGCACCTACGACTCAGGCTCCAGCGCTAGCGGGCACTGACAATTTGGCTGACACTATTAATACAGCTGACACTGGCAATGATGTGGATAACACCACAAAAATTTTAAAATCTGGCAATTTGTGGTTAGTCATTGCTGGTTTTTTCGTGGCGGGTCTGTTGCTATCACTGACACCTTGCGTGTTGCCGATGATACCCATCTTATCAAGCATTATCGTCGGTAGCCAAACTCAACAAGCAAGCCAAAGTCAGCAAATACATCACTCAAAATTTCATGCCTTCGGCTTATCAGTCGCCTATGTGTTGGGCATGGCGTTAAGCTATACCATCGCTGGCATTGCGGCGGGCTTATCGGGTGACTTGCTCAGTCAATCATTACAAAATGCTTGGGTACTGGGTGCTACGGCCCTACTATTTGTATTACTGGCTTTTTCTATGTTTGGTTTTTATGAACTGAAGCTACCTCAAAACTTTGAAGACAAAATGCTGAACACCAGCAACAAATTCAAAGGTGGCCGATTTTTGAGCGTTTTTATCATGGGCGCACTATCAGCGCTGATTGTCAGCCCCTGCGTGGCCGCTCCACTGGCTGGTGCGCTTATATACATCGGTCAGACGCACAACGTATTGCTTGGCGGCGTCGGGTTATTTGCACTCGCCATTGGCATGGGAATGCCTTTGTTACTCATCGGCGCCTCGGCTGGCAGCCTAATACCTAAAACCGGTAATTGGATGAATGCGGTGCGTAACTTCTTTGGCGTACTCATGCTCGGCATGGCTATTTGGCTGATTTCACCTGTGATTTCAGTCAGCATTCAGTTAGCGTTATGGGCGATTTTATTGATTGTAACAGCCGTTTATCATAGCGCACTTGATAATTTACCTGCTCATGCCAGCAACTATGCAAAACTATGGAAAGGCGTTGCCGTAATCCTGTTAGTGTTTGGCATAGCTTTGTTAATTGGCGCACTTTCTGGCGCCAAATCGGCCTTACAACCTTTAAGTGGTTTTAGCTTTGTTTCGGCAAATCAACAACCATCTTCTTCGCCGCTCGCGTTCACCCGCATTACCAGCATCGCTGAATTAGAGCAAAAGCTCGCTTCAACCAAGGGGCAGCCTGTGATGTTGGATTTTTACGCAGACTGGTGCACGGCTTGTAAAGAGCTCGAAGCTCTCACTTTTAGCGATCAAAAAGTACGACAATTACTTAAAAACACCACACTCTTGCAAGTGGATGTGACCGCCAATACAGAAGAAGATAAGGCGCTGCTTAAACGCTTTGGCCTGTTTGGCCCACCTAGTATTGCCTTTTTTAATGGCCAAGGACAAGAGATGGTGACACTCAAAACGGTTGGTTTTCAAAATGCAGATCTCTTTAGCGCCACGCTCGCTAAGCGTGATCGTTGCATCGTTGCCCCGAAAACGAACGATGTTAGTACTTTGCAATGTTAAAGAAAGCGCTCGAAAATCTTGGCTACATCGCCATTATGCTCAGCCTTGGCTTTGCCGTTTACTATTATGTTTTAAATCCCATCTCGCCTAAAAGCCTCAATGCAGACTACAGCACCCTTTCTACCGATGCGCTTTTTACAAGCACATTACCCAATGAAAAAGGCATAAACCAAGCACTAAGTCAATACAAGGGTAAGATTGTTGTGCTCAATTTTTGGGCAACCTGGTGTCCACCATGCCGTGAAGAAATGCCAGAGCTTTCCGAATTACACACTGAATACAACGATAAAAATGTAGTGGTAATCGGCGTGGCGGTAGATGAGCTTGCTTTGGTCAAAGAGTTCGCACAAGATTCGCCGGTCAGTTATCCACTATTAGTCGCTGAAAATGCCGGCATGGAGCTGAGTAGCAATCTGGGCAATCACAATGGCGCGCTGCCATATACTGTGATTATCAATGCAAATGGAAAGGTCGTGCAAACCTACCTAGGTCGCATTGACAAATCTCAGATCTCCCAAGCGATACGCCCTTTGCTAGTGCTAAAATAAAAAATAACTTAAAGCCGCATACATCAGCTTGTGTGGCTAATTAGCAGAAAACGCTTATCTAGTAATTTCGCTTATTTACTTTAAATTAGCTGGACAAAACCGACTAACTTCGGCAAACTTGCGGCTATGAAATACAATATTTTACATGTTGAAGTCTTCAAAAACCGGGTGAATCATGGCTGCTAAGTCAGTTTTAGTGTTGCATGGCCCTAACCTGAATTTATTGGGTCTGCGCGAACCTGAACATTATGGCAATGCAACGCTCGCTTCTATTAATCAGTCACTAGCAGACATTGCTAAACAGGCTGGTGTTACATTAGAGACTTTTCAAAGCAATGCTGAGGCTGAGCTTGTCACAAAGATTCAAACGCTAGCTACCACTCAAGTTGACTTTGTCATCATCAACCCAGCTGCATTTACGCATACTTCGGTTGCCATGCGCGATGCGCTTTCTGCTGTTAAAGTGCCGTTTATTGAGGTACATTTATCGAATGTATACGCCCGCGAAGCATTTCGCCATCATTCCTATTTTACGGATATTGCAGTGGGAGTAATTAGCGGCCTAGGTGCAAAGGGTTACGAATTAGCATTAGATTATGCCATTCAACGTGGTACAGTTAGTAAAAATGAAGCGTGATAACAACGCTAATAGAAAATTTTCATTCTTAAAATAATAATTTGTTTAACAAATAAAATTTAGTAGCTTTAATTGGGGGCAATCATGGACTTACGTAAACTTAAAAAATTAATTGATCTTGTCGAAGAATCAGGAATTGCTGAGCTGGAATTGACGGAAGACGGCGAAAAAGTTCGCATCAGCCGCAACTTTACCTCTAGCGTGCCGACACAGCAGCATTATGCGCCTGCTCATTATTCTGCACCCCCTCAAGGGCACGCCCCTCAAGCAGCAATCGCTGCAGTAGCAGATGCTCCTGCAGTTGAAACAGGTCATACCATTAAATCCCCTATGGTTGGTACGTTTTACCGCTCTTCTTCTCCTGACTCTAAACCATTTGTAGAAGTGGGTGATACCGTGTCTGTTGGCGACACGCTTTGTATTATTGAAGCGATGAAATTATTAAACGAGATTGAATCAGACAAAGCAGGAGTCGTTAAAAAAATCCTGGTAGACAATGGCTTAGCTGTTGAATACGGCGAACCTCTCTTTATTATTGCCTAATCACTTATAAAAACAGGATTTACAACATGGCTTTGTTTGATAAGACCTTTCCAGTAAACAAGATTGATAAAATCTTAATCGCTAACCGTGGCGAAATCGCCCTACGTGTTCAGCGCGCATGTCGCGAACTTGGTATTAAAACCGTTGCAGTGCATTCAGAAGCTGACCGTGAGGCTAAATACGTAAAATTAGCTGATGAGTCTGTCTGTATTGGCCCCGCTCCTTCAAGCCAAAGTTACTTAAATATTCCTGCGGTTATTAGCGCTGCTGAAGTAACCGACGCACAAGCAATTCACCCAGGCTACGGTTTTCTATCTGAAAATGCTGACTTTGCTGAGCGCGTAGAACAAAGCGGTTTTATATTTATCGGTCCACGCGCTGAAACAATTCGCTTGATGGGCGATAAAGTCTCAGCCAAAAATGCCATGAAAAAAGCGGGGGTGCCTTGTGTGCCTGGCTCTGATGGCGCACTTTCTGACGACCCCATTGAAATCATCAAAACGGCTAAGCAAGTTGGCTATCCTGTGATTATTAAGGCGTCTGGTGGTGGTGGTGGACGCGGCATGCGCGTAGTTCACACCGAAGCTGCGTTAATCGCCTCTGTGAACATGACCAAAGCCGAAGCGCAGGCGGCCTTTGGTAACCCTGTCGTTTACATGGAAAAATACCTTGAAAAACCTCGCCATATTGAAATTCAAGTATTGGCTGACCAGCATGGCAATGCGGTATTTTTGGGTGAGCGCGATTGCTCGATGCAACGTCGTCACCAAAAAATAATTGAAGAAGCCCCAGCGCCATTATTGAATACTAAATTACGCGACAAAATTGGTGAGCGTTGTGCTGAAGCTTGCCGTAAAATTAACTATCGCGGTGCTGGCACATTTGAATTCTTATATGAAAACAATGAGTTTTACTTCATTGAAATGAATACACGTTTGCAAGTTGAACATACCGTCACTGAAATGATTACTGGCATCGATTTAGTGCAGCAGCAAATATTTGTCGCCTCTGGCGAAAAGCTTAAGTTCCGTCAAAAAGATATTGTGCTCAAAGGCCACGCGATTGAGTGCCGCATTAATGCCGAGGATCCTTATACTTTTGTGCCCTCTCCAGGCACCATCACCAGATTTCACATGCCTGGCGGCCCTGGTGTGCGTATTGATACCCATGCTTATGGTGGTTATACCGTTCCGCAGCATTACGACTCAATGATAGGCAAGCTGATTACTTACGGTGATACGCGAAATCAAGCCATCGCACGCATGCGCATTGCTTTATCAGAAATGATGATTACTGGCATTAATTCCAACATCGCCTTACATGCTGATCTGATGGCAGATGCGGCGTTCCAGACTGGCGGTACGAGCATCCATTATCTTGAGCAGAAACTTGGCATCTACAATAAGTAATTTCAAGCCGCATTCAAGCGAGTGCTTCATAGTACAGATGAAGCGTACACTTGTACTTTCTTCGAGCCTGCGCCTTGCCTTCGCTTGAGCGCGGCTTGAAATAATCGGATTAAAGCATGGCTTGGATTTCATTAAAAATTGAGGCACAAGATCATACCGCTGATTTAATTAGTGACACGCTGATGGCGCAAGGTGCCCTATCAGCCGTCATTGAAGACGCCAATGCTGACACCCTTGATGAGCAGCCAATCTTTGGTGAGCCTGGTGACCCGCCTCCTGGTATTTGGCAACAAAATTTGGTGAGCGCCTTGTTTGACGAAGGAGTTGATATCGCGGCTGTCATGGCCAAATTGCAAAAAAAAACCCAGCTAGGTCATCTGCAATTTTCGACTGAAATTATTCAAGAGCAAGACTGGGTGCGCGCTACCCAATCTCAATTTGACCCCATTAAAATTACAGAAAATTTGTGGATTGTACCTACATGGCATAGTGCGCCGAACGCTGATGCCATCAACATCGTATTAGATCCTGGCTTAGCCTTTGGCACAGGCAGCCATCCGACTACGCACTTATGTTTAGCTTGGCTGACACAAACCGTGACCGCGCAGAATACGGTGCTCGATTACGGCTGCGGTTCTGGTATTTTGGCTATCGCTGCAAAAAAACTTGGCGCCTCGCACGTGGTTGGTACTGATATTGATGCGCAAGCCATTCAATCTAGCCTGTATAACGCCGAGCAAAATAAGGTGATGGCGGAGTTTTATCATGCAAGCCAATACCAGACACGGGAATTTGATATTGTCGTTGCCAACATTCTTTCTAGCGCGCTCAGTGTGTTGGCCCCTGCCCTTGCAAAATCCTGTAAATCTGGAGGGAAAATTGCACTCTCTGGCATTTTAAAAGAACAAGCCGCGGATGTTTCTGCCATTTATGCTGAGTGGTTTACGATGCAAGCCCCGCAAACGATGGATGCCTGGGTGTTACTCACGGGTACTAAAAAATAGGTTTTGAACTTTGAGTTTTAAATCATGAGCTCCATCACCAATTGCCCGAACTGCCAAACTCAATTTGTTGTAACTAAGAAGCAGCTGAACCAATACAAAGGAAAAGTGCGTTGCGGACATTGCTTACATGTTTTTGATGCGACTTTACACCTGGTTGATACAAGTAAAGAATCAGCAAACGATGAATTAAAAGGTATTGCCTTAGAAAATGCAAACTCAGAACTTGCACCGCTCGAAGACAACACAACCATATCAGCAACTTCTAGCGACATTGAGACAATGAGTGCTGCAAATGAAACTGCATTAGCTTCCACAAATCCCGCTGAAAATGACTGGCCTTTGATTGCAGATGAATTTGAGCATGCACTTGACACAACTGTCATAAATACAAAAATCGCCAAGCAAGCAGCTGCTTCTGTCGAATCTGTTGATATAGAAGACGATTTTACGATTACCGAAACCATCGATTACAGTACGATTAACCAAGAGTTCGGCTCAGCTAGTAGCGCGCCGACTTTAGAAGATAAACCTTTAGTTGCTTCTCATACCGGGAGCTTCACTGATAATTCAATATTTACCGCAAAAAAAACTAACCAAAAAAAATCTTCTTTTTGGATCTCGCTAGCGGCCGTTTTAATCTTACTAATACTAGCCATTGCGCAAATTATTTATTTTTTGCGGGAAGAAATTGCTGTCTATTATCCAACAGCTAAACCCTACCTTGTGCAAGCCTGTGAACAAATCGGCTGCCATATCGATTTACCAAAAAAGATCGAATATATTGCTATTGATGATTTTGAATTACAAGAAGATACCGAATATGCAGGCTTAATGCGCTTAACCAGCACTTTAATTAACCAGGCTGGTTTTATACAAACCTACCCCAGTATAGAACTCACTTTAACGGATGCTGATGATCAAGCTAAATTACGCCGCACTTTAAAACCGACTGAATACCTGCCGGAAGGCACCATCATTGAAAATGGCATAGCGCCAGGCGAAGCAGTCAACATCAAACTGGCGATTACCACACAAGGTGAAACCGTTGAGGGTTATCATGTTTTCGTCACCTACTAATCGCGCGCTTCAATAGCAATCCTCAAATTACAAAACATCGCGCCAAAAAGTTAACCCAGCCAAAGTTTAACCCAATCAAAATAATTTTTTCAAGCGATTAAACATGTTTTCCCATGCAACACCCTGAGAACCTTTATTTACAAGGCTCTCAGGGCATCGTTTTTTGCTCGGGGGATTTATTGTCAGTTTTTATGCGCTTGAAGCTTGCTGTGTGCGCTATTGAAGCTGCATAAAACTTGCATCTACTGCCCGAATCGCTTCCTCAATTTTTTCTACCGCTGCTATCCGAACAAAGCTTTTACGCCAAGCGATAGCAATGCGTCTAGTGGGAACCGGTGGTGAAAATGGTATCACCTTGATCAAAGGGTTATGATAGCGCTCTGCTGTGGCCGAACAAGGTAATACACTAATCCCCAAATTGGAAGCCACCATATTACGTATGGTTTCCAGCGAGTTACCCTGTAATACTTCACCTTTTCGCGATAATTCTGGGCAGGCTTGTGTCACTTGATTGCTAAAGCAATGGCCGCTGTTCAATAGCAGCACTTTTTCATCGGATAATTCTTCAGGTTTAATCTGTTGTCGTGCTGCCCAATGATGGTTGCTAGGCACCACCACATCAAACTCCTCGTCATACAAAGCACGATATTGCAAACCTGGCACTTCAAAAGGGAGTGCGATAATAGCAACATCAATCACACCGCCTCTAAGCTGTGTTTCTAAATTTGCAGTTAAGTTTTCTTCTACTTCTAAGGGCATATCAGGCGCTGTTTTGCGCAAAATAGGAATTATTTCTGGCAATAAATATGGGCCTACCGAATGTATCATGCCTAGCTTTAACGTGCCTTTTAGCTGATTTTTACCGAGGTCGGCAATTTGCCGAATGCGCAATGTTTCTTCTAGTACTTTTGAGGCCTGCTCGACTATTTTTTCGCCTATTTCAGTCATGCTGACATCGGTACGGCTACGTTCAAAAATAATAATATTGAGTTCTTCTTCTAACTTTTTGATTGCCAAGCTCAGAGCGGGTTGAGTAACAAAGCACTTTTCTGCGGCACGCCTAAAATTACGCTCCTGCGCGACTGCTATGATAAATTTTAATTCGGTTAATGTCATCGACCGAATCATACATTGATAAAATTAATTTATCAATCACATCAAAACATACAATTATACAAATCATATAGTCAGGCCTAGAATCTAACCCACGCACCACTCATCATCATTTTTAGTAGTGATTATTTAAGGAGCGCATAATGCATTACACAAAGTTTGAAACAGCTAGCCAGATACTGATTGAGCTACTGGCTAACCTTGCAGCAGGTAATTAGCCATTCCCAAATATTACTAGGAGAACTCGCATGACACAGAAAAAAAGACTGACTACCGCCGCTGGTGCCCCCGTACCAGACAACCAAAATACCATGACCGCTGGCCCCCGCGGCCCAGCCTTATTACAAGATGTTTGGCTGTTAGAAAAACTTGCACATTTTGACCGGGAAGTGATTCCAGAGCGCCGTATGCACGCCAAAGGTTCCGGCGCTTACGGCACGTTTACCGTAACAAACGATATTACACGATACACGCGTGCCAAAATATTCTCGCAAGTAGGCAAAAAGACGGAATTGTTCGCACGCTTTACGACCGTTGCGGGTGAACGTGGGGCAGCCGATGCCGAACGTGATATTCGCGGCTTTGCAGTGAAGTTTTATACGGAAGAAGGGAATTGGGATTTAGTGGGCAACAATACCCCTGTATTTTTCTTGCGCGATCCATTGAAATTCCCCGATTTAAACCACGCTGTGAAACGCGACCCGCGCACCAATCTGCGCAGCGCTGAAAATAATTGGGATTTTTGGACATCTTTACCCGAAGCCTTGCACCAAGTGACGATAGTCATGAGTGACCGCGGCTTGCCTGCGACTTACCGACACATGCACGGCTTTGGCAGCCACACCTTTAGTTTTATTAATGCAAAACATGAACGCTTTTGGGTGAAATTTCACTTCCGCTCACAGCAAGGCATTAAAAACTTAACAGATGCCGAAGCTGAAGCGATTGTCGGTAAAGACCGTGAAAGCCATCAGCGCGATTTGTTTGAAAGTATCGAAATTGGTGATTATCCGAAATGGACACTTGCAATACAAATCATGCCGGAAAAAGAGGCAGCGTCTTACTATATTAACCCCTTTGATTTGACCAAAGTATGGCCGCACAAAGATTTTCCGTTAATTGAAGTGGGTGTGATGGAGCTGAATCGCAATCCGGAGAACTTCTTTGCCGAGGTTGAGCAGTCTGCTTTCAACCCTGCAGCCGTCGTGCCTGGCATTAGCTTTTCTCCAGACAAAATGTTGCAGGCGCGTTTGTTTTCTTACGGTGACGCACAGCGCTATCGATTAGGCGTAAACCATCACCAAATCCCTGTGAATGCCCCAAAATGTCCTTTCCATAGCTATCACCGAGATGGCGCCATGCGCATCGATGGCAACCATGGCGCTACGATAGGTTATGAGCCAAACAGCAAAGGCGAATGGCAAGAGCAACCAGATTTTAGTGAACCGCCATTGGCGATTGAAGGAATGGCAGATCACTGGAATCACCGTGTGGACGAGGATTATTATTCCCAACCGGGCAATTTGTTTCGCTTAATGACATCAGCACAGCAACAAGTGTTATTTGAAAATACCGCGCGTTCTGTGGGGGGTGCTTCGGTGGAGGTTCAAAAACGCCACATTGCCAACTGCACCCAAGCCGACCCAGCCTACGGTGCGGGCCTTGCCAAAGCATTAGGTTTATAAATTTAAAGTAGTCTGACTGTCTCAAAGCCTGTCCTTTATAAGATTTTAGGACAGGCTTTTTTTATTTGAGTTTTAATTCGTAAGGCTTTAAGCTGTTACACGACAAAATAAACACTTAACCTATGGTTAACTCTATTAATTGACGAAATGGAAAAAACATGAAAATGTGGCAATGTGTAGTTTGTGGCTTGGTCTACGAAGAAGAAAAAGGTTGGCCTGAAGATGGCATTGCGCCTGGAACACGTTGGGAAGATGTGCCTGCCGACTGGAAATGCCCAGAATGTGGCGTGTCTAAAGCTGAATTTGAAATGGTAGCATTTTAAAACTTCCTAAATCCGATCATTAATCGCATTCCAACTTATATCACCTTACTGTGATAGAAAATTTTATTGCTACATCAAATCTATTGAACAATATCCATTCTTAAGAAATCCTTAAGACTAATTCGTTACTCTGAGCACCTATCTTTTAGACGAGGTTTATCATGCGCAAAATACTCATGATTGGAATTAGCTTTTTTATATTAGGTTGCACACACCAGGCTACACTCAAAACTGCAGATGGCCAGCCTATTGGTAAAGCAGAGCTAACATTCAGCGATAATAATTCAGGCTCGATGATGTTAAACAAAAATGGCATCATTTACTATGGCCAGTGGACCGCTAAAAAAGTAGATGAAAGTAGCCAAATCGCCAAACACTATGGTATCGGCAGTAAAAAATACCAGAACTATCTTCAAGGTAAAGGCAACTATCTGAAATCCGCACAAAGCACATTGAAAGCCAGTAATGGCGACACGCTAGATTGTGACTTTAAGTACAGAGGCACATCTGCACATGGTTGGTGCAGGTCTGAAACTGAATCTTTCGAATTCATCGTTTAACTTCAAAGCGGAACTTCAATGCACATTAAATCAAATCTTGCCATCGTTTTACTATTGTTATGTCCCCCGCTTTCATTTGCTGAGAATACTTCTCAACCCAATGATAGCCATCTTGATGAACTTAAAATCAATTCAAGCTTGCAATTGCATGATGTATTAGAAAAAACTATTGTACGCAATCCTATGCAGGCCACATTGCAATCACGTGA
>JBARQL010000074.1:0-18895 GCA_049643685.1 Methylotenera sp.
GTGGATAACGGCATTGCTAGTGTAGATGGTGTCGCTGCTGCCAATGCGCTAGGCATACAAGTGCTGATTACTGACCACCATTTACCAGGGCAAGTGACACCAGAAGCTGCATGCATGATTAATCCCAATCAACACGGCTGCGAATTTCCAAGTAAAAATCTAGCAGGAGTGGGCGTGATGTTTTATTGCCTGCTGGCCTTGCGTGCTGAGCTGCGAGCACGCGGTGCGTTCAAGGTGAATGCCGAAGGTAGAGCAGGACCCCTTGGGTATGAACAAAAACCTGAACCCAATCTCACCGAGCTGCTTGATTTAGTCGCCCTCGGCACGGTTGCAGATTTGGTCAAACTAGATGACAACAACCGTATTTTTGTGGAGCAAGGTTTGCGCAGAATTCGCGCGGGTGCTTGTTCACAAGGCATATTGGCGCTGTTGCGTGTGAGTGGTCGCCAACCACAAACCACCAATGCGCAAGATTTAGGTTTTTATGTGGGTCCGAGGTTAAATGCGGCGGGCAGGCTAGATGACATGACCTTAGGCATTCAATGTTTGCTCGCTGAAACGGAATTGGAAGCGACCAACATCGCACAAAAATTGCAAGCGTTGAACCTGCAACGTCGCAGTATTGAAGCGGATATGCAAGAGGGTGCCAATCTTTCGCTGGACGATATTCATGTGAGCAATCAATTCAGCATTAGTATTTTTCAAGAAGATTGGCATCAAGGTGTGATTGGTATTTTAGCTTCGCGTATCAAGGAGCGTTATCATCGACCAGTCTTTGCTTTTGCGAATGCGGGCCAAGCGATGGAAGGGCATGGTTTGATTAAAGGTTCAGGCCGATCAATTGCCGGTTTGCATCTGCGTGATGCGCTCGATTTACTGAGTAAACATCAGCCCGATTTAATTTTAAAGTTTGGCGGGCACGCGATGGCGGCTGGGCTGACGATTCAGCAGGCAGATTTTGAACGCTTTAATCATGGTTTTGAAGCGGTAGTCAAAAGCTTGATTACTGAAGCAGACTTGGAATCAACACTTGAAGTGGATGGAAGCTTAAGTCATGCAGAGTTGACCTTTGCAAACGCACAAATGCTGGAGAATCAAGTGTGGGGCC
This sequence comes from Methylotenera sp., assembly GCA_049643685.1. Lineage (GTDB taxonomy): Bacteria > Pseudomonadota > Gammaproteobacteria > Burkholderiales > Methylophilaceae > Methylotenera. The sequence goes on from JBARQL010000074.1 coordinate 1,109, forward strand.
AGGGGTTTGCCCCACCGTTGTTTTATGATGACTTTGAAGTGATTGACCAGCGAGTGTTGAATGAAAAGCATCTAAAATTGACATTAAAAAGGGGCACACAAAATAGTTCTTCAGTCCTCGACGCTATTTATTTTAATCATCCAGATTTGTTAACCAGCCCAATTCAGGCGGCTTATCAGCTACAAACCAATCGCTACAATGGTGCACAGAAAGTGCAATTGAATTTGAAGTATGTAGCGACTTGAATGCAGTGGCAGCTCTATCGTGGTGGTGGTAGCGATCTAAAGATTGAGCCTACAGAAAATCCTAGCGATTGCCGTCATTATTCAGTGAGATTCTCTATAAAAATCGCCCGAGCGAAAAACGCTGCCCTGCAAGCCTTTTATTTATTGGCTTGCAGGGCAGTGGAGTTAATGATGCGTTAAATCACAATTTTATTCCAGTGACCTTACTCTAGTGCAACGCGATCGGCCAGTAGGTCCATTTTTGCAATCAATTGATCTCTCAACGCATGGAGCGTTTGCATTTCATTCTTGGCTGCTTCGTGCTGCTGCGCCTCAATAAACTGAATGATGGTGTGTCCGGTCTTATGCACGGCACTATGTAGGGGCACAATTTCAGCAAATTCTTGCAACTCGCCGTAATTTTTGAATCCCAGGCCGAATTGCCAGTGACCAAAACGGCACAGCCGTTCATTCAGTTGTGGAATAGCCGAGCTGCGGCCATCAACGAGTGATTGCATGTTGTTGACCCAAATGCGGTGTGACATGGCAGCATAAAGCAAAGGCAAATCTTCACGTCGCCAGAGGCGGCGAGCCGCCAGCTGCCAGGAAACGTCCGGTTGCCATTTTTTGGCCCAATTGACGATCTCATTGGCAGGCATCGGGCGGGCGATTGCGTAACCTTGCGCCTGGTGACAGCCAATCTGAATGAGTAGGGCGCCAAGATTGGCATTTTCAACACCTTCTGCCAGCACTTCATGTTCAAACGTATTGGCTAACGAAGTGATGCCCTCAATCATAATGAGGTCGCTCGGGTCATCTAACATATCGCGCACAAAAGTTTGGTCAATTTTAAGCGTACGCACTGGCAAACGGCGCAAATAGGTGAGTGAAGCATGGCCAGTACCAAAATCATCCAGTGCAAATTGCACCCCAAGTTTTCGCACTGCTTGCATGGTGCTCACCGCTTTTTCAATGTCTTGTAGTGCTGCGGATTCGACAATTTCAAGCTCTACCATGTCAGGGGGTATTTCTGGGTAACTAACTAGAATGGTTTCAAGGTCATCTACAAAGTTGGGATGTTCTAAATGACGTGGTGAGATATTGATGCACATGCGCCAATTAAAACCCTCTTGGTACCATTCCGCCAGTTGCGCAATGGCCGCTTTCAGAACAAAACAACCAATCGGAATGGCGAGCTCGGAATTTTCTACCAAGGGCATAAATTCCCCAGGCAGTATTCGTCCATGTTGCGGTGATTGCCAACGAATAAGTGCCTCCATTCCAATCACAATGCCAGCTTTCATATCGACTTGTGGTTGGTAATATAATGTGAATTCTTCATTTTCCAATGCAGCTTGTATATTCGCGAGCTTTTGCTGCAGACTGGTGCGTTTAGCCGCCGCGGTAGCGTCAAATAACACGTAGCGGTTTTTCCCACTATGCTTGGCCAAATACATGGCTTCATCGGCATGCCTTAATAAGCTGTCAGCATCGGAACTGTCCTCAGGATATAAAGTAGCACCAATACTGGCACTCAAATGTAGCTTTAAGCCATCAATCTTGTAGGGGTTGGAAAGTGCTACCCGCAGCCTTTCTAGGGTTTGATGGCAGGCTTCTATTCCTGTGAGTTCGTTGAGCAGGATGACAAACTCATCGCCGCCTAAACGTGCGACTACATCTGAGTCACGTGTGGAATTTTTCAGTTGTTGCGCCACTTCAATCAATACTTTATCGCCCATTTCATGACCATAGGTATCGTTGATTGGCTTAAAATGGTCTAAGTCAATCATGACCACCGCTAACATGTGATACGGTAAGTCTCGCGCCAAAGCATGATGAATGCGTTCACTAAATAGCAGTCGATTCGGCAGACCTGTCAGTGGGTCATGCAAGCCAGCGCGGGTGAGATCGCCTTTGAATTTCCTTAAATCGGAAATGTCCGTATGCATGCCAACATAATGCGTAATGGCTTTATCTTGCCCCCGAATGGCGGTAATCGTGAGTTGTTTGGGATAGATCTCGCCATTTTTTCGTTGATCCAATAGTTCGCCATGCCAGACATCAAATTGGTTAAGGGTCTCCCACATTTGTGCATAAAAGTTGGCATCTTGCAGGCCAGATTCGAATAAAGTGGGCTGTTTACCTATGAGCTCCTCTGCCGTGTAGCCAGTACTTTCTGAAAACGTACGATTCACTCGCAAAATGACGTTATTTTTGTCGGTAACGACGATGCCTTCTTTCGTTTCAAATGCTGCAGATGCAATGCGTAAGTCTTCCTCAATGCGTTGATGTTGCTCAACAAAACGTTTTAAAGGACGAAATGCGATGAAGTAAAGTACTGGTAAAGTGAGGGTTAAAAGAAGTGAAGCGTCGATAACAGTCTTAGACCATGAGGAGAGTGGCGGCATCTCAGTAAAAAGCAGCATAATCAATACTTCTGCGACGAATATAGTCGTCGCTAATGCACAAAAGATCATCCATGCCGAAATGTGGTAGGGGGTATGTTTGCTCACTGATCATTTCCCTGATATTTTTATTGTTTTAAATGTTAGCGTAGCGTAACTTTAAACCTCAGATAAATCAAATAAATCAAAATTAATCAGTGAAATTTAAGCGGGTCGGTGTAAACTTACCGCTTAAATTGAGTGTGTTTTACTTAAAAATTCATAGGACTTCGCAGAAAGAAAATGATGAAAAATAAACTGTTTGTAAGTGCATTCATATTAGCTATTGTTGTTACTGGTTGCGCCAAAGATGTCCAAAACAGCCAAGCTAAAGAAACTATTAGGCAGAAAATCACAGGGTTAAAAACGCCTGAATCTGTGGTGCAAGCGAAAGACGGCCGTATTTTTGTATCCGAAATCAATGTGTTTGGCAAAGAGGGTGATGGGAAAATTACGCTGATTGATCAAAGCGGTAAAACTTCGGTGTTTGCAAGTGGCTTAGATGACCCTAAAGGCTTAGCGGTCGTCAACGGCAATTTGTATGTGGCTGACAACAAGAAGGTGCTAAAAATTACGCCTGATGGAAAATCCAGCGTATTTGCCAAAGCAGAGGCTTTTTCATCGGCACTACACGGGTCACCCTATTTCTTAAATGATTTAGAAGCGGATCCTCAAGGTAATCTGTATGTGAGTGATAGCGGCGATTTGTTTGGCACGGGTCTAGGTGGAGCGATCTTTAAAATCAACCCACAAGGGCAAGTAAGTTTACTGCAGAGTAATATGCAAGATGCGCGCATTAAAGCACCGAATGGCTTACTGGCTGATGATACGGGCGATGTGCTGATAGTCGTGGATTTCAGCTCTGGCGTCCTTTATAGCTTTAACCAGAAAACGAAAGCACTAAATGATATTGCTGAAGGTTTTGGCGGTGGGGATGGCTTAGTGCATCATTCGAATGGCACGATGTACGTGAGTGATTGGAAAAATGGCAAAGTGTTTAGCGTGAATACCAAAGGGGAAGTAGAAGTTTTAAAAAGTGGCTATCAATCAGCGGCCGATATTGCCATTACCAAAGATGAAAAATATCTCATGGTGCCAGACATGAAAGCAGGTGAACTGGATTTTATTCCATTAGCCAAATGATTGAGTCGTGGTGATGGCGTTACGACAAAGGGTACTTGACTGCTTGGCACTGTGCAGTGTCATTGAGAAAACCACTGCGGTGACGGCTTTGTACCAAGCCTGGCAAGCAGGTGCGGTGGTGTTGGATGAACAGGCTGAAATTAGCGCAGATGCACACATTCCCGGGCGCCCAGCCAAGCCCGCATTGGTCATCCCAACGGCAGTCGGAAAACGTTCGATGCGTACGGTAGATGGCCGTGCCGCCTTGATTCATGCCATTGCTCACATTGAATTTAACGCGATCAACTTAGCCCTCGATGCCATTTGGCGTTTCAGAGACATGCCTACGGAATATTATGCAGATTGGCTAAAAGTAGCCGCTGAAGAGACTTATCACTTCAATTTATTGCATGCACATTTACAAAGCATGGGCTATCAATATGGTGATTTTTCTGGACATAATAGCTTGTGGGAGATGGCTGAGAGGACCTCTGACGATGTGCTGGCCAGAATGGCGATAGTGCCGCGAACGATGGAGGCGCGCGGTTTGGATGCATCCCCAGCTTTACGCAATAAATTCGCACAAATTGGCGACGTGGCTGCGGCAGAAATACTCGATATCATATTGCGTGATGAAATTGGCCACGTGGCGATTGGCAATCGTTGGTTTAATTGGCTGTGTGAACGGCGTCATTTGGCGCCCATGGCAACATTCGACCACTTATGCCAGCAATATAAAGCACCTAAGCTACGCCCACCATTTAACCTGGAAGCAAGGCGCATGGCTGGTTTTAGCGAGGCGGAGTTGGCTCTGCTGGTTTGAACCCACATGTAATGAATCACTTATGAACAATCGGCGACCATTTTTTATTACGCTTCTTGCCCTATTTAGTGCGGTGTTTGCTTGGTCAGCAGTTAAACCGCACGATTATTTCACTTGGTTTTTAGAGGTGTTTCCCGCTCTCATTGCCTTGCCTATTTTATTTTTCAGTTATAAAAAATTTCCGCTTACCCATCTGTTATATAGCTTGATTTTTTTGCATGCGATTATACTCATGGTAGGGGGGCATTACACCTATGCAGAAGTGCCACTCTTTAACTGGTTACGCGACACGTTTCATTTAGACCGAAATTATTACGACCGCGTGGGGCATGTGGCGCAAGGCTTTGTGCCAGCAATCATTGCGCGTGAAATTCTGTTGCGGAAAAATGTGGTGACCAATGTAGAAAACCATGGCGCATGGTTATTTTTTCTTGTCACATGTGTTTGTCTGGCGATTAGTGCCTTTTATGAATTTTTGGAATGGTGGGTAGCGGTAGCGTCAGGCAGCGATGCGGTAGCTTTTCTGGCAACACAGGGCGATATATGGGATACGCAATGGGATATGTTTCTGGCACTCATTGGCGCAGTCACCGCACAATTGTTGCTGGCAAAAGTGCATGATCAACAGTTGAAAAGGTTGTAATGTCAGCTTGATAAACGGATTAAATTTCGCTATAATTCGTCAATTCTGAAACGGGAAGAGTAACTTAAGCTCCTCCCGTTTTGCATATCCGCCATCTGCTCATGATGGACAAAAAATAAAATTATTTTGTCTAGATTTAATCTAGTAAAAACAAGGAGTTACCGTGTCACAAAACCTGCCCGCCATACTTGTACTTGCAGATGGAACTGTGTTTCGTGGCACATCAATTGGCGCTTCCGGTCAAACCGTTGGTGAGGTGGTTTTCAACACATCCATGACGGGCTACCAAGAAATACTGACCGACCCTTCATACACCAAACAAATCGTCACGCTCACTTACCCGCACATTGGTAATTACGGAGTGAATCTTGAAGATGTGGAGTCTGGCAAGGTGTACGCCAGCGGTTTGATTATTCGCGACTTGCCACTGACACATAGTAATTTTAGAAGCACACAATCCCTTTCTGAATACTTAAGCAGCAATAATGTGGTTGCGATAGCCGATATTGATACGCGTAAACTCACGCGTATTTTGCGTGAAAAAGGCGCACAAGCAGGCGCGATTATTGCAGGTGAGGCAGAGGAAGCCAAGGCGATTGTATTAGCGCAAACGGCAATATCAGGTTTCCCAGGTTTATCTGGTATGGATTTAGCTAAAGTGGTTTCTTGCGAAAAGCCTTATGAGTTTACAGAGAGTGAATGGGCGTTAGGCAAAAGCTTTACTTCTGCACCAGCCAAGCAATTTCACGTGGTCGCTTATGATTACGGAGTTAAGCGCAATATCTTACGCATGCTAGTTTCTCGCGGATGTAAAGTGACTGTGTTGCCTGCACAAACCACTGCGGCTGAAGCGCTTGCTTACAAGCCTGATGGCGTCTTTTTATCGAACGGCCCTGGCGACCCGGCGCCTTGTGATTACGCGATTGCGGCGATTAAAGCCATTGTGGATAGCGGCGTACCAACGTTCGGCATTTGTTTGGGGCATCAGCTGTTGGCGTTGGCCAGTGGCGCAAAGACCATGAAAATGAAGTTTGGTCACCATGGTGCAAATCACCCAGTGCAAGATGTGGCTTCAGAGCGTGTCTATATCACCAGCCAAAACCACGGTTTTGCAGCCGATGCGGCAACTTTGCCAAAAAACTTGAAGGTCACGCACATTTCTTTATTTGATGGCAGTCTGCAAGGTATTGCTCGCACCGATCAACCCGCATTCAGTTTTCAAGGTCACCCAGAAGCCAGCCCAGGACCAACGGAGATGAGTTATTTGTTTGATCAATTTATTGAGATGATGCAAAAGGCAAAATAAATTATCTGTTGATAAATGCGGATAAATCTTAGCGTTAAAAGTATGGCAATAGTAAGTTTAAAGTTTTCAGGTAATATTTTCTTGGATATAAAAAACATCGGCGTTAATCGGCGTTAATCGACGGTTAAATAAAATTATGGCAAAACGTACAGACATTAAATCTATTCTAATTATCGGCGCAGGTCCAATTGTGATTGGGCAAGCTTGCGAGTTTGATTATTCCGGTGCTCAAGCCTGTAAAGCGCTACGTGAAGAAGGTTACCGCGTGATTTTGGTGAACTCCAACCCAGCCACTATCATGACCGATCCTGAAATGGCCGATGCGACTTACATTGAGCCTGTCACATGGCAAGTGGTCGAAAAAATCATTGCTAAAGAGCGCCCAGATGCCTTGCTGCCAACGATGGGCGGCCAAACTGCTCTGAATTGTGCTTTAGACTTAGATAAGCATGGTGTTTTAGCAAAATACAAAGTGGAACTGATTGGCGCTTCAAAAGAAGCGATTGATAAAGCCGAAGACCGCCAAAAATTTAAAGAAGCGATGACCAAAATTGGTTTAGGTTCTGCGCGCTCAGCCGTGGCACATAGCATGGAAGAGGCCTTGCAAGTGCAAGCTAGCATTGGTTACCCAACTATTATTCGCCCGTCATTTACCATGGGCGGTAGCGGTGGGGGTATTGCATATAACCGTGAAGAGTTTATTACCATTTGTGAGCGTGGTTTAGATGCTTCGCCGACTAAAGAATTGTTGATTGAAGAATCGCTATTGGGTTGGAAAGAGTTTGAAATGGAAGTGGTGCGCGATTCAGCGGACAACTGCATTATCATTTGCTCGATTGAAAACTTAGACCCAATGGGCGTGCATACGGGCGACTCGATTACCGTTGCACCTGCACAAACGCTGACTGATAAAGAGTATCAAATCATGCGTAACGCTTCACTTGCTGTGTTGCGCGAAATCGGCGTAGATACGGGCGGCTCAAACGTGCAGTTTGCCATTAACCCAGATGACGGCCGCATGATTGTGATTGAAATGAACCCGCGCGTGTCGCGTTCATCTGCATTGGCTTCAAAAGCAACGGGTTTTCCGATAGCAAAAGTGGCCGCAAAGTTAGCGGTTGGATTTACCTTAGATGAGTTGCGTAACGAAATTACGGGTGGTGCGACACCAGCCTCGTTTGAGCCGTCAATTGATTACGTAGTAACAAAAATTCCACGATTTGCTTTTGAAAAGTTCCCGCAGGCAGACTCACGCTTAACCACACAGATGAAATCCGTGGGTGAAGTGATGGCGATTGGCCGCACTTTCCAAGAATCATTCCAAAAAGCCTTGCGCGGATTGGAAGTTGGCGTGGATGGATTGGATGAAAAAACCACTGATTTGGACACAATTACCAAAGAAATGGGCGTGCCTGGCCCTGAGCGTATTTGGTTTGTAGGTGATGCTTTTAGAATGGGCATGAGCGTAGATGAAGTATTTAACATCTCAAAAATTGACCCTTGGTTTTTGGTGCAAATTGAAGATATTATCAAGCGTGAACAAGCCCTAAGAGGCAAACACATTGCCGATTTAGACAAAGCGGCTTTATTAAAACTTAAACGTAGTGGCTTTTCTGATAGACGCTTAGCAACATTGCTGGATACCGACCAACATGCGGTACGTGCTTATAGGCAAGCTTTGCAAGTGCGCCCCGTGTACAAGCGTGTAGATACTTGTGCGGCAGAGTTTGCGACCAACACCGCTTACATGTATTCAACGTATGAAGAAGAATGCGAAGCCGCGCCAACCAACAACAAAAAAATCATGATATTAGGTGGCGGTCCGAATAGAATCGGCCAAGGTATTGAGTTTGATTATTGCTGTGTGCACGCGGCATTTGCCATGCGTGAAGATGGTTATGAAACCATCATGGTTAACTGTAATCCTGAAACCGTTTCGACTGATTACGATACCTCTGACAGGCTCTATTTTGAGCCCGTCACTTTAGAAGATGTATTGGAAATCGTCGCGCTGGAAAAACCAGTCGGCGTGATTGTGCAATATGGCGGCCAAACGCCGCTAAAACTTGCGCGCGCTTTAGAAAAAGCGGGCGTGCCCATTATCGGCACTACGCCGGATGCCATTGATAAAGCTGAAGACCGTGAACGTTTTCAAAAAATGTTGCAAGAATTAGGCTTAAAACAGCCGCCAAACCGCACCGCACGCGCGCCTGAAGAAGCGATTCGTCTTGCTGAGGAAATTGGCTATCCATTAGTTGTGCGTCCAAGCTATGTGTTGGGCGGCCGTGCGATGGAGATTGTGCAAGAACAGTCACAGCTCGAGCGTTATATGCGCGAAGCGGTCAAAGTGTCGAATGAATCCCCGGTACTGTTGGATCGGTTCTTGAATGATGCGCTGGAAGTGGATGTAGATGCGCTTTGCGATAACACAGGGGATGTAATTATCGGCGGTATTATGGAGCACGTGGAGCAGGCGGGTGTCCATTCAGGCGACTCAGCCTGCTCATTGCCGCCCTATAGCTTATCTGCCAAGTTGCAGGATGAATTGCGAGCGCAAACCAAACAAATGGCGAGAGCACTGGGTGTGGTAGGGCTAATGAACGTTCAGTTTGCGATTCAAGGCCAAACCGTATTTGTGCTCGAAGTGAATCCGCGTGCTTCACGAACTGTACCATTTGTTTCAAAAGCTTGCGGGCTGCAATTAGCTAAAGTGGCGGCACGCTGTATGGCAGGCACTTCGCTGAAAGCGCAAGGCGTCACACGTGAGATTATTCCACCATTTTACTCAGTGAAAGAAGCGGTTTTTCCATTCATTAAATTCCCTGGGGTTGATACAATTCTCGGACCTGAGATGAAATCAACAGGTGAAGTGATGGGTACAGGCGCAACCTTTGCTGAAGCGTTTTTGAAGTCACAACTCGGCGCTTCTACCAAACTGCCAGAAGGTGGCAGGGCGTTTATCAGTGTGCGTAAAGAAGATTACAATAAAGTGATTGAAATTGCGCATGCTTTGCATGATTTGGGTTTTGAATTGGTGGCCACTAAAGGTACGGCGACCGCTATCACTGCCAATGGCTTGAAAGTGACTTCGGTGAATAAAGTGGCAGAAGGCCGCCCACATATAGTTGATATGATTAAAAATAATGATATTAGCTTTATTGTCAATGTGACTGAAGATAAGCGTGCTGTAGCGGATTCTTACGAAATTCGCCGTAGTGCGTTGCAAAATAAAGTGACGTATTACACCACATTGGCAGGGGCAAAAGCCGCCTGTGTCGGCATGGCGCATATGCAGGAACTGACAGTAGAGTCACTTCAAAACTTGCATAAAAAGCTTGTCTAAAATACACTTCAACACTATTATTTCAACTTAGTTTTTTCAACCACACCCCAAAGGGTGTGGTTTATTTTTTATTTAAGGTTTGCAAATGGCAGTTACCCAAATTCCCGTTACCGTTAAAGGTGCAGAGTTACTCAAAGAAGAGCTGCAACGCTTACGTGGTGTTGATCGTCCCGACGTGATCCAAGCGATTGCTGAAGCGCGCGCACAAGGCGATTTGTCTGAAAATGCCGAGTATGAAGCGGCTAAAGATAGGCAAAGTTTTATAGAAGGGCGTATTGCAGAGCTGGAATCCAAGCTCTCTAATTTGCAGGTGATTGATCCGCAAACATTGAATGCAGAAGGCCGGGTGGTGTTTGGTGCGACCGTGCGCTTTGAAGATTTAGATTCAGGCGATGCCAAAATTTACCAAATAGTGGGAGAAGATGAGGCTGACATCAAAGGTGGAAAAATCTCAGTGGGCTCGCCGATTGCACGTGCTTTAATTGGCAAATCTGAAGGCGATATCGCCGAAGTGTCCGCTCCTGGGGGTATTAAAGAGTACGAAGTGATTGAGGTGTTGTACATTTAATGGGCTACCGACTATCGCTTATCGTCATCGCCCTCTGGGCGGGCGCACTCTGGATGACCGGCCTCAGCGCCTACGTGCTGTTTGATACGCTGCAAGACAGGCAGCTTGCTGGCAGCATCGCGGGGAAGTTATTTACGGTGGTGAGTTATATCGGCATGGCGAGCGGGCTGTATCTGCTGCTTCATCGCTTATTTGCCTATGGAACCAGCGCGCTAAAACAAGGCTATTTCTGGGTAGTACTGCTAATGTTATTACTTGTGTTAGCGGGTCATTTTGGTATTCAGCCACTGCTTGCGCAATTAAAAGCCGATGCAATGCCGGCAGATGTCATGCAAAGTGTGTTTGCCAATCGGTTCAAAACTTGGCATGGCGTTGCTAGTTTCGCTTATGTGGCGGAGTGTTTGCTAGCGGTTGTCATGGTGTTGAAAGCACGTTAGATAGTCACCTTAACATGCTCAATAGAATTTCCCTGCCCTGCAAGCCTTATAAATAAAGGCTTGCAGGGCAGGGCTTAGGAAGATATGTGAAATTGAACGAAAAAACATACTTTAAAAAGTATGTGGCTGGCGGTTCAATTATTTTGGAATGACAATCTTAGCGGATTCTTTCACCGTGCTGCTTGAACGGTAAAATACTAGCTGTTTGCCAATATGATGGACCGCAATGGCGTTCGTTTTAGTGCAAATTTCATCAAAAATTGCTTTTCGCGCAACCCGATCATCACCTGCCACTTGCACTTTAATGAGCTCATGGGCATTCAGGTTAAGCTCAATTTCCTTCAGCACGTTATCGGTGAGGCCATTGTTACCAATCATGACGACTGGATTTAAGCTATGCGCCAAGCCACGTAGGTGCGCAATTTGTTTTGTGCTGAGTTTAATGCTACTTGGTTTCATGATGTTCTTTTATAATGTCTTGACGACGACGTTGTCTTGATTGCAACGTATTTTAACATGAAGCATGCCTAAATATTAATGAAAACTCACCCGTGAATGTTTGCCAATGAAAGCCAGTAAAACCAGTAAAGCGTGGATGCAAGAGCATTTGAACGACCCTTACGTGAAACTTGCACAAAAAGACGGCTACCGTGCGCGTGCAGCTTATAAACTGACTGAAATTGATGATAAAGACAAGCTGATTAAACCTGGTATGACTATCGTTGATTTAGGCTCAACACCGGGCAGTTGGTGTCAAGTGGCAGTGCAGCGTTTAAAAGGCCAAGGGCGTATCATTGCTTTGGATATTTTAGACATGCAGCCGATTGCAGGGGTGGAGTTTATTCAGGGCGATTTTCGTGAAGATGAAATATTGAAAAAACTTGAAAATAGTTTAAATGGAAAGTTAGTTGATCTTGTAATTGCTGATATGGCACCCAATATCAGCGGTGTGAAAGATGTTGACCTTGCAGGTGCAGCATATTTAACTGAGCTGGCGTTGGGTTTTAGCCAAACTTGGTTGAAACCAAACGGCAATTTTTTGGTCAAGGTGTTTATTGGCGTCGGGTTTGATGACATTGTTAAAACTATGCGCCTGCAGTTTGATAAAGTAGTTACACGCAAACCAAAAGCATCGCGTGACCGTAGCAGTGAAGTATATTTGTTGGGTCTAGGTAAGAAGCCTAGGTAAGGAACAAGAGTAAGCGGTAAGTTTTAACAATGCCCATCAAAAAAGTAGTAAATACAGGCTTTTAACATTTTCATCCGCTTGAAAATGCCGTAGAATCAGATAGGTATTAAGCCCTTTTGAAAAAGGAACAAGATTTTGAACAACAATACATTTAAGAATATCGCGATTTGGTTGGCCATCATCATGGTTGTACTGACCATATTTAATCTTTCAGGCGTTAAAAACGGCGTTGAAAATCAGGTGGTCTATTCGCAATTTATCCAACAAGTCAAAGACGGCCAAGTGGCTAAAGTGCAAATTGATGGTCGCGTATTGCATGGTACGACGCACGACGGTAAAAAATTCAATACGTTTGCTCCATCAGATCCATGGTTAGTATCTGATTTGCTTAAAAATAACGTAAGTGTGGAAGCTAAGCCTGATGAAGAGCAATCACTCTTCGTGAGCATCTTGGTTTCATGGTTCCCAATGATATTGCTCATTGGTGTTTGGATATTCTTTATGCGCCAAATGCAAGGTGGAGGTAAAGGCGGCGGCCCATTTTCGTTTGGTAAAAGTAAAGCGCGCCAGTTAGACGAGAGCAATAATTCAACTACATTTGCCGATGTGGCCGGTTGTGATGAAGCAAAAGAAGAGGTGGAAGAAATCGTCGAGTTTCTACGTGATCCAACCAAGTTTCAAAAATTGGGGGGTCGTATTCCACGCGGCGTGTTATTGGTTGGCCCGCCAGGCACGGGTAAAACCTTGATAGCGCGTGCGATTGCGGGTGAAGCCAAAGTGCCATTTTTTTCCATTTCAGGCTCAGATTTCGTTGAGATGTTTGTTGGTGTGGGCGCGTCTCGTGTACGAGATATGTTTGAAAACGCCAAGAAAAGTTCACCCTGCATTATCTTTATTGATGAGATTGATGCGGTCGGTCGTAGCCGTGGATCGGGTACTGGCGGCGGTAATGATGAGCGCGAGCAAACATTGAATCAACTGTTGGTCGAAATGGATGGCTTTGAAGCCAATTCAGGTGTGATTGTAATTGCCGCGACAAACCGTGCAGATGTGCTCGATAAAGCGTTATTGCGCCCAGGTCGTTTTGACCGCCAAGTGATGGTGGGTTTGCCTGACATTAAAGGTCGTGAACAAATCTTGCTTGTCCATATGAGAAAGGTACCGATTGATGTGGATGTGAAAGCCGATATTATTGCGCGCGGAACACCTGGTTTTAGCGGCGCGGATTTAGCCAATTTAGTGAATGAGGCGGCATTATTTGCCGCACGCCGCAACAAACGTACGGTGGATATGCAGGACTTTGAAGATGCAAAAGATAAAATCTTCATGGGCCCTGAGCGTAAATCGATGGTCATGCGTGAAGAAGAACGTCGTAATACGGCTTACCATGAATCTGGTCATGCGGTGGTGGCAAAATTGTTACCAAAAGCCGACCCAGTGCACAAGGTCACGATTATGCCGCGCGGTTGGGCGCTAGGTCTTACATGGCAGTTGCCGGAATTTGACCGTATCAGCAATTACAAAGACAAAATGTTAGAAGAGATTTCTATCTTGTTTGGCGGACGTATAGCAGAAGAGATTTTTATGCACCAAATGTCCACTGGCGCTTCTAACGATTTTGAACGCGCCACTAAACTTGCCCGTGCCATGGTGACCAAGTATGGGATGAGTGATGCATTGGGTACGATGGTGTACGCGGGTGATGAGCAAGACTCATTCTTTGGTAGTATGAGTTCTAAGACCGTGTCTGAGGCCACGCAGCAAAAGGTGGATGCAGAAATTCGCCGAATATTAGATGAGCAATATGCGATTGCCCGTAAATTATTAGAAGATAATCGTGATAAAGTTGAAGCGATGACGGCCGCATTGATGGAGTATGAAACCATTGATGCTGAACAAATCAACGATATTATGGCGGGCATTCCGGTGCGCCCACCTAAGCCTACCCAAGGCAAGGCTAATCCGCCGCGAGATGCGGGTTCCAAGGGTGTAGGCACAAGCCCTGCGCCGCAACCTACTGCTAAATCAGAGTAAGTATCGCTGATTCGTTAGACCATAAAAAAGGGCTAGTTGACTAGCCCTTTTTTTTCGACCTCGATTTTAAGTATAATGCTTTAATGCAATCTGACTCTAAATTCCCCTGCGAATTTCTCTGCGGCAAGTACCAGCTTACGCTTAATCGCCCTCATGTGATGGGCATTGTCAATGTAACGCCAGATTCTTTCTCAGATGGCGGGAAATACACTGCTACCAATGCTGCGATTGATCATGGGCTGAAATTGATTGCTGAAGGGGCGGATTTTTTAGACATTGGCGGAGAGTCTACGCGCCCCGGTGCAGATCCAGTCAGTTTGGACGAAGAGTTGAGTCGTGTCATTCCCGTAATAGAAGCACTCAATCAAGTGTCAACGGTACCGATTTCTATTGATACTTATAAGCCAGAAGTGATGCGGCAAGCGATTGCCGCAGGAGCGGATATGATCAACGATGTGCGTGCCTTGCAAGAATTGGGCGCATTGGATATAGTCGCTAAAAGTAATGTTGGGTTATGCCTGATGCATATGCAGGGCACACCGCAAACTATGCAGCTCGATCCACAATATAAAGATGTGGTAGCTGAAGTTAAACAATTTTTAGCAGATCGATTTCAGCTCTGTTTGAATCGTGGCATTGCCAAGAATAGAATTTTACTTGACCCAGGTTTTGGTTTTGGTAAAACACGCGTACATAATATTGTGTTGATTCAACAGTTGGAAAAACTGAATGCACTCGGCCAGCCATTATTGGTGGGTTTATCGCGTAAATCTGTTCTGGGTGTCATTGCAGGTGGAGATGAAGGCCAGCGCTTATATGCTAGTATTGCCGCTGCAGTGATTTCAGTCATGAAAGGTGCAAAAATTGTGCGTGTGCATGATGTGAAGGCTACGGTAGAAGCGCTCAAGGTAGTGACGGCAATTTCCTGAGAATTTAATGGAAGGTTATGCATGAGAGTAAAAGAAAATGGCTTGTCTAATGAAGCGATAGATGCCATTGAACAGGGCAATTTAATTCAAGCCATCAAAATTGACGAGAACAAAAACTGGCCTAGGCTTAAAAGAATCGAAAGAACTTGTTGAGGTCTGCATTGAAAATGACCCTTTACTTAAAGAGAAATATCTCACTAAACGCATGTCTGACGGCCTTTCACAAGAGCATGTTTTGCAAATCACACTGATTGCTATTGTTGCCATAATTGGCTACCTGGTGTTTTCAGGTAAGTTTTGAGATATCAAAAGCGGGTAAATATTGCTACCCATTAAACGAGTAGAAAAATAGAAAGAGGGATAAATGACTAAGAAATATTTCGGTACGGATGGTATTCGTGGACGGGTAGGCGAGTATCCGATTACGCCAGATTTTGTCATGCGCTTGGGTTATGCGGCAGGTAAGGTGCTGACCGGATTACAAATCAACTTAGCGAAAGGCGCGCATCCTGCAGTGCTCATCGGTAAAGATACGCGGATTTCTGGCTATATGCTTGAAGCAGCATTAGAAGCGGGGTTGTCAGCAGCGGGTGTGGATGTCTTGCTCACAGGTCCAATGCCTACGCCCGCAGTGGCGTACCTCACAAGGGCTTTGCGTGCGCAGGCAGGCATTGTCATTTCTGCCTCACATAATCCGTATTACGATAACGGCATTAAGTTTTTTTCTGCCGATGGCGCAAAGTTGCCCGATGACATCGAGCATGCCATTGAAGCTGAACTCGATCAACCCATGCAAGTGATGGAATCGGCCAAGTTGGGTAAGGCTCGCCGAATTGATGACGCAGCTGGCCGCTATGTCGAGTTTTGTAAAAGTACTTTTCCGAATCATCTCGACTTGCGCGGTTTAAAAATTGTCCTCGATTGCGCGCATGGTGCGACCTATCATGTAGCGCCCGATGTGTTTCACGAATTGGGTGCAGAAATCATCAGCATCGGCAACAAGCCTGATGGCTTGAATATTAATGAGCAAGTGGGCTCAACACACCCGCAAGCCTTACAAAAAGCGGTAGTTGAGCACCAAGCAGATTTAGGCATTGCCTTTGACGGCGATGGTGACCGTGTGATGATGGTCGATGCGGAAGGGCATTTGTTAGATGGCGACCAGTTACTGTACATCATCGCACTGGGTTTGTACGCTAAAGGCAAGCTCAAAGGCGGCGTGGCGGGTACGTTGATGACTAACCTTGCGTTAGAGCATG
This sequence comes from Methylotenera sp., assembly GCA_049643685.1. Lineage (GTDB taxonomy): Bacteria > Pseudomonadota > Gammaproteobacteria > Burkholderiales > Methylophilaceae > Methylotenera. The sequence continues at coordinate 17,430 of JBARQL010000074.1, forward strand.
CATTACAAAAACATCAAATTCCGTTTGGTCGCGCTAATGTGGGCGATCGCTATGTACTTGAATTGCTGAATGCAAAAAACTGGAAATTGGGCGGTGAAAATTCTGGTCATATTCTCACGCTTGATAAACACACCAGTGGAGATGCGATTATCGCCGCTTTACAAGTGCTGCAAGCCCTGAAGGAAAGCGGCAAAACGCTCACGCAAATGCGCGCAAGTTTAGTGCTTTATCCACAAGTGCTGATTAACGTGACCACGCAAACCAAGCTGGATTTAAATAACGTCACCATTCAAAACGCAGTGAAACAAGCCGAAGCCACGCTTAACAATACAGGCCGTGTGTTATTGCGCGCGTCAGGCACTGAACCAAAAATCCGTGTGATGGTGGAAGGTCAAGATAGAGCGCTGGTGCAAAAGCTGGCTGAAGAAATTGCGCAAGTGGTCAAGTTGGCGGCGAGTTAAATCGGCTTAAAGTCAGCCCATCTTTATTGTTGCTGCCCTGCAAGCCTTTATTTTAAAGGCTTGCAGGGCAGCATTTTTTGCTCGGGTGAATCCCCCTTGGTTTTTGAACCATTTTAGTATGCAAAGCATTAGGCAAAGTTTCGCTACAATGTGTACAACTTCAGCGCTATATTCAAAAAACCTTCATTTCTCATTCATTAATTGTTCACAATGCAATGACACTCTAGCCTCTATGTTAAACATAAAAATCATAGAAATGGGAGGGTATGATGCCTTATAGAATACGTTGGTATTTGAATCGATTTCATCAGTTAGACAGTTCATTATGTGTGGCGGTAAACCATACTAGCCAATACCGGTTGATAGGCAACTTTTTTAGACTAGTAAGCCGACTGGGTGATGGCTTATTTTGGTATGGTTTAATGATTGGCATATTATTAATCAAAGGGGCTGATGGCATTGTGCCTGTGTTACACATGGCACTTGCTGGCTTGCTCGGCACGGTGTTATATAAATGGATAAAAGGCAAAACGCTGCGGCCAAGGCCTTACGAAGTACGACAAGATATTTGGCTGACGGGTACGCCGCTAGATAAGTTTAGCTTCCCTTCAGGCCATACCTTGCATGCCGTTGTATTCGGTTTGGTGGCCATTCATTACTTTCCTCAACTTACCATTATCGTCGCGCCATTTACCGCTTTGGTCGGATTATCTCGCGTCGTGCTAGGGTTGCATTATCCTAGCGATGTGTTGGCAGGCGCATTGATAGGTACATTGATTGCAGTGCTATCTATCATAGCGATTTAGCTATATTCGCCATTTAGTCATTGAGTAAATTTCATTACTCGATGAGTGAAAGCTTTTTAAAATATTCAACAGGGTTTGGGTGAAGCATATGTAAGTGTTTTAGGCATTGTTCACGCCATATGTCTAATTGCTCCACACTTAGATTTTGTAACTCAGGCGCCAACAATGGCTTTTCCCCATTGAATACTTCACCGATATC
>JBARQL010000075.1:0-7983 GCA_049643685.1 Methylotenera sp.
CATTTACCTCTTTTGGCGAATCGCACGGCGCGGCAATTGGCGGCGTGGTGGATGGCTGTCCGCCTGGGCTGGAGTTGTGCGCAGAAGATTTGCAGATTGATTTAGATAGGCGCAAGCCTGGTACTTCGCGCCATGTGACGCAACGCCAGGAGGCCGATTTGGTGGAGATTTTATCGGGCGTATTTGAAGGTAAAACCACGGGAGCGCCAATCGGATTGTTGATTCGCAATACCGATCAGCGTAGTCAAGATTATTCCAAAATTATGGATACTTTCCGTCCTGGCCATGCGGATTATACCTACGCCCAAAAATATGGCGTGCGTGATTACCGTGGAGGTGGCCGTTCAAGCGCACGCGAAACTGCGGTGCGGGTTGCTGCTGGGGCAATTGCCAAAAAATGGCTCAAAGAACGATTCGGCGTCACTGTGCGCGGTTATATGAGCCAGTTAGGTGAAATTGCCATTCCATTTGAAACTTGGGATTGCGTCAACGACAATCCATTTTTTTCACCCAATATCAAAGTGCTGCCGCAGTTAGAAGAATATCTGGATAAAATCCGTGCCGAGCGCGATTCAGTTGGCGCGCGCATTACCGTGGTGGCTGAAGGTGTGCCTGTCGGCTGGGGTGAGCCCATTTTTGATCGTCTTGATGCTGAAATTGCATACGCAATGATGGGCATTAATGCGGTGAAAGGTGTTGAAATAGGCGCAGGATTTGCTGCGATTGTACAGCGCGGTAGCGACCATTCCGACGAAATGACACCGCAAGGTTTTGCGACGAATCATGCGGGCGGTATTCTGGGTGGTATTTCAACAGGCCAAGAAATACGCGTCAACGTGGCGCTAAAGCCTACTTCGAGTATCCCGCAAGAACGTCATTCGATTGATCAATATGGTAACGCGGTTACCATGCAGACTACCGGTCGCCATGACCCGTGCGTAGGTGTGCGCGCTACGCCAATCGCTGAAGCGATGTTGGCGCTGGTGTTGATGGATCATGCGCTACGTCATCGTGCGCAAAATGCGGATGTAGTTTGCAAAACTCCCAAAATCCGCTAATTTAACTTTGATTGATTTAAGTCATGGCGGGTGAGTGAGTGCAGGTCGACAATTACCTGATGGCTTGAGCAGAGGTATGTTTATAAAGCCAACAAGTTTTCTATCATTAAATAAGGAGATTCTATGAGTATTGAGCACCACGATTTAGTCCATGAGCTGCCAGAGCATCGTGAAAAGATTCACAGTTTGAAGATGAATAATGCGCATTTTGCAAAATTATTTGATGAATATCACGTCACCACGAAGGCAGTAGAGCAGTTAGAAAATACGGGCATCCCTGTTTCGGATATTGATTTTGAAAATCAGAAGAAAAAACGTGCGCAATTAAAAGATCAGTTGTATTCTATGTTGCTGTCTTAATCTGTAGCTATTAGAGGTACCCATAAGTTAAAAAGTCGGCTTAGGCCGACTTTTTTATTGTTGAATCCATGTAATTAGAAACAAATTTATTCATAAGCCATGCATTCAAAATTACATTATCACCTTTCTCGTTTTTACTTCATTTACTATTTCTTTGTTGGTGCGTTCGTGCCTTATTGGGGTTTGTATTTAGCATCTGAGAAATTCTCGGCGGCTGACATTGGCATTCTGATGTCGTTATTTCAAATCAGCCGAATTTTTGCGCCTAATTTCTGGGGTTGGCTGGCAGATCATACAGCGAAGCGTGTAGTCTGGATAAAACTCACTGCATTATTAGGCTTGGTTGGCTTTGCGGCGGTGTTTTGGGCGCATGGCTTTTGGGCTTTGTTTTTTGTCATGGCTTCGCTCAGTTTGTTTACCAGTTCCACTTTGCCGTTATCAGAATCGCTCACCTTGGCGCATTTGGCCACCACTAACGGCCATTACAGCCGAATTCGCATGTGGGGTTCGTTAGGCTTTATTGTTGCGGCGGTCATATTGGGATTTATGATTGATGCTTATGGCATTAAAAGCTTGTTATGGTTTTTGCTGGCGGTGCAAATTACCTTATTTGTACTCACCTTTAAGTTGCCAGAAGCAAAAATAGCCCCACATCCTCATGACGATTTTTCTATTTGGCAAGTCGTTAAGCAACCGAATGTGATTGCTTTGTTAGTAGGCTGCGCACTCATGGTCACGGCGCATGGTGTACTCTACAATTTTTATTCCATTTATTTGAGCCAGCATGGCTATAGTAAAAGTATGATTGGCTTATTGTGGGCAGTAGGCGTCATTTGCGAAATTGGCATTTTCATGCTCATGCCAAAAATCATGGCGCGTTTTAGCCTAAAAAAAATACTGTTAGTGAGCTTGGTATTAGCCGTCATGCGCTTTAGTATGATAGGCTTTGCAGTAGATCAGGTATGGGTATTGCTTGTAGCACAAAGTCTGCACGCGGCGACGTTTGGCAGCTTTCATGCGGCATCCGTTGAAATCATCACCCAGTTTTTTAACGGACGCCATCAAGCCAAAGGGCAGGCTATTTACAACAGCGTCGCCTATGGCATTGGTGGCACGGTGGGCGGTGTGGCTGGTGGCTATGGCTTGCAATATTTGGGTGGGCAAAACACGTTCATGCTGGCCGCTATTTTCCCGTTAATCGGGCTGTTGGTGATAGGATTAGGGCTGAAACTGAGTAAGAACAATCAAAAGTCACAGGGGATGTTTAGATGAAGTTGATGAGTAAAGTTTTGTTGTGCACGGTGATTGTATTAAACGCTGGTGTTTGCCTGGCGGATACGCAAGTGAATGTTGTCGGCCTGTTTAGCAATAAAGCCGTGGTCATTGTAAACGGCGGCAAACCAAAAACACTGAGTATTGGCCAAATGAGTGATGGCGTAAAACTGTTGGCGGCAGATAGCAAGGCCGCCACGTTACAAATAGAAGGTAAAACCAAGCAACTCGGCATGGGACAAGCGGCTTCTGTAGGCGGTAGCAACGCGAATGCTGGCGTTTCCAGCGTGACTCTTTATGCGGACAGCCAAGGCCACTTTATCTCTGATTGCCTAATCAACGGCGCCAGCTTCAAATTTTTACTGGATACTGGGGCAACCACAGTGTCTCTGAATAGTGGCGATGCAAAGTTTGCGAATATTGACTATAAACGCGGCAGGCTTATTCAGGTAAGCACTGCTAATGGAATTGTGACTGCGTACCTGGTGACCTTACCGAGCCTTAAAATTGGTGCCGTAACGCTCGGACAAGTAGAAGCCACGGTCTTAGAAGGGGGTTCACCACCGATTGTTTTACTGGGCATGAGTGCTTTAAATCGGCTGGATATGAAGCGTCAAGATATTGCGTTGACGCTCACTAAAAAGTATTAAATTGATTCACCTTTATTGACGCTGCCCTGAGAGCCTTGTAAATAAAGGCTCACAGGGCAGCGTTTTTTTGCTCGGCGTTATTTTAGTCAGCCAAAATCAAATATTGGCAGTAATATTACCGGAGTTTTTAACCGATTAATCGTCTTTCAGTATGAACGTGAGCTTCATCACGACACGATACTCGGTCACTTTTCCATCTTTCACTTTCACGCTTTGATCTTGCACCCAAGCCCCTGTGATGCCATGTAATGATTCGGCCGCCTTTGCAACCCCTTGCGATACAGCATCTTCAAAACTTTTGCGGCTTGAGGCGATGATCTCGATGACTTTTGCGACTGACATATTGAAACTCCTTATGGTTGAAAAAGTATGGCTATAAAGGGTAAAGTATGAATTACTTGACGCGTTTATCGTTTTCAATCAGCGCGTAAGCAGAATGGTTATGGATGCTCTCAAAGTTTTCTGATTCCACTACATAAGCATCAATCCGTTTTTCTTTATTCAGTTGCGCGGCGACATCGCGCACCATGTCTTCAACAAATTTTGGGTTATCGTAAGCGCGCTCGGTGACAAATTTTTCATCTGGACGTTTCAATAAGCCGTAAAGCTCGCACGACGCCTGTTTTTCAACTAAGTCGATAATGTCTTCAATCCAAATAAAGTCATTAATTAAGGCGGTGACTGTGACGTGTGAGCGTTGATTATGTGCGCCGTAATCAGATATTTTTTTGCTGCAAGGGCAAAGGCTAGTGACGGGGACTAACACTTTTACCGTAATGTCGAATTTGCCGTGTTCAATTGCGCCGATGAAGGTTACCTCGTAATCCAGCAGGCTTTTGACTCCAGAAATAGGCGCGGCTTTGTTGACGAAGTAAGGAAAAGTCATTTCTACATGGCCAGATTCAGCCTCTAAACGTTTTACCATTTCACGCAAAATCGTTTCAAAAGACTCAATTGAAATGGCATGTTCATTCATGTTGAGAATTTCAACAAAACGTGACATGTGTGTGCCCTTGAATTGTTGCGGCAAATGCACGTACATATTGAACATGGCCACCGTGTGTTGCTGTCCGCCCGATCTGTCTTTCACAATCACGGGGTGACGAATGGCTTTGATGCCGACTTTATCAATGGCAATGTGGCGGGTATCAACGGTGTTTTGCACGTCTTCAATCGCAGCGGGATGTGTGGATTTTGTCATGTTATTCCAGTTTTAGATTGATTGACTCAAACATCATAATACTTGAGTATAACACTATGGTATTACTTGCTCAATGGCTTTGATGATGCCATTAGCATCTAGACCGCAATCAGCCAACATGGTTGCGTGGTCGCCATGTTCAATGAAACTATCAGGTAGCCCTAGGCATAACGTCGGTGTGTAAATATGCATGGTTTGCATGGCCTCCATCACGGCCGCGCCGGCGCCCCCCATGACAGCGTTTTCTTCAATGGTGACGATTAAATCGTGGCTGTTTGCTAATTCTGCGATTAATGTATTATCCAACGGTTTAACAAATCGCATATTGGCAACGGTGGCATCAATGGTTTCTGCGGCTTGAAGAGCAGGGGTGAGCATCGAACCAAAGGCCAAAATAGCAACTTTTTTACCTGAACGTGCAATTAATCCTTTGCCGATTTCGATAGTGTTTAGGGAAGGGTCGATTCTTTCCCCAGTGCCACTGCCGCGCGGATAGCGCACTGCCGCAGCGCCATGATACTGGTAACCGGTGGTGAGCATTTGCCTGCATTCATTTTCGTCACTAGGCGCCATGATGATGATATTGGGGATACACCGCAAAAAGCTCAAATCAAAACTGCCTGCATGGGTTGGGCCATCTGCACCGACTAAGCCTGCGCGGTCAATCGCCAATAAAACCGGTAAGTTTTGGATGGCAATATCGTGGATTAATTGGTCGTAGGCACGCTGCAAAAATGTGCTGTAAATGGCCACTACTGGCTTTAGGCCATCGCATGCCATGCCTGCTGCGAACGTCAGTGCGTGCTGTTCGGCGATGCCTACATCAAAATAACGGTGCGGATATTTTTCAGCAAAAGCATTCAGCCCTGAGCCATCACACATGGCAGGCGTAATGCCAATCAGCCGTTGGTCGGCATCGGCCATATCCACCAGCCACTCACCAAAAACTTGGGTATAGGTTTTTTTAGCGCCACTCGGGATGGCGTCGCCATTGCAAGGATCAAACTTGCCAACCCCGTGGAATTTATTTGGATCGTCTTCGGCAGGCTCAAAGCCTTTGCCTTTTTGCGTGACTATATGTAAAAACTGTGCGCCTTTGAGTTGTTTGATATTTTCTAGCGTATTAATGAGCGCCTCTAAATCATGCCCGTCAATCGGGCCGATGTAATTAAAGCCTAATTCTTCAAACAGCGTACCAGGCAACACCATGCCTTTGACATGTTCCTCAGCGCGCTTGGCAAATTCTTGCACATGCGGCATGCCGGATAATACTTTTTTGCCAGATTTTCGAATCGTGCCATAAAAGCGACTGGCGAGTAATTTGGCCAAGTAACGATTTAGCCCGCCCACGTTGTTAGAAATGCTCATGTCGTTGTCGTTCAACACAACAAGCAAGTTTGCATCCATATTGCCAGCGTTATTGAGAGCTTCAAACGCCATGCCACCCGTGAGGGCGCCATCGCCAATAATCGCCACGGCGCGGCGTTCCAAGCCTGCTTTTTGGGCGGCGACCGCCATGCCCAGCGCAGCAGAAATCGAGGTGCTGGAATGCCCGGTGCCAAAAGTATCGAACTCACTTTCAGCGCGACGCGGAAAACCCGCAATGCCCTTCGGCTTGCGCAGGTTTTGCATGGCCTCACGTCTGCCTGTGAGGATTTTATGCGGGTAAGTTTGGTGGCCGACATCCCACACTAAACGGTCGTCAGGCGTGTTAAACACATAATGTAACGCGATGGTGAGCTCGACCACGCCTAGATTAGAAGATAAATGACCGCCTGTTTTGGCAACGCTGTCGATTATAAAAGTACGCAGCTCTTGCGCCAATTGCGGCAGTTGCGCGCGTTCGAGCTGCCGTAATTGCGCAGGAAAATCGATCGCATCAAGGATGGATTGGCGAGGGTTTGAGGTCACAGGTTATTTTGCCACAAATGCTTCAAAAGAAGCGTTAAGTAATGTTAAAAGCCACGTTGTAAAGGCATCGCTTGAATTGTTAGAAGTGCCCTTAAAAGTGTCGTTGTGTAATAAAGTCTGCGAGCTCTCGCAAACGTCTTGCATGTTCACCAAATGGCGTAAGGGCGTTAATCGCATTTTCATAAAGCTGTTGCGCGTGGCGTTTGGCTTGTTCCAAGCCTAATAGTGTGACATAAGTCGGTTTGTTGCTCTCGGCATCTTTACCTGCGGTTTTACCTAAGGTGCTGGTGTCTGCTTCAACGTCTAAAATATCATCTACCACCTGAAATGCCAGGCCGATATTTGAGGCGTAAGTGCGTACCGCAGCTATTTGTGCTTTTGATCCATTGATTGCACCGAGCAAAGCAGCCGCTTGAATCAGCGCGCCAGTTTTTAAATGGTGCATGGTTTCCAGCTCCGTTTGCGTAAGTGGTTTGCCTACTGCGCTCAGGTCAATCGCCTGGCCGCCTGCCATGCCAGCGGAGCCGGATGCCTTAGCGAGAATGTGAAGGAGTTGCACTTGCTGATTTGCATCAGCACATAAATTGGGTTTGGACAACACTTCAAACGCTAAGCTTTGCAGGGCGTCACCCACTAATAGCGCGGTAGCATCGTTATATTGTATATGGCAACTAGGTTTGCCACGACGTAAATCATCATCATCCATACAAGGCATGTCGTCATGCACCAGTGAATATGCGTGGATCAGTTCTACTGCGCTAGCGGCGGCATCGGCAATGCCTCTATTCAATTCAGCCAGCTCTGAGTTATTTTGCGCCGTTTCACAAAACTCCGCAGCCGCATAACAAAGCAGGGCGCGTACGCGCTTGCCGCCGCCTAGTGCGCTGTAGCGCATGGCGCTGTGTAACTGTTGTGGTGCGATGTTTGCCGAAGGCAGAGTTTGGTCTAATACCTGTTCAATGCGCGCTTGTTGGGCCTGTGCCCAAGCTTCAAAATGACAAGTGTAAGCATCAGTCTGAGTGCCAGTCAAAGAATCAGACTCAGAAAAGTTTTTTAAGGGCGAGGTGGTCACTTGGCGGCTATTCACTATCGGGCTGAAAAGTTGTGAGCTGATTACGCTCATTCAAAATTTGCACTTGCTGTTCAACGTCTGCGAGCGATTTTTGGCAAAATTGCAGTAGGGTATTACCACGCTGATAAGCCGCTAGTGACGCTTCAAGGCTCATTTGCTCTGATTCCATCTGCGCTACGATATTTTCCAGCTCTGCAAAAGCCTGCTCAAAATTTTCCGGTGGTAAATTTTCAGGCAGCAAATTTTCTGATGTGACTGCCAGCTTGGTAGCCGCTTTGGTGTTAGAAGTGGTCATCGCAGTTATTCAGTTCTATTGATTGAGCGTGAAAACGCTATTCTACCAAATCTAGCGCTAACTTGGTCTAGCGGTAACATGGCGTGCCTAAAATTTTTTTCCGATTTTAGTTTGAATTTTTCTGAAATTTTACAAATTCAAAATTGTAAAAAAAGACCTGTTTT
>JBARQL010000076.1:0-26527 GCA_049643685.1 Methylotenera sp.
GCACCTGCATCGCGTGCCATTTGTACGATTTGTTGTGAAGTGGTGCCGCGCACAATCGAATCATCCACCAGCAATACGTTTTTGCCTTTAAATTCGATGCCAATCGGATTCAGTTTTTGGCGCACCGATTTTTTACGCAGCGCTTGACCGGGCATGATAAACGTGCGGCCAATATAACGATTTTTAATAAAACCTTCGCGGTAATCCAAGCCCAATGCAATGCCGACTTGTAAGGCGCTTGGGCGGCTGGTATCAGGGATTGGAATAACCACATCAATTTTGATATCTGGCCATTCGCGTTTAATTTTCTCGGCTAAACTTTTGCCCATATCCAAGCGGGTTTGATACACCGATACCTCATCAATGACTGAATCAGGTCGCGCTAAATACACATACTCAAAAATACAAGGATTTAATTTAGGATTTTTTGCGCATTGCCGGCTATAAAAATGGCCTTCCATATCAATAAAAATGGCTTCGCCAGGCGCTACATCGCGAATTAAGGTAAAGCCCAAAACATCGAGTGCAACGCTTTCTGAAGCGACGATATATTCTGTGCCTTTTGCCGTCTCTTGCTTACCAATCACCAATGGACGGATACCGTTTGGATCACGAAATGCCAGCAAACCAAAGTTTGCAATCATCGCCACCACAGCATAGGCGCCTTTGCAACGCCGATGCACCCCAGCGACTGCATCAAAAGTCATGTCGGTATTTAATACTGCATTGCGCGAGGTTTGTTCGATCTCATGCGCGAGCACATTCAACAGCACTTCAGAATCAGAATTGGTGTTGATGTGGCGTAAATCCTGGCGGAACATCTCAGATTTCAATTGCTCAGAATTGGTTAAATTGCCGTTGTGCCCCAGTACAATACCAAACGGTGAGTTCACATAAAACGGTTGTGCTTCTGCAGCGCTTGATGAACCGGCCGTAGGATAACGCACATGACCAATACCCACATTACCGACCAAGCTACGCATATGGCGCGTTTGGAAGACATCTTTTACCAGGCCATTATTTTTATGCATAAAAAATGTACTGCCATCGGTCGTGACGATGCCGGCAGCATCCTGACCGCGATGCTGTAGCACCAGCAAACCATCGTACAGCAATTGATTCACTGGGTTTTTACCTACAATGCCAATAATTCCGCACATGCAATTAACCTTAACTGATTGATTCTATAATATAAAATTTATAACTATTGAACGGTTACTTTAGTCATATTTGATGTGCTTGGCAATGTTCTCTGGCATCCATGGCATCAAGCTTATCACCAATGCCTCAATGGGCGCGCTAAACATGGCGTTGCGCCAGCGCTCATCTTTAGGCACACTGGTAAGGCCCGCAAGAAAAACGATGATACAAACAATCAACAAGCCCCTTACAAAACCAAAGGCTGCGCCAAGAAAGCGATTCAACCAGCCCAACCCGATTTTTTTAAAAATCGTAGTCAATGCAATCGATAACAGCGTAGTCACCAAAAATGTGGCTAAAAATAACACCAAAAATGCCGCTAAAATGCGTAAAGATTCTGTAGGGATACCAGCCGGCATCATCGGTTCAAGTTGACTCGAATAAGTTCTTGCTACAAAAAACGCTGCAAACCAACCTAAAATAGACAACGCCTCTGCCAGCAAACCACGCATCACACTGATGATGATTGAAAGCCCGATGATGGCCAGAACGATATAATCAAAAATTGTCATGGTCTGAATATTTCGACTGAGAGATCAATTCACCATTCAAATCAATCATTACTAATCACGATGCCTGACAACCCAGAAGTTTTGAGTTTCACTAAGGCATCTGCCGCTTCTTGGCGGGAGGCATACTTGCCTACTCTCAAACGAATTTTTTCGCCTTTTGGCGTTGTGACTTTCTCGGTTCTTGAGGTTAATCCAACCTCTTTCAGCTTTGCTTGCAGCTGCTTAACATTCGCCAACTCTGAATAAACGCCGACTTGTATCGTGAAACTTTCTTTACCTGTTGGAACATTCTTAGCTTCTATTGGTTTTGGTGCTACAGGCTTAGTTTCAACTGACTTAGTTTCTGCCAGCTTGGTTTCAATTTTCTTAGGCTCTGCTTTTACTCCATGGTTTTTTTCAACGTTGACAGCTGGTGGTTTTGTCTCGATTACTTCAGCTTCAGCTTTTAAATTATCAGCTTTCACACCCGGTTCGCTACTTGATGATTGGTTATTGGGGGTAGTGGAGCTCGCGTTAGGTGGCGGCTCTGTAGCTACAGGCATTTCACCCTCTTTTATTGGTGGCACCGGCAACGCTGGAACATTCTCAACTACTGCTGCTTGCTGGGTAACATTCACACTGTCAGCCTCCAAAGACTCTGGCATGGTGATTGTAATGGCTTCTTTTGGTGTGATTGCTGCCCGATCTTGCAATATGATAGGCAGAATAATCATCATAAGTACGACTAAAGCGATTGCCCCTACCAAACGACGACGTGCGCGCTTCTTTAAGCCTAATTCTTGATCATTCGTTATTTCAGGTGGCATTGCTGCTTTCCTTCAGAGTTGATATTTTTGAATGAGTTTCCAACACAATACTCGCACTTAAACTATTTGACTGCCAGTAGTTTCATCACATAAGAAACCGTGAAAAATGAACCGAACACGATTATTTTATCATTTTCATTCGCATCAATACAGGCTTCTATTTCATTACAAGCTTGCAGATAAGCAATATCTGTACTATTAAAAGTCTTGACTTTGGCTTCTGGAGCCACCTTTGCAATACTTTGCGCCAAGTCTGTCGCAGTCGCACCACGCACATGGTCAATGCTGGCAACATACCATGCATCGATCTCCTGCTTAACCGCTTCAACAACCCCAGTGACATCTTTATCTGCCAGCATGGCAAATACCGCAAAGGTTTTACTATGTGGTGATCTGGTTGCTTTTAGATTTTGAGCGAGCGCTAAAGCGGCATGTGGGTTATGAGCAACATCCAAAATCACCTTTGCTGAAGGACTCACTGTTTGCCTATTGACTGATTGAAAGCGACCAGCTAACTGCACTTTACGCATTGCGTTTGCAATCGCTTCTGTTGTCACAGGAAGGTTAGATTGCAAAGACTCCACCGCCGTCACCGCACATGCCGCATTATCAAGTTGATATGCGCCTTTTAACGCAGGATGCGGCAAATCGTGTATTGCCCTGCCATTTACTTGATATTGCCAGCCGCCATCGGTCAGACCATAGCCAAAATCCCGATGTATGTTCTTAAAGTCTGCTTTAATTGTATGCGCATGCCGCACTAAGCTTGCTGGTGGATGTATATCACCACAAATAGCCGGGACTGATGATCGATATACGCCGGCTTTTTCGAAGCCTATTTCCTCGCGCGTCTGCCCTAAAAATTCTTGATGATCCAAATCTACACTCGTTACGATTGCACAACTTGGTTCAAATGCATTCACTGCATCTAACCTACCGCCTAGCCCGACTTCCAATATCACCACATCCAGTTTAGCTTGCATAAAGTGCCACATGGCCGCCAGCGTACCTACTTCAAAATAGGTCAGTGAAATAACTTCACAATTGGCTTTCAATCTAGCAGCTTCTACCGCTGCAAATGCAGTACATAGAGCTTCATCGCTGGCCTCTAATCCGTTAACACGCACGCGCTCGTTATAACGCAACAGATGTGGCGATGAATAACAACCCACTTGATAACCTGCCTGCTTATAAATCTGCTCTAACATGGCGCAGGTAGAGCCTTTGCCATTGGTACCTGCAACCGCAATAATAGGAAATATAGGGTTTAACTGTAGGCGAGCGATCATACGCCTGACCCGATCTAAACCCATCGCAATAGATTTAGGATGCAAGCTTTCGATATAGCTAAGCCACGTTGCTAAGTCTTGGGGAACCAAATCCTTCGATACTATTTCATTGTTTGCCTGATTGTTCATTGTTTGCCTGATTGCTAGACATTGAGCAAAGCTAAATAATTACTCAAAAGCAACCATGTGGGTTCGCCTATGCGGCAACTGGCAGACGCATCAAATTAGCCAAAATACCAGCCAATCGATTCCGCATCTCTCGTCGGTCAATAATCACATCAACGGCGCCATGCGCTAGTAAAAATTCGGCTCGCTGGAAGCCAGCTGGCAAAGTTTCACGCACAGTTTGCTCAATCACGCGTGGGCCTGCAAAGCCAATCAATGCTTGCGGTTCAGCCACAATCACATCACCTAGCATGGCAAAACTAGCAGAAACACCGCCCATAGTCGGATCAGTAAGTACAGAAATATAAGGCAAACCTGCTTTACTTAATTGCGTAAGTGCCGCACTGGTTTTTGCCATTTGCATGAGCGAAAACAGGCCCTCCTGCATGCGTGCACCGCCACTGGCAGAAATGCACACAAATGCCATCTTGTTATCGATTGCCGTCTGCACTCCTCGTACAAATCGCTCACCTACGACCGAGCCCATTGAGCCGCCCATGAATTTGAATTCAAAAACTGCGACAACTGCTGGTACCGACTTGATACTGCCTTGCATCACGATCAATGCATCTGTCTCACCCACGGTTTTTTGCGATTCTTTAATACGATCAGCGTAGCTTTTGCTGTCTTTAAACTTGAGTGGATCAATCGCCTGTACCGATGCACCAATTTCAAATTGCCCTTCAGCATCTAACAATTGTGCCAAACGGGCACGCGCACCGACACGGTTGTGATGACCGCATTTCGGGCAAACTTCCGCATTGTCTGCTAAATCCTTATGATATAAAGCTGACTGGCATGTCGGACATTTACTCCAAACACCTTCAGGGACGCTTTTTTTATCGCCGCCGACTGCTCGTTTAATTTTCTGTGGTAACTGATTTAACCAACCCATATGCACACCCCTTTTTAGCTTTTTTATCAATCTAACTTTAAACGCTAATGTTAACTAAATTATTTTTTTGCAGCATCTACCGCGGTTTTGAGTTCTGTCATTAATTGGGCAACGTTGCTTAACAAATTATCATCATTTGAAGCTTCAATCACTTGCACCATGCGACTACCCACCACTACTGCATCCGCGATTGCAGCCGTTGCTTTTGCTGTGGCCGCATCTCTTATACCAAAACCCACGCCTACGGGTAAATTTGTTTGCGTACGAATTGACTTCACACGGTCTGACACTTCCTCAATATCTAAATTCGCCGCGCCCGTTACGCCTTTAAGCGATACATAATACACAAAGCCGCTGGCTTGCCTCACAATTAAATCTACACGGCTAGGCTCAGTCGTGGGTGATAATAAAAATACCGGGTCTATATCGCGTGCGCGAAGCGCTTTTACAAAATCGCCACATTCTTCTGGCGGATAATCTACCGTAATCACACCATCGATATCCGCCGCTTTTGCACGATCTGCAAAAGCGATGTTACCAATTGCTTCAATCGGGTTGGCATAACCCATTAGAATAATCGGTGTAGTTTGATTCGTTAAACGAAACTCTTTTACCATTTCCAACACTTTGGTCAACCCGACCTTGTGTGCTAAAGCGCGTTCGCTAGCGCGCTGAATTACTGGGCCATCAGCCATAGGGTCAGAGAAAGGTACGCCTAGCTCTATCATATCCGCACCATGTTTAACCAAAGTATGCAGTAAATTTACTGTATGTTTAGGATGCGGATCACCCGCTGTAATATAAGGGATTAAGGCCGTTTTGCCTTGTTGTTTAAGTGTAGCAAATACAGATTGAATACGAGACATGAAAAATACTTTTTTATAGGGTAACGTTTAAAGAGTGATATTCGCTAACTTGGCGACGGTATTGATATCCTTGTCACCACGACCAGATAAATTCACCAAAATAATTTCATCTTTGCGCATGGTTTTTGCCATTTTTTCCGCATGTGCCAGCGCGTGGCTAGATTCTAATGCTGGAATAATGCCTTCTGTGCGGCATAAATTGTGAAAGGCAGCCATCGCTTCATCATCAGTAATCGCCACATATTCGGCGCGTTTAATGTCTTTTAACCACGCATGTTCTGGTCCTACGCCTGGGTAATCTAAACCTGCTGAAATCGAGTGTGTTTCAATAATGTTACCGTCAGCATCTTGCATTAAGTAAGTTCTGTTACCGTGCAACACGCCCACTGGGCTATTTGCTGTAAGCGGTGCGGCGTGCATACCAGTTTCTAAGCCATGCCCAGCCGCTTCTACACCAATTAAGCGCACATTCGGCACATCAATGTAAGGGTAGAAAATACCCATCGCATTTGAGCCGCCACCCACGCACGCAACAATTGCATCTGGCTGGCGACCTACCATTTCAATCATTTGTTCTTTGGCTTCAATGCCGATAATTGCTTGAAAGTCGCGTACCATCATCGGGTATGGATGCGGCCCAGCCACCGTGCCAATAATATAAAAAGTGGTTTCAATGTTGGTGACCCAATCACGCATCGCTTCATTAAGCGCATCTTTAAGCGTTTTAGAGCCGCTTTCCACAGGCACCACTGTTGCGCCTAACAACTTCATTCTAAATACGTTTGGTGCTTGGCGTTTCACGTCCTCGCTGCCCATGTACACCACACATTCCAAACCTAATCGCGCTGCAATCGTTGCAGTTGCTACGCCATGCTGACCTGCGCCAGTTTCTGCAATCACGCGCGGCTTACCCATACGCTTAGCCAATAATGCCTGACCAATCGTATTGTTAATTTTATGTGCGCCCGTATGATTTAAGTCTTCACGCTTTAAATAAATTTGCGCGCCGCCTATTTTGTTTGACAAACGTTCAGCATGGTAAATCGGGCTTGGTCGACCAACAAAGTGTTTTAAATCATAGGCATATTCTGCTAAAAATACTGGATCATGGCGATACTTCTCATACATCACACGTAGCTCTTCAAGCGCTTCCACCAAAGTTTCAGCGACAAACGTACCACCAAATTGTCCAAAATGTCCGCGCGCATCTGGCATGTCGTATAACTGCATTCTTAACTCTCCACTTAATATCTTAATGCGTATATTTTATAGCACGTTTTCTATTAATTACTTATAAACTTGCTGCATAAATGCTGCAAGTTTGGCAGCATCTTTAATGCCTTTTGAAAGCTCCACGCCACCACTGACATCCACTGCGTAAGGTTTTACTTGTGCAATTGCGTCCGCTACATTATCCGCATTCAAACCGCCAGCGAGTATCACAGACTTGGTCAATTGTTTTGGGATTAAATTCCAATCGAATACGTGCCCTGTGCCTCCCACCACACCTTCAGTATAGGCATCTAGCAATAAGGCTCTCGCTTCGGCGAAATCTTGTGCATATTGTACCAAATTTGTGCTCGACTTAACGCGAATGGCTTTGATAAATGGTAGCGAATAGCGCGCGCATTCGGCAGGCGTTTCATCACCGTGAAATTGCAGTAAATCTAGCTTAACTTTTGAAATCACTTCATTAATAAAGCTCGCTTCGGCATTAACGAACAACCCAACCACTGTCACAAACGCAGGGATTTGATTGGCAATTTCGGCTGCATAATTAATGCTGACATTGCGCGGACTAGGCGCATAAAACACCAGGCCAATCGCATCAGCGCCATGTTCAACCGCTCTTAAAGCATCTTCTAGTCGCGTGATGCCGCAAATTTTAACTCTGGTTCTCACAAGGATTTACCAAAAAAATATTATTCGACATTGTAACTTAAACGAGTACCTGTAAACTTGATTGGCTATTCGGTAAACCCCATTTTTCATCGTAGCTTACGCCCGTTAAATACAATCCATTGGGTGAAAACGTCGGTGGAGATAAGGTGCGGTCACGCTTTTGTAATAGCGCTTTGATGTATTCAGGCGGGTGGGCACCTTTACCAATGTACACCAGTGCGCCTATCATGTTGCGCACTTGATGCTGTAAAAACGCATTGGCTGAAAAATCAAATCGGAAATATTGACCGTTTGAACTCTTGCCAAAAGTGCTCACTCCAACTTGATGCAAAGTTCTAATGGGTGAACTTGCCTGACATTCTGACGCGCGAAACGCGCTAAAATCATGTTCCCCAATGAGGTAACTAGCGGCTACACGCATGGCTTCGTAATTTAACGGTAAATGAAACCAGCCTGCCCTGTGTGCCATTATTGCAGAAGCAACGGGTGCGCTATACAACAAGTATTGATAACTTCGGCTACGTGCTGAAAATCTTGCATGAAACGCTTCATCCACCCCATGTGCCCATTCTACGCGCACGGTGTCTGGCAAATAGGCGTTCACCCCACGCACCCAAGCCGTGACGGGACGCTCGCTTGTGGTATCAAAATGTACGATTTGTCTGAGCGCATGTACGCCCGTGTCGGTGCGGCCTGCGGCATGTACGCGAATCGGATGCAATGCGATGTTAGCAATGGCCAACTCCAGCGCATCTTGCACGCCGCAGGCTGACGGTTGACTTTGCCAGCCACAAAAATTAGACCCCTCATACGCAACGCTTAAGGCTATTCTCATGATGTAATTTTTACGCACTCACGCCTAATGCCAACATGGCGAGCGCGCCAAAAGCGAGCGTGCATAAGACTAACTTATCTGCGATTGTGAACGGAAACTGTTGCAACACCACAATCTTGTCGATTGTTACATTCTCAGTCGTCAAGTGAATTGCATCTAATTGATTAAACTGAAGTTTAAATGTCTTTTCAAGCGCCAATTCCTCCACATAATCTAGTGTGAGAAGCAATCTTGCTGTGAATCGCCCGACATTCAGTCCGAGCAACTTAAGCGGTGAAAGCAAGCAATATAACCCTGCCATTAACTGTGCATTGGTGCTGCTGGTCAACAGGATGCTTAAACTCGCTAGGGCGATTAATAATTTTGCAATCTGCAATAAACCAAATTGCAGCCCTTCATAAGTGGGCGCAAAACTCACTGGAAAATTCGAAATATACTCACCTGGCGTTGCAAATGCATATACCAATAATATTGAAATGAACAACCATCGCATACGCCTGACTACACGCAAAAAACTTTTGCTGGCAAGCTTTATTGCAGCAGCGCAGGCAATCATGCATAACACGCCAATCCATTGATTCGACAAAAAACTCATGCCTAACAACATCATGATAAAACTGAGCATTTTAACCAATGGGTGCATAAATTAAGAAAAAAGATGTTTGAGCCATTGAGCAGATGATTAACGGCTTCTTTGAATATTGGTGAGAATACTAACACTTTATCGATATAAACACATGGTGCAAAATAGACGAAACCCACTCGGCATCATGCGTTATAAAAAGGCATATATTAGATGGATTTCACATGTCTTTACCAACACCGCCCTGGGAGTCTTATAAATATGGGCTCCCAGGGCAGCGTTTTTTGCTCGTGGATTTTTTAGCGTTTTTTTTGCATCAAAATTACCGCAAAAATCGCAAACTAAATTCAATAAAAAACCGAGCAGGAAGCTCGGCTTTTTTACTCAAATCAACTTCAAGCCAGACTATTCATCAATGCTTGAGCACGTTGTTTTTGTTGAGGACTACCCTCTTTAATCACCTCATCAAGCAATTCTCGCGCACCCACTTTATCGTCCATATCGATGTAAACCGCCACCAAATCTAATTTGATTTCAACGTCTTGCGGCTCAAGACCTGAAGTCGTCGCTGGAGTTAAACCCTCCATGGAAAATTCATCAGATTGAGCCATTGTTGGCTGAATCGTAGGATTGTCTAAATCCAAGTTAATTGAAGACAAATCAAAGGTATGTGCTTCTGGTTCACTGACGATTGAAGCACTCATGGAACTGCTGTCAGTGTTAGTGACGGGCAAATCAAAAGTGAAATCCTCTAAAGGCTCAGCCACTTTTTGGTCTAATCCACTGACAACTTCTTCAGTTACTGTTGACTCTGTCGGAAAATCCAAATCCATTGCGAAATCTAAAGTCGGACTTGATGTTTCAGCCAGATTCGACACTTCAGCTAGACCTGATGCAGGGGTGGGAACTTCTATTTCCGCTGGCAAATCCAAGGGAGGTACTGCAAAATCTTCACTCGCCTGTATCGGCAAATCAAATGCCGGCAAACTTTCTGATACATCTAGCGCCGCATTGTCTGCAGATGTCGCAACAACTGACTCACTATCAAATTGTTCGCCCAAATCAAAGTCCATAGAATTATCAGCTTCAACAGTGGCTAATGTCGCCCCCTCAACTGCCGCATCATCTAAAGTGTTAACATCAGCAGAACCGATATCAAAAGATTCCATGTCAGCGTCAAATTGATCCACATTTTGCGGTGCAGTGAAGCTATCCGCCACCACTGAATTTGCATCTTCTGTCGCAAATGGATTGTCGTTATCTAATGAAAAGTCCAATCCATTATCTGATGCTGCTTCTGGCTCTGAAACGCCCACATCTCCAAAATCAATTTCTTCATCAGTGCCATCGAGCGCAAGCGAAGTTGCGACTGAGGCTACTGCAAGTTTGCTGACATCATACAACGGATTATCTGGCTCTAAAGTAGCCCCGAGTCTTGCAACTTTTGCCCAAGTCGGATCATCCGCACCGAGCGTTGTGTAAAGTTCGCCTGCAATCGCCTCGAAAGCAGAGTTATTTTTACTTTCGGCATATATTTCCAACAATTTTAAATGCAACTCATAACGCTTGGGTTCTTTTTGAATCGCATCTTTCAGGATTTCCTCTGCCTGCGCTCCACGGCCATAAGCCATGTAAACTTCTGCCTCGGCGATTGGATCTACATCATTGGTGTCAATCATGCCGCCATCAACACTTTGAGCAAAATCAGTTAGGAATGAAGTATCTGAAGTGCTGGCATTGCTTGTCGTGTTGCCAAATACTGTATTGGCGCGTAACCCGCCTGAAGTTAAAATACCGCGCTCAAAGCTATCTAAATTTTTCTTACGTTTGTTACGTAAAAACAACCAGCCCGCACCCAACAGACCGAGTCCGAGTCCGCCACCGATGAGCGGCAGATTATCACCAATTAAACTCTCTAAGAAACTAGGCTCAGGTGCTGGCTCTGGCGCTACGACTGGTGTCGGAGCTGGTTTAGGCTCTACAGCTGGTTTGGGTTCTTCTGGTTTAACGGCAGGCGTTGGCGTTACCTCAGGCACTGTTGGCGTAGTAGCGGTCTCCGCAGGCTTCACTTCAGCAGGCACTGGTGGAACTGATACCGGTGGAACTTCAACTTTTGCTTCAGGTTTCACTTCTGCAGGGACTGTGGTACCCGCCGCATTCTTTTGTTTATCCGCCATTGATTGGTTTTTTAACGCCAACAATTTCTGCATTTCCTGAATTTGAGTCTCTAACGCGGCAGTTCTTTCTTGCGCTTCTTTTAACGCTTTCTCACGCGCTATCGTTTCTTCCTGCAAGGCAGTGATTTTAGTATCCAGGTTTTTATTTGACTCTTTTTCACCGGCTGAAAGTTTAACTACATCTTGCGGACCTACTTTATTTTCTGCCGCTTTATCTTCAGCACTGGTAATTTTGCCTGAGGACGATTGTTTTTGCTCGTCATCAACGCCCGCTGGAGCGGCGGCCACAGCGCCTGCCATGGCATTACGGTATGCATTCCAGTTTGAAGAATGCGCCTTAACCATCTGCCTTGCTTTGCGATGGCTAATGGACTCTAACGCCTCTTTGCTAGGCACTTTAATAATCTGGCCTACACGTAAACGATTAATATTACCGCTGACAAAAGCGCCTTTATTGCTTTGGTATAGGCCGGCCAGCATTTGGTCTAAACTCACCCCCTCTACCTGAGTTTCTCTAGCGATAGCCATCAAGGTATCACCACTTTTCGTGGTCAGCTCTTGAGTGCTGCCAGCATCCGTTGACTCAACTGGCATTTCCTCTTGCGGCTCAGCAACAACTGCCACTGGTTTCTTTTGTTTTTTTGATTTTTTTGTACTTGGCTTTTTAATGTCAGACTGACTGGTATCACCAACGGTTGAAGTGGATTCCATCTCTGAAGTGGGTGAAACTACATTGACAGCTTCATCATTGACGGCCGTAGCTTTATATTCTGGCGGATCAAGCAACACCGTATATTCACGTTGTAAACGACCTGATGCCCAATCCATCTGTATCAGCATATCTAAATAGGGATCGGTAATAGGCTGGCTAGAGCGTAACTTTAAGATTGGTGAACCTGAGGTATTTTTTGCGACCTCCACCTTAATATTATTATGAATACCAAGACGCGTTACCCCTTGTTCTGCATAAGCCGCCTCAGAAGCAATCACCGCAGTGAGGTTTGCGAGTTCTTCAGGTGTCGCAAAAATTTCAATTTCAGCCTTTAAAGGCTCACCCAATCCAGAATGCGTATTGAGCTTACCTAAACCCGCAGCATAAATAGAAAGTGGTGTCAGCGCCAAACACACCGCTAATGAAATTTGTTTTATTTTAGATTTACGCACAGTGGTTCCTTGATCAAACTATAATCCCAAATATTAAAATAACATCAATTAGTTAGCTATGCAAGCTCAGAATACACTTTATAATAATTGTTAATTATGATGCCGTATCTGGTTGTTGTTGTTTTTACAACAACAACCAGAAAAATGAGACTATTTTTCTATTAAAATCCGTAACATACGACGAAGTGGTTCAGCAGCGCCCCATAATAACTGATCGCCCACGGTAAAAGCAGAAAGATATTCGTTACCCATCGCAAGTTTACGCAAGCGGCCCACTGGCGTGCTTAAGGTACCGGTCACTGCTGCAGGTGTAAGTTCACGCATACTGACTTCACGCTCGTTTGGAATGACTTTTGCCCATTGGTTGGCTTCCGCCAACATTTGATTGATTTCATCTAATGGTACGTCTTTTTTAAGCTTAATAGTGAGCGCTTGGCTATGGCAACGCATTGCGCCAATACGCACACAAAGACCATCAATAATAATAGGATTCGCTTCTCGGCCTAAAATTTTATTGGTTTCAGCGCCGCCTTTCCATTCTTCTTTACTTTGGCCGTTACCTAAATCTTTGTCTATCCAAGGGATTAAACTACCCGCAAGCGGCACACCGAATTGTGAAGTTGGAAATTTTTCATCGCGCAATGTGCCTGCAATGGTGCGGTCTATATCTAAAATGGCTGAGGCTGGATCTGCTAACAACTTACTCGCCGCAAAGTGGGCCTCACCCATTTGATTTAAGAGTTCACGCATGTTTTGCGCGCCAGCACCAGAAGCCGCTTGGTAAGTCATTGATGTTACCCATTGCACTAAATTGGCTTTGAATAAGCCATTTAGTGCCATCAACATCAATGACACTGTGCAGTTACCACCTACCCAGTTTTTATTGCCATGCGCATAAGCATCTTGAATCACGTGCATATTCACCGGATCAAGAATAATCACCGCATCTTTTTCCATGCGCAGTGTTGATGCCGCGTCAATCCAATGTCCGGCCCAGCCTTCTGCACGAAGCTTTGGAAATATTTCACTGGTGTAATCACCACCTTGGCATGACACAATCGCATCCATTGCCTTTAAATCAGCAATACTTATCGCATCTTTTAATGGCTCAGAATCTTTGCCTACGTTCGGCGCTTTTCCACCTACTTGTGATGTGGTGAAAAATTGCGGTTCGATTAGCGCAAAATCATTCTCTTCCATCATGCGCTGCATAAGGACAGAACCTACCATACCACGCCAACCAACAAATCCAACTTTTAGCATACTTAAAACCTATCGTGTCGGCCTATAGCCGTAAATTTAGTTAGTAGATTTTTGAACGGCTTCGCCAGCTTTTTCAATATCTTTACCTACACCGTGAATGGTATTGCAGCCAGCAACGGCTATCAATAGTGCAATCAATACAAAATGTTTTAACACAATTTAATCCTTTTTAATAACTCACCATTATTCTAATGGCTTTATTAAGTTTTATATAGCAAAGCGACACTTTAAGAGTATCGCTTTTGTCATACCAATCAATAAAACTTACATCGCAGCAACGATTTGATCACCCATTTCAGAGCATGACACACGTTTCATGCCTGCTTCATAGATGTCGCCTGTACGGTAGCCTGCTGCCAGTACTTTTTTCACTGCATTTTCAATGCGTTGTGCAGCAGCCTCGTTATCAAAGGTGTAACGCAACATCATTGCCGCTGAAAGAATGGTCGCAATTGGGTTAGCTAAATTTTTACCAGCAATATCTGGGGCCGAACCGTGTGATGGCTCATATAAACCTTTTTTAGTTTCATTGAGCGAGGCCGAAGCTAGCATGCCAATAGAACCTGTCAACATCGAAGCCTCATCTGACAAAATATCACCAAAGATATTGCCTGTCACCATCACGTCAAATTGTTTTGGGTTGCGGATGAGTTGCATGGCCGCATTGTCCACGTACATGTGGCTCAGCTCCACTTCTGGGTACTCTTTCGCGACATCAATGACAATTTCTTTCCAGAACTCGGTGGTTTCAAGTACGTTGGCTTTATCGACTGAACATAATTTTTTGCCACGCTTCATGGAGATATCAAAGGCCACATGCGCAATACGACGCACTTCAGATTCTTTATAAATCATGGTGTTAAAGCCTTCGCGCTCGCCCTCTTCATTCACGCGCATGCCACGTGGTTGACCAAAGTACACATCGCCTGTGAGTTCACGCACAATCATAATATCTAAGCCTGCCACCACTTCTGGCTTAAGCGTAGAAGCATTCGCCAACTCTGGGTATAACACGGCCGGACGCAAATTTGCGAACAACCCTAAATCTTTACGAATACCCAACAAACCGCGCTCTGGGCGTAATGGACGGTCTAAATTGTCATACTGTGGGCCGCCAACCGCGCCAAGCAATACTGCATCTGCCGCACGGCAGATTTTTTGCGTAAACTCTGGGTATGGATGACCGTATTGGTCGTATGCCTGACCGCCCAAAGGCGCTTCAGTGAACTCCATCGCCATGCCTTCATTTCTCAATACATCCAACACGCGCAAAGCTTGCGTGATAATTTCCGGGCCGATGCCATCACCGGGTAACACTGCAATTTTCATTGTCATTTTAATAATTCCTTTAATTTGGGTTTAAGCGAACAACCAAGGTTGCGTTGCTTTATGCTTTCCTTCAAACGCCTTGATTTTGTCCGCATGCAACAACGTTAAACCAATTTCGTCCAAGCCATTCAATAAGTTATGCTTAGAGGTCGCATTGATTTCAAAACCAAAGGTTTCACCAGAAGGTAAAGTTACAGTTTGTGAAGACAGGTCAACGCTTAAGCTATAGCCCACATTTTCTTGACATTCTTTAAATAATTTATCAACCATGGCATGGCTGGCTACAATTGGCAACATGCCATTTTTATAGCAATTGTTAAAGAAAATATCGGCGTAGCTAGGCGCAATAATTACGCGGAAGCCATAATCTTCAATCGCCCAAGGCGCATGCTCACGGCTTGAGCCGCAACCAAAGTTTTCACGCGCCAACATAATTTGTGCGCCTTTATAACGTGGTTGATTGAGCACGAAGTCAGTATTAATTGGGCGATTCGTACAATCCATGCCCGGCTCGCCATGGTCTTTATAGCGCCATTCATCAAACAAATATGGGCCAAAACCAGAGCGCTTAATGCTCTTTAAAAACTGCTTTGGAATAATCGCGTCAGTATCAATATTGGCGCGGTCTATCGGGCAAGCTAAGCCTTTTAATTGGGTAAATGCTTTCATTCTGCTCTCCTCTTATATACTGCGCACATCAACAAAATGGCCTGCAATCGCCGCGGCAACCGCCATGGCTGGGCTGACCAAATGCGTGCGTCCGCCTTGACCTTGGCGACCTTCAAAGTTACGGTTTGAGGTTGATGCACAACGCTCTCCTGGACTTAGTCTGTCAGCATTCATGGCTAAACACATGCTGCAACCTGGCTCACGCCATTCAAAGCCTGCCTCAATAAAAATCTTGTCCAAGCCTTCTTCTTCAGCCATGCGTTTTACCTGACCAGAGCCCGGCACCACCATGGCTAAGGTAATACTACTCGCCACTTTTTTGCCTTTCGCCACTACCGCTGCTGCACGTAAATCTTCAATACGGCTGTTGGTGCATGAGCCGATAAAAATTTTATCCAACTGAATGTCTTCAATCGGCGTATTGGCTGTTAACCCCATGTATTTCAAGGCATTTTCAATGCTTGTGCGTTTAGTAGCATCTTTCTCTTGTGCTGGATCTGGCACGCGACCGTTAATTGGCAATACTTGCTCAGGCGATGTACCCCAAGTGACTTGCGGTGCAATCTCCGCGCCTTTTAACTCAACCACACTATCAAATGTTGCATCGGCGTCCGTTGCCAATGTGTTCCAATAAGCTACGGCTTTATCCCAATCCGCTGGTTTTGGTGCGTATTGGCGGCCTTTTAAGTAGTCCGCTGTTTTGCTGTCTGGCGCGATAATGCCTGCGCGCGCGCCTGCTTCAATTGCCATATTGCAAATGGTCATGCGGCCTTCCATGCTTAAGGCGCGAATCACTTCGCCACCAAACTCAATGGCAAAACCATTGCCACCAGCGGTGCCAATTTTACCAATTACCGCTAATGCCACGTCTTTAGCCGTCACACCAACACCTAATTCACCATCCACGCGCACTAACATGCGTTTCGACTTTTTGGCAATTAAGGTTTGTGTGGCCAATACGTGCTCGACTTCTGAGGTACCAATGCCGTGCGCCAATGCGCCAAATGCACCGTGTGTAGAAGTATGGCTATCGCCACAAACCACGGTCATGCCAGGTAAAGTGGTGCCATTTTCAGGGCCAATCACATGGATAATTCCTTGATTAGCATGCTTGAATGGGAAATACACCAAAGCACCAGTTTCTTTAATATTGCTATCAAGCGTTTCTACCTGCAAACGAGAAATTGGGTCTTCAATGCCTTTTTCCCAATCTTTGGTGGGCGTGTTGTGGTCAGGATTGGCTACAATCGTGTCTGCACGCCAAGGTTTACGTCCTGCCAAACGCAAGCCTTCAAACGCTTGCGGACTAGTCACCTCGTGCACCAAGTGCCTATCAATATAAATTAAACAAGTGCCGTCAGCATCCTCATGCACCACGTGCGAATCCCATAATTTATCGTAAAGTGTTTTTCCCGCCATCATAGCTCCTTAAATTGCTGCCAACTCAAACAAAGACGCAAGCATACCTAAGTTTTAATACCCTGACAATGATATAGGTTATACTAGTACTAAACGTAACAGGATAGCGTTATTCAATGGATACCAGACGCAAAGAACTCGCTGAATTTTTACAATCCCTACGCCAACGAGGCACACCTGAAGAATTTGGCTTCCCCACTGGCGCGCGCAGGCGTACACAAGGCTTGCGCCGTGAAGAAGTCGCGCAACTCGCAGGCATAAGCGCCACATGGTACACATGGATAGAGCAAGGTCGTGAGGTGAATGTATCGGCTGAAGCATTAGAAAGACTCGCCAGCGCACTCAAACTGACCAAATCAGAACGTACTTATTTGTTTGATATGGCAGATAGGCGTGACCCGCAAGCCCATATGCTAGAAGCCGACACCGCGCCCGAAACGTTAGTACAGATGCTGGACAGCATGCAAATCCCCGCCTACATTATGGGGCGCACATGGGATGTATTGGCCTGGAACCAGCCCGCCAGTGAATTATTTATAGATTGGCTGAATAAAGATAATCTGGGTAAAGATAATATAGATAAGCCTATTATTGACACACGCCCTAACCTGCTCCGCTTCGTATTCCAACACCCAGGCGCTAAACAATTTGTGGTGGATTGGGAAATGCGCGCAAGGCGCCTTGTCGCAGAATTTAGAGCCGATTGCCGTAGCCGTTTAGAGGAGTCAGAGCTCAAAAGTTTGGTCAACGAACTATCTCAAGCCAACCCCGACTTTGATCGTTTTTGGAAACAACACGATGTGCTCGAGCGACAAGGCGGACAAAGAAAATTTATGCATCCAAAACATGGATTGATTAGCTACAGCCAAGTGACATTAAGGCCTGTAGAGCAAGAGCAGTTAAAACTGGTACTTTTACAGCCATCTATTAAATAGGCTCACTTTTCAATCAGCAACTTATATTCCACCGCATCCTTTAACGCCCGCCATGAAGCTTCGATAATATCGGTTGATACGCCTATCGTCGTCCAGCTTTGTTGTTGATTGGTGGACTCTATAATCACACGGACTTTGGAGGCAGTGGCTTGATTGCTATCTAACACACGCACTTTGTAATCCACCAGCTTAATATCATTAATGGCTGGGTAAAATGGCTCTAAGGCGGTGCGCATGGCTTTATCCAGAGCGTTAACAGGGCCATCGCCCTGCGCAGTGGCGTTAGCATCTATACCATTCACGTTGATGTGAATAGTAGCGGATGAATTCAAACCATCGGCCGAGGGCTCAAAAATGCTGACATTGTATTGTTTGAGGCTGAAAAATGGCTCAAACTTGCCTAAGAGTTTGTGCATGAGCAAATCAAACGAACTTTCAGCACCTTCAAACTGGTAACCTTCATGCTCCAACGCTTTGAGTTGTTCTAACACGCGGATGGTGTCGGGTGAATCTTTGGTGAGGCTAGGTTCGATTTGCTGTAATTTATTCAGCAATGCGCCGCGCCCTGCGACTTCTGAAACCAAAATATGTCGGATATTACCTACTTGTTCAGGGTTGATATGCTCGTAAGAAATGGGGTTTTTGTTGACCGCATCAATATGCATGCCACCTTTGTGCGAGAACGCATCGTTGCCCACATACGGTGCTTTGTCGTTAAACGGCATATTCGCGACTTCATTCACAAAACGTGCCACATGCGTGAGGGTGCTGATATTTTCTGGCGGAATGCAATTTAAGCCTAGTTTCAACTGCAAATTGGGGATAATGGAACATAAATTGGCATTGCCACAACGCTCGCCAATGCCGTTGATGGTGCCCTGCACTTGCCTTGCCCCTGCTTGCACCGCCGCCACAGAGTTGGCCACCGCCATTTCACAATCATTATGGCAGTGGATGCCAACTTGCACCTTACTAAACTGGGCAACTACTTTTTGAGTGATTTCAAGAATCTCGTTGGGGAAGGTGCCGCCGTTGGTATCGCACAGTACAAGCACATCCGCGCCTGCATCCGCCGCCGCTTGCAAAGTAGCAAAAGCATATTCGGCATTGGCTTTATAGCCATCATAAAAATGCTCTGCGTCGAACACCACTTCCTTACCCTGCTGCTTTAAATAGGCAATCGTGTCGGCAATCATGGCTAAGTTTTCTTCTAGCGTCGTGCGCAAAATATCGGTGACTTGATAATCCCAACTTTTGCCAAAAATCGCCACCGCTTGCGTATTGGCGCTTAATAAAGAGCGCAGATTATTATCATCAGCCGCTTGAATGCCAATGCGGCGCGTGCTACCAAAGGCGATGATTATTGCGTGTTGTAATTTAAGCGCAGCAACACGTTTAAAAAACTCTAAATCTTTAGGGTTAGAACCTGGGTTGCCCGCTTCAATGTAGCCAATACCTAGCGCATCTAACTGCATAACAATTTTAAGTTTATCTTCAACTGTAAAAGAAACGCCTTGCGCTTGCGCGCCATCGCGCAGGGTAGAGTCGTAAGCCGTTACTTTAGTTTGCATCATCTATTTCTTATTTTTGAGCGCTTGAGATTTAATCTCTAAAATTGCCAAACTGTAACGGGAAATCTGTCACATTTTTTTTGCAAAAAGCAATGGCTTCTTGCAGTAAATCGCGCTTTGCACCAGTGACGCGCACTTCATCACCTTGAATGCTCGCTTGCACTTTTAAGCCAGAATCTTTAATGAGTTTAGCAATGCGTTTGGCTAGCTCAGAATCAATGCCCGCCTTGATTTTAAGCTCTTGCTTCACTTTATTGCCGCCAACTTTTTGCACATCTTTATGCTCTAAGCGTTTGGTAGAATCGGGCTCTTTTTTCTCCATGCCTGGCAATAAAATGTCTTTAATTTGGTCGAGCTGAAAGTCATTATCGCCGAATAAAGTAATAATATTATCTTTTTCATTCAGCTCAACTTTGGCTGAAGTGCCTTTGAAATCGTAGCGATTGGTGATTTGCTTACCTGCGGTATCAATCGCGTTTTTCAACGCCACCATATCCACTTCAGAAGAAATATCAAAACTTGGCATAATTAAAATTCCCTTTTAAAACGTACCGAGCAATTTTAGATGCTCTGAAAACCGCACAGTAGGCCGCTTGCAGAGCATTGCTCAGAAAGATTATTCAAAATGACAAACGTAATCGACTGTTTCTGTCACTTCAATTTCAAATGAAGAGTTACCTGGCACAGTAAATTTTTCGCCTGTTTTATAAGTTTTCCAAGCTGTTTCGCCTTTTAAGCGCACATTACAAAGGCCCGCATTGATTTCCATCAGCTCTGGTGCGGCGGTGTTAAAAGTAAGTGAACTTGGAAAAATCACGCCGATAGTACTACGCGTACCATTTGGAAGCATGACGGTATGGCTGACACATTTACCATCAAAATAGATATTAGCTTTCTTTTTAACACTTACATTGTCGAATTGCGCCATGGCTAAAGCTCTCAAAAGTAATCAAAAGGGCATTATCGCAGAAAAGCCCCGTCTATCCAAGACGGGGCTCTCTTATATTAAGGTCTAAGCTGAATGAATTTGAACTGACGTTAGGCGTAAACCGAGCGGGTTTAATTGAAAATATCGGCTTCCGCCAGCAGTTTAGCTTGCTGGTCTTTAGCAGAAAGCATCGGTGGAGAAGTGGTTGGCCATTGAATACCAATCGCTGGATCATTCCAGGCGATGCTACGTTCAAATTCTGGTGCATAATAATCGGTCGTTTTATAAAGAAACTCTGCGCTTTCAGTCAGCACCATAAAACCATGCGCGAATCCTTCAGGGATCCACATCATGCGCTTGTTTTCAGCAGACAACTCGCAGGCAACGTGTTGACCAAATGTCGGCGAGTTTTTACGAATATCCACCGCCACATCAAACACCGCTCCTTGCACCACGCGTACCAGCTTGCCTTGTGGTTGCTGAATTTGGTAGTGCAGGCCGCGTAATACATTTTTCGCTGATTTGCTGTGGTTATCTTGGCAAAAATAGACTTCACGTCCAATCAATTCGGTAAATTGGCGGCGATTAAAACTTTCAAAGAAGAAGCCACGCTCATCACCAAATACTTTCGGCTCGATGATGAGTACATCAGGAATTGAAGTGGCGATAACTTTCAAAATGTTACTCCATCTTTCAATAGGCGTAGTAAATATTGCCCGTAGCCATTTTTAGCGAGTGGTTGCGCTAATTTTTCTAATTGCTCAGCATTAATTAAACCGTTACGGTAAGCAATCTCTTCAGGGCAACATACTTTTAACCCTTGTCGATGCTCAATCGTCTGAATGAAGTTACTCGCCTCAATCAAACTTTCATGCGTGCCAGTATCCAGCCAGGCATAACCGCGCCCCATGATTTCTACACTTAACTGCTCGCGCTCAAGGTAGATACGGTTCAAATCGGTAATCTCTAATTCGCCACGAGGAGAAGGTTTAAGATTAGCCGCCATATCAATGACTTGGTTGTCATAAAAATACAAGCCTGTGACCGCGTAATTACTTTTAGGTTTGGCTGGCTTTTCTTCCAGGCTGGTCGCACGGCCTTGCTTGTTAAAATCTACTACACCGTAACGCTCAGGATCATTCACATGATAGGCAAACACCGTGGCACCTTGTTCGCGCAACATCGCTTGCTCGAGTTGTTTATTCAAATCGTGGCCATAAAAAATATTATCACCCAACACCAAAGCACTTGGGTCATTGCCAATAAAATCTTTACCGATAATAAACGCTTGCGCAAGGCCATCTGGGCTGGGCTGCACGGCATACTGCAGGTTAAGACCCCAGTCGCTACCATCACCCAGCAGTTGCTGAAAACGTGGCGTATCTTGTGGCGTAGAGATAATAAGAATATCGCGCATACCAGCCAGCATTAAAGTACTGAGCGGGTAATAAATCATTGGTTTATCGTAAATGGGCAGCAGTTGCTTAGAAACAACTTTTGTCACAGGATGAAGGCGGGTGCCAGAGCCACCCGCGAGGATAATGCCTTTGCGTTGCGTCATATGATTTCTCTATTGATTATTATTTGCTGTCTTTAATTTTTGCTGTCTTTATTTTTGCCGTCTTTATTTTTGTAAGACTTCGGTCAGCATGCGCATTACGCCGCTTTGCCAATTTGGTAAATTCAGGTTAAAAGTTTGCTGTAGTTTACTTGTATTCAGCCGAGAATTCAAAGGGCGCTTGGCTGGTGTAGGGAAAGCGCTGGTAGGCACGGGCGCAATGGCTTCAGATGCCACTTTGATTTCAATGCCGGCTTGCCTAGCAAAATCAATCACAAAATTTGCATAACCATGCCAAGAAGTTTGGCCGCTGGCCACAAGATGATATAAGCCGCTAACCTCAGGACGTTGTATTGCCGTACGGATTGCATGCGCAGTAATATCTGCCAGCAAATCAGCGCCTGTAGGCGCACCAATTTGGTCGTTAATCACCTTCAAAGCATCGCGTTCTTGTGCCAACTTCAACATGGTTTTAGCAAAATTTCCGCCACGTGCCGCGTACACCCAACTGGTGCGAAAAATCAAATGCTTACAACCTGAAGCAATAATTGCCGCTTCACCTGCCAACTTACTTTCACCGTACACGCCTAATGGGCCCGTCGCATCCGTTTCCAGCCAAGGCGTTTCCCCAGAGCCATCAAACACGTAATCAGTAGAATAATGAATCAACCAAGCACCGCATCGTTTAGCTTCTTGTGCCAAAACACCTGGCGCCAACGCGTTGATGGTATGCGCTAATGCGGGCTCACTTTCGGCTTTATCAACCGCCGTGTGTGCCGCTGCATTCACTATTACATCTGGTGCAATGGCTCGAATCGTTTGGGCTAAGCCCTCAAGATTGTTGAAATCACCACAAAAATCGACACTTCGCGAATCTAGCGCTATCAACTCACCTAATGGCGCTAGGCTACGCTGTAGTTCCCAGCCCACTTGGCCATTTTTACCGAGTAAAAGAATTTTCATGCAATGATTTTATATCGTTTATTTAAGAATTTTGCTAATTAATCATTAAACTTTACAAGTTCCAAGCAAGCTTCAGCGTGACGATAATTAATTTGCAACTTTATAACACGCCTAGAAATCGCCTGACAATAGCCCTTTTGGTAGTATCAAGCATAGTGAGTATAAACAAAAATACCACCGCAAGGGTGGCATTATTTGTTTGGTGGAGCTGGGGGGAATCGAACCCCCGTCCGCAAATCCTCTACAGACAGTTCTACATACTTAGCCTTGTTGTTTAATTTAATCTGCACCACACCAACAGACAAGCGGTGTGCAGACGAGCTACCTTAAGGTTAATGATGTACTAAGTGGCCCAGCACAACACGTATCCCGTGTATATGACACTACGG
Source organism: Methylotenera sp. (assembly GCA_049643685.1). GTDB lineage: Bacteria > Pseudomonadota > Gammaproteobacteria > Burkholderiales > Methylophilaceae > Methylotenera. Next base: position 23,419 of record JBARQL010000076.1, read on the forward strand.
ATGGGTTACCCCAATCCAACCCACGGGAGAGCTGGTGCAGCGTCCAGCAGAACTAAGCTGCTAGAGAGTAAGTTTCGTCGTTTGCGACTATACTTGTTTCAGCTGTATTTACGAGGTAATCTGAGCCTCGGTATGCCCTGCACTGCTTTGTAACCCACGTCGAAACCTGGTCAGCCCCAAATCAGTATTGCTATGACTTACAAAACTTGGCTTAAGTTCACATAGAGTTCTGTAAGTGGTGGATTATACGCTGATTTAGTTTAAACATCCTACGGTTGCTTTTTCATTGTAATAAGCGTTTCCCTGAGAGGCGCATAGATACTGGCTTGCAGGGCAGTGTTTTTGATAATAAATGCGCACGTAAGTGAGAATGTTTGCTTGTTTCACAACTTCAGTCGGGTGTGCGAATGTCTCTTTATTGCACACCGTGGCATAGTGTGAAAGGTGATTAATTTCACTCACAATATTGATTATTTTAAAAAATGTCTATTTATTACATTGACAAGTCCAAATTGGACGTGATAAAGTCCAATTTTAACAAAAGGAGACAGTCATGCTAACTTACGCAATATGGAATAATAAGGGCGGTACAGGTAAAACAAGTCTTACATTTCAGGCCGTATGTCGCTATTCTGAAAAAAATCCAACGAAACGTGTGTTAGTTATAGACATATGCCCTCAAGCAAATTTATCAGAAATTATGCTTGGCGGCCAAGAGAACGGTGGCAGTAAAAACTTATTAGCCATTCAAGGAAAAACTCCGCGATGCAGTATAGGTGGGTATTTTGATGCAAGACTTGCCGCACCATTCTCCTCAGCTAATTTCAAAGCAATTGATTACATTACTACTCCACATACCTACAACCACTCAATTCCAAAAAATATAGATATCATTTGTGGTGACCCATTACTAGAGCTACAGGCAATGGCAATGAATACACTAGCTAACTTAGCCCTTCCAGGGGTAAATGCATGGTTAGGGGTAATTGATTGGTTACGTGATTTACTCAATCAACTAAGAAACAATTATGACCTTGTATTCATCGATACCAACCCAAGTTTCTCAATGTACACCCAAATTGCATTAGCGGCTAGCGACCGTGTTGTATTGCCAGTAATGGCAGATGATTCATCACGCCGTGCAATTCAAAATGCCTTTTCACTAATATATGGACTCAAGCTGCCTTCAGCGATTTACTCTCAATATACGTTCGCAACCAAACTGCATGATGCACAACGAACACTGCCAAAAATTCACTTGATTTTGAAGAATCGCTTAACTCAATATATGGGTAAAGCTTCAGCCTACAATGCCGTGCTATCAGGCATTGATACCGACTTAAAAGCTCTTATAAAAGCATATCCAGAGCATTTCACCTTCACGACGATTGATAAAGGAGTTGCCGATGTGCGAGACTTTCAAACAACTGGGGTTGTAGCTTTTGCTCGCGGCTGCCCGTTCTCCAGTATGCCTACAGGTAAACTTACGATTAGCGGGCATCGGGTTCAAGTTAAACCTGAATATAGGGATCAAGCTCAAACAGCAATAGATGGAATAGTAGCTAAACTGTAAATATAAAAAGGGGGATTACACCCCCTTTTTCAACTTTAAATGTGGCAGAAGTTACTTATTATGCGCCCGCATAATGCGGCCCTTTTCACGTTCCCAATCGCGCTCTTTTTCGGTATCGCGTTTATCGTGCTGTTTTTTACCTTTGGCCAGGCCGATTTGCACCTTCACGCGCCCTTTTGAAAAGTGCATGTCTAGCGGCACAATGGTGTAGCCTGCGCGCTCTACTTTGGCGATCATTTTGATGATTTCTTCATTATGTAACAATAGCTTACGCGTTCTAATCGCGTCTGGGCGAACGTGGGTGGAAGCCGCGCCCAAGGGTGTAACATGGCAGCCGATTAAATAGATTTCGCCACGCTGAATAATCACGTAAGCTTCTTTAATGTTCACGCGGTTATCGCGGATGGCTTTGACTTCCCAGCCTTCTAACACGATGCCTGCCTCATATTTGTCTTCAATAAAGTAGTCAAAAAAGGCTTTTTTATTTTGTGCGATGCTCATAAAACTAATTATTTCTTGGTGAATGGCTTAAAATGGCATTTTACTCTAGTTCATCGTAAGGTTCTTGATTATGGATTCTTGATTGGGATTTTTTATCAGGATTTTTCATTAAAAAAATATGAATAATTAAAGCAAGATTTCTCCCGTTGGTCGAAATGACAGTGGGTTTATCATCCCGCATAAAATGGGGGATTTTTTTTGCGAATACTCAACTTAAAAGGAAGCAATGGCGCAGGTTCAAAAAACAGTACTCATTCATCATTCAGTCAGCCGCATGTTTGCGCTGGTAGATGATGTGACGAAGTATCCTGAATTTTTACCGTGGTGCGGTGGCGTTGAATTGATTAAGCAGGATGAAACTTCAACCATCGCGACTTTACATATTGCGTATCATGGTTTACATCAAAAATTTACCACTGAAAACCATAAAAATTACCCAAACTTAATGGAAATCAAACTGAAAGATGGCCCTTTTAAACACCTTGAAGGCGTTTGGCGCTTTATCGCACTCAATGAAGATGCGTGTAAAATTGAGTTTATGCTCAGTTATGAATTTGCGAATGGCTTTTTAGATAAACTCATCTCGCCAGTGTTTAGCCATATTACCAATACGTTTGTAGATGGTTTTGTAGCGCGAGCGGACAAAGTATACGGTACCAATTAAGTTTTAAAATTGAAGGACTAAGATGACCCCAAATGAAATGATTGTAGAAGTTGCTTATGCTTTGCCACACGAGCAACTGATTGTGCCGATTAAAGTCAGCCAAGGCACGACAGCTGAGCAAGCGATATTTGCCTCGGGGATTCTCAAGAAATTTCCTGAAATTGATTTGGCAGTGAATAAAATCGGTATTTTCGGCAAACAAACAAGACTAGATGCGCCACTGCGCCATTTAGACCGTGTTGAGATTTATCGCCCGCTGATTGCTGACCCGAAAGAAGTGCGCAAACAACGCGCCGCAGATGGAAAAATAATGAAAAAAGGCGGTGGAGATGCACCGCCTGAGGCTTGATTTAAAATTTGATTTATTGATT
>JBARQL010000077.1:0-1959 GCA_049643685.1 Methylotenera sp.
TTTTGGGGAATGAAAAGTTTAGTTTGTGTGACTCGCATCACATATCTTTGCGTTAAAACCCATAAAATGCGAACTACGTGGCAAAATAATTGCCAAAGAACAGCAAATAAATGACTTTGGAGTGTGGAAAATGAATAAGCAATCAATTCAAAAATTGGTTTTAGCCGCTGGTTTATCACTGGCCTTAGTGGGCAATGCGTTTGCCGAGCCAGACCCAAAGCTATGGCCAGTGATGAAAGAAGCGTTTTTTGCAAAACGTGAGATTAAAGAAGTAGATTTTATTAAAATCGAGGCGGCACGCCGTGCAGAGAGTGGTGCGCAAGTGCCCGTGACTTACATCGTGGATAACGCCGCAGCGGGTGGCGTAAAAATTGTTAAGCTCTATGCGTTTGTGGATGCTAACCCGATTCCACTCACAGCCACATATCATTTAACTGACGCGCTAGGTAACTTTAATTTATCAACCCGTATTCGTTTTGAAACAGATGCTTTTGTGCGTTTAGTGGGTGAAGATGCCAGTGGTAAGTTGTATTTAGGTTCACGCGAAATTCGTGCCGCCGGCGGTTGCGGCGGTACGGTTGAGGCTGATGAATCAGCGATTCGCGCGGCGGCAGGTAAAATGCGTATGAATGTAGAAGCAACTAAGCTTGGCGAACCAGCGACTGCGACAGTCAATATTAAACACGCCATGCGTACAGGTTTGCAACGCGATTTAGTTTCACAAGGCTTTGTACCAGCGTTTTACATCAAAAAAACCGAGTTTAACTATGCTGGTAAACCAGTATTGACCATTGATGTGGGTGTAGGTACGGCAGAAGACCCGTATTTTAAATTTAACTTTGTGCCTAAAGAAGCAGGTAAATTTGAAGTGAAAGCCACTGATAACGAAGGTAAAGAGTTTACGCAAGGCGTGGATGTAAAAGTTTAAGTTGCTTTAGTTAGAAAAAGGCCTCCATTTTGGAGGCCTTTTTTATTGGCAGTGTTAAAATGTGCGAATAATTCGATAGGAGGCAACAATGAAAAGCTACCGTAAAGAACTTTGGTTTAACCCACCCACCCGCGTGGCGTTTATTCGTATTACTGAGCAAGTCAATGAGTGTTTGCACGAAAGCGGCGTAAAAGAAGGATTAGTGTTAATCAATGCCATGCATATTACTGCCAGCGTATTTATTAATGATGATGAGCGCGGTTTGCACCACGATTACACGCAGTGGCTAGAAAAGCTTGCGCCACACGAGCCTGTCAGTAGCTATCGCCATAATGATACGGGTGAAGATAACGCTGATGCCCATATGAAACGCCAGTTGATGGGCCGTGAAGTGGTGGTGGCGATTACCGAAGGGCGCTTGGATTTTGGTCCTTGGGAACAGATTTTTTACGGTGAGTTTGATGGACGTAGAAAGAAGCGTGTGCTAGTGAAAATTATTGGCGAATAAACAATATGCCACTCGCAGATTTAACCGAAAAAGAACGACAAGTGGTGTTTGAATGCCTAAAATGCGTGGCGGCAGGCAAGGTGATTCTGCATGATTGGGAGTTTCAAACACTTTTTGGTATTACAGCGTCGGCATTCAAAAAAATAGCGAAAGACGTACCGAAAATAGATGATTCCAATATAAGAGTACGAATGGCTATCAATAACGCGATGAATAATTTACTCGGTTATCCGCATGGTTATCATGAAAAATGGGCAGAAGTGATGCCGATACCGCTTGCCGAAATAGAACGCGTTTTTACTAAGTGGCGAAATAATATTGCTTGGGATGCGCCCAATTAGAATATTTGTAAAGGTTGTGGAATTTTTAAGATGAAAACCCCAGAATTATTAGCCCCAGCGGGCGACCTAGACCGTATGCGTACGGCTTTTGACTACGGCGCAGATGCCATTTATGCAGGTCAGCCACGCTATAGCTTGCGCGCGCGGAATAATGATTTCACGATGGTGAATCTTGAAATTGG
>JBARQL010000078.1:0-8174 GCA_049643685.1 Methylotenera sp.
AAGACAGCGATAAACTCTCAATAGTTCCTAACTGTGATTAAAGTTAACTATGCAAGAATTTGATGTACTGATTATCGGCAGCGGTCTTGCAGGCTTAACGTTAGCCTTGCGTACAGCTGCACATAAAAAAGTATGCATTGTCAGCAAACGCAGTATCAATGACGCTGCCAGCGACTGGGCACAAGGCGGCATTGCCGCAGCGTTGAATGATGAAGATTCAATTGAAAATCATGTGAGAGACACCTTGATTGCAGGTGGCGGTTTGTGTGATGAAGCCGTCACAAAAATGGTGGCTGAGCATGCCAAAGAAGCGGTGGAATGGCTGATAGAACAAGGTGTTGGCTTCACGCGCGAGCATGACAATACAGGCTACCATTTAACGCGAGAGGGTGGTCACAGCCACCGTCGTATCATCCACGCGGCCGATGCTACCGGCCATGCTGTGCAAGTCACGCTTTCAGAAAAAGTGAAACGGCACCCGAATATCACCTTGATGGAAGATCATATTGCGGTCGATTTGATTACCACACGTAAAGTTAACCGGCGCAAAATCGCCAGAACAAAAATCAAACCCACTGATGACAATGCCTGCCTAGGTGCCTATGTGCTAGATAAATTTACAGGTAAGGTCATCACCATAGCTTCGCAAAACACCATTCTAGCAACGGGCGGCGCGGGTAAAGTGTATCTTTACACCACCAACCCAGATGTCAGCACAGGCGATGGTATCGCCATGGCATGGCGTGCGGGTTGCCGTGTGGCGAATATGGAATTCATCCAATTTCACCCTACCTGTTTATATCATCCACATGCAAAATCATTTTTAATTAGTGAAGCGGTGCGGGGCGAAGGCGGCCTGCTGAAACTGCCAGACGGTACACGCTTTATGCCCGAGTATGACGCACGTGAAGAGTTGGCGCCGCGCGATGTCGTGGCACGCGCCATTGACTTTGAAATGAAAAAACGCGGGATTGATTGCGTTTATTTAGACATCACCGACAAACCGCTCGCTTTTATTCAAGAACATTTCCCCAATATTTATAAACGCTGTTTGAGTTTTGGTATTGATATCAGCAAAGTGCCGATTCCCGTCGTGCCAGCAGCGCATTACACCTGTGGCGGCGTGATGACGGACGACAAAGGTCGCACCGACATTAAAAACCTGTACGCCATCGGTGAAACCGCTTGCACCGGCTTACACGGCGCCAACCGTCTTGCCAGCAACTCGCTACTGGAATGCTTGGTGTTTGGCCAAACCGCCGCTAACGACATTCTCAGCCAGCCCACCAAAGTTTCACCGCAACTGCCTTACTGGGATGAAAGCCGCGTGACTGACGCTGACGAAGAAGTGCTGATTACCCACACTTGGGATGAATTACGTCGCTTTATGTGGAACTACGTCGGCATTGTGCGCACTGACAAACGCCTCAGCCGCGCCCTACATCGCATCCACATGTTGCGTGACGAAGTGAATGAGTTTTACAGCAACTTTAAAATCAGCAACGATTTAGTCGAACTACGTAACTTGTTGCAAGTAGCTGAACTCATTGTAGAAAGTGCCATATCCCGCAAAGAAAGCCGCGGCCTGCATTACAGTAAAGACCATCCGAATACTGAAGCCGATCCCATCCCCACCGTGCTTGAACCCTCTAATTATTACAGCCTGCTGGACCGTAAGCAGAGCCATGGACGGCCGCACATTGATACGTAGCGTTTGCTTTGTCTGCATTAGTTTTTGTCTATTTATTACAATCAGCCAAGCGGACGAAACCTTATACAAAGTCGCTTATGTGTATGATGGCGACACAGTAAAACTGCACCCCATCAATACATTTGGCCCGCAACATGACATTAAACTACGCATTACCGAGCTGGATGCACCTGAACGCAACCAACCATTCGGCTTAAAATCGCGCCGCGCGCTGATGAAGCTTTGCCAAGGTAAAAATATTTTCGCCACTACTGAAATTGTCGCCAAAGACAAATACCAACGTTCACTTGGCAGGTTGCAATGTAATCAAGTGGATGCTAGCCTTTATTTAGTGGAGCTTGGGTTGGCTTGGCATGATGAGAAATATTCTAGTGATTGGGAAATTGAACAAGCGCAAGTGAAGGCGCGTGAGCAAAAATTGGGGCTTTGGGTGGGTGATAAGGCGGTGGCACCTTGGGTTTGGCGGAAGATGCACTTACGGTAAAATTTTATAGTTTTTTTAAAGATTGGTCGCAATTATGAAAATTATTAACAAGGTATTTATTCAACTAACATTAATGTCGTTGATGATTTTAATAAGTCATGTTTCTAAGGCAGATGAAAAGGTTGAAATTGCAAAATGCTCAATAATTAAAGATTCTATAAGGAGACTTGAGTGTTTTGATTCTTTATCTAAAAAGTCTGGGTTAGATAAGCCTGCGATTAAAATCAGTTCAAAAGGTAAGTGGAATACGAGGACTGAGCAATCAAAAGTTGACGACAGTCTTAGTGTATTTGTATCCTTGGACGCTGATTCTGATATATCTGGATGGCCAGAGAAAAGTTATCGTCCGAGTATTATTTTAAGGTGCCTTGAAGGTAAAACTGAAGCAATGATTGTTACTGGAATGCCTCCCCAAGTCGAGTATGGGGCATATGATTCTGCAACGGTGAGACTTAGAATTGACAAGGATAAAGCGTTTAATGAAAAGATGACTGAATCTACAGACAAGGAGGCACTTTTTTTTAGAGATTCTGTTAAGCTCATTAAAAAATTGATGGGTAACCAGACGCTTTTATTTCAATTCACCCCTTTTAACTCTTCCTCAGCGATAACGACGTTTAATATTACAGGAATAGAAGAAGCCATCAAACCTATTCGTGAAACTTGCAAGTGGTGAGTGTGGTTTGCAATAGCTTGCATATTATGCTTAGAATAACACTTCAAAACTGTTTTTCTCCCCTGAGCCCGTGTAGGGCGGATTAGTTTACGTAATCCGCCGTATGAAAAATCTTGCATTCGGCGCAATGCGCGTTGCTTATTGACGCCCTACATTTCCTATTATCTGCACCCTCCCAAAGCATACAAAAAAACATTCAAAAAAGCCTGATTTCAAGCGCATCTTATTTCGATGCTCTGGAAGCCTTGTAAATAAAGGCTTCCAGAGGCATGTTTTCCTCTCGGCGGTTTTTAAAGGAAAATTTTTAATAAAAATTCGCACGATTTTTCACTTGAAATTTTCTAAATTCACCCCATATACAAACTAACTTGGTAATCATTAAAAAATACAAAGCTCGCTTTAATTGCAATCTTCCGTATAATGCCAAGCACAAAACTCAAGTCCCTATGCCAACCAATCAGCGTAGCGGTCTCTTACCTTTAATCTTTCTGATTTTTCAAATCACGCAAATGATTATTACTTTGCCTTCCTCGATTGGTGTTGCTTCAATAAGTAATAGGTCGGCTTAAAACTCAAGCTGGAGCTTTACATTGACAACTGAAACAACCCTTAACTTTAACGAGTTAGGCCTGATCGAACCGATTTTACGCGCTATTAACGACGCAGGTTACACTACCCCAACCCCTATTCAGGCCAAAGCCATTCCGCAAGTGTTAAGCGGTGGTGATTTACTGGCTGGCGCGCAGACAGGCACGGGTAAAACCGCTGGCTTTACGCTGCCGATTCTGCATTTATTAAGCCAGAAACCGCTCGAAAATGCAGGTAAAGGCCGCCCACGCTGTCTGATGCTGACCCCTACGCGCGAACTCGCCGCGCAGATTGAAGAATCTGTCAAAACTTATGGTAAATATTTGCCGCTGACTTCCACCGTGATTTTTGGCGGCGTAAATGCGAACCCGCAAATTTCACGTTTGAAAAAGCCGCTGGATATTCTGGTTGCAACCCCCGGCCGCTTGCTCGACCACGCGAATCAAAAGAACGTCGATTTATCGGGCGTTGAGATTTTAGTGCTGGATGAAGCAGATCGCATGCTAGACATGGGCTTTATTCGAGACATCAAAAAAATATTGGCAATGCTGCCTAAACAACGCCAAAACTTGTTGTTCTCAGCGACTTTCTCAGACGAAATCAAAGCTCTGGCCGATGGCTTGTTGCATAACCCTGGTTTTGTTGAAGTGGCGCGCCGCAATACCGCTTCTGAGCTAGTAGAACAAACTGTGCATATGGTCGCGCAAAGCCATAAACGTGAGCTAATGAGTCACCTGATCAAGCACCACGACTGGCAACAAGTATTGGTATTTACTCGCACCAAACACGGCGCGAATAGACTCGCTGAAAAACTGATTAAAGATGATATTCAAGCGGCTGCGATTCATGGCAACAAAAGCCAAGGGGCGCGCACCAAAGCATTGGCGCAATTTAAAGATGGCAGCATGCGCGTGCTGGTAGCCACTGACATCGCCGCACGCGGCTTGGATATTGACCAATTGCCGCAAGTAGTGAATTTTGAACTGCCGAATGTGCCAGAAGATTACGTGCACCGCATTGGCCGAACTGGCCGTGCAGGCAGCAGCGGCGCAGCAGTTTCATTGGTAGACCGTGAAGAATTGAAGCTGCTGAAAGACATTGAAAAGCTGATTAAACGCGAGATTCCAAAAGTGCAGGTAGAAGGTTTTACGCCATCGGATAAACCAGAACCAGATGCACCGCGCTCTGCTCAGCCACATGGCAGACCGCCGCGCGGGCATGGTCAAGGTCAGCAGCGTAAAGCGCATGTCGCTTCAAATGCTGAAGGTAATGCCACAAATCCGAATGCTGGGCGCAATCAAAATAGAGGTAATGGGCAACGCAATGGCCAAGGTCAAGCGAGAACGCAAGATAGAAACCAAGCAACATTCAATGCGGAAGGCCGCCCAGCGCAAGGTAACCAGGCAAAACCGGCACCAAGCCAAAATACAAAAAATATGTCAGAAGCAGCACGCCACCAAGCCATGCCGCAATCTGCCTTATTTGTGCCGCCTAGCCCAGGTCGCCATCAACCTAATCGCCCCAATGCTACGCATGGCAAACCACGCACGGCAAACCCTAATGCCCCGCACAGGAGTGGTGGACGAGGTCGCTAAGGTAAAATTATTTAAAATAAATACACAGAATGTTTTTGTGAATATCTAAAATAGATTAAAATTCACGCAGATCAATCTACCATTTAATCCACCAGAAAATGATTTAGGAACTCATCATGCAAGTAACCATGAATACCGTAGTAACAATGACTTATGAATTAAAAGACACTGATGGCAACGTGCTGGAATCAAGCACGGAGTCTGTGGCTTATTTGCACGGCGGCTACGATAATATTTTTCCAAAAGTGGAAGAAGCGATTCATGGCAAAAACGTCGGCGATGTCGTAATTGTTGATTTACTTCCAGATGATGCATTTGGCGAATATGACGAAGAATTGGTGCAAATCGAGCCAGCCAGCGCGTTCCCTGCAGCAGAGTTAAAAGTCGGCATGCAATTTGAAGGCGAAGATGAAACGGGCGAAGTGATTTTATACACCGTCACCGAAATCGCCGATGGCAAAGTGGTGGTCGATGGTAACCACCCTTGGGCGGGCGAGCGCGTAGTTTTCACGGCTACTATTAAAGACGTACGCGTAGCCAATCAAGAAGAAGTGACACATCAGCATGTGCATGGGGCGGGTGGGCATCACCACTAACGGTTAGCATCGGTTTAGAATTTAGCATTAGTTAGTAACAAAAAAGCACTCATATTTTGAGTGCTTTTTTTATTGGACCAGAAAGTAAAAGCGATATGCAAAATTCAAAAATACATCCTTAAAAAAACTCTTGTTTTGCTATAAAAATTACGTATCTTTGCTGATGCTGCTCTGGAATCAACGTAAATAAAGGCTCGCAGGGCAGCAGTTTTCGCTCGGGAGATTTAATGCTGATGAATCAGTGCTTGAAGTTTGTATAAAACATCCAAAGCCTGCTTGGGCGTCAGGTCGTCCGCCTGTATCGTTTCCAATTCGATCAATGCAGGATGGATAGGTAAATCTACAACAACTTCTAAGTTTGTAAACATATCAGGCTGGCTAGCATTTTGTGCAATTTGATTGGATTCCAATTGTGCAAGTTTTCGCTTGGCACTGGCCACCACACTTTTAGGAATCCCCGCCAACTGCGCCACCTGCAAGCCGTAACTTTGATTCGCAGCGCCCTCTTCCACCTTATGCATAAACACAATATTGTGCCCATGCTCTACGGCATCTAAATGTACATTCGCAGCTTGTTTAAATTCATCCACAATGCGCGTGAGTTCAAAATAGTGTGTTGCAAATAAAGTGTAAGATTTATTTTTTTCTAACAGCTGCTTCGCTACCGCCCATGCCAAACTCAAGCCATCAAACGTGCTGGTACCACGGCCGATTTCATCCAACAACACCAAACTTCTATCTGTCGCATTATGCAAAATGTTAGCGGTTTCAGTCATCTCGACCATAAAGGTCGAACGGCCACCTGCTAAGTCATCCGATGCGCCGATGCGCGTCATGATGCGGTCAATTTCGCCTATTTTAGCTGAAGTTGCAGGCACATAGCAGCCACAATACGCCAGTAGCACAATCAGTGCTGTTTGCCGCATAAATGTCGATTTTCCGCCCATATTTGGCCCAGTAATCAGCAACAATTGACGGTACGGGTTCAAATTGACATCGTTCGCCACAAACGGTTGCGTGATATTTTCTACGACTGGGTGACGACCACTCACAATCTGAATGCCCGCTTCAGTGCTAAATTGAGGCTGCACATAATTTAATGCAATTGCGCGCTCAGTGAAGCAACATAACACATCCAGGCTTGCCACCGCGCCAGCGTTGGTTTGTAGATTCACAATAAAAGGTAATAGCTGATCTAATACTTCTGCATACAGCATTTTCTCACGCGCAAGCGCGCGGTCATTCGCACTCAGCACTTTATCTTCAAAGGCTTTGAGTTCTGGTGTAATAAATCGCTCTACATTTTTAAGTGTTTGGCGGCGTCTATATTCCGCTGGTGCGCTCTCAGCCTGCGTGCGGCTCATTTCAATATAAAAGCCATGAACGCTGTTGTATTCCACTTTTAGGTTGGTAATGCCCGTGCGCGCTTTTTCGGCGGCCTCGTATTGCAGTAAAAATTCACCGTGATTATTTTGCAGCGCGCGTAGCTCATCTAATTCAGCATCGTAACCATCCGCAATCACGCCACCTTCACGCAATACGGTGCTGGGTTCTGGCTTGATTGCGCTGGTGAGCAAACTCAATACTGCGCTGGGCGCCGTTAAGCTTGAACTTAACGTTTGCAGTAAACTTGTTTTAGAGTTTTGCAGTTGCGATTGCAATACAGGTAACTGTTTTAAGCTTGTCGTTAAGCCCGATAAATCACGTGGCCTTGCAGTTTTTAAAGCGATGCGTGCCGTGATGCGCTCAATATCGCCTATCGATTTAAGCGATTGATTTAATAGTGAAAAGTTATCTTTTTGAATCAGCTCAGCAATCGCTTCATGTCGCTTCAGCACTAAATTTCTATCTTGCAAAGGATGATGCAACCAATGCCGCAACAAGCGCGCGCCCATTGCCGTGTGTGTCGTATTGAGTAAAGAATAAAGCGTGGGTGAGGTTTCACCGCGCAGAGTTAAATCAATTTCCAAATTACGGCGCGTGGCGGCGTCGAGCTGAATATACGCACTAGTGGCTTCTACACTTAAGGCATTGATATGCGGCAAAGTCGTACGCTGCGTGTGCTTCACATAATCTAATAACGCACCAGCAGCGCAAATCGCGGGGTTGAGTTCTGCACAACCAAAGCCGTTCAAATCCCGCGTATTCATTTGTTTGGTCAGTGTACTAATGGCACTGTCAAAATCAAATTGCCATGGACTTAAGCGTTTTTTTGCAACTTTAGCGGCATTGATTGCTGCATGCTGAAAATCATCCGCTAGCAGAATCTCACTGGGTGCAATGCGCTCAATTTCCTGACCTAATAAACCAACTGGAATTTCGCTCAAAATAAACGTGCCTGCTGCCAAGTTCAGCCGCGCAAGCCCTACCAACCCGCGGCCAACCACACCATCAGCTTGAAATATACTGAGTAACTGATTGTCGCGTGATTCATCCAACAACGCCGTATCCGTCAAAGTGCCTGGCGTTAAAATGCGTGCAACCTGCCTATCAACTGGCCCTTTGCTGGTCGCAGGGTCGCCAA
>JBARQL010000079.1:0-8733 GCA_049643685.1 Methylotenera sp.
ATTTTGTTTTAATGTGAGGTGCATGCGGGTAAATTCCGCCTGAATATCGGCCACTTGTTGTTTGTCGCTCAACAGTTTCATGGCAGCTTCTGCAATTTTTTCAGGGGTAGCGTCATGTTGTAATAACTCGGGCACCACAAAACGTTCCGCCAAAATGTTAGGCAAACCGACATAAGGTTGCAGACGCATTCTTTTGAGAATTTGCCAGCTTAAATTTGACATACGATAAGTAATAATCATCGGCTTTTTGAGCAAAGCCGCCTCTAATGTCGCTGTGCCTGAAGCGACAATGACTATATCTGCAGCCTCTATCGCATCATGCGCGTGACCAAACATCACGGTAATCGGCGGGGTTTGCACGGCTTCTTTTAAGGTGAGTAAAAAAGTATGCAGTGCTTTTTCAAAAATCTCGCGTGTTTCACGCGTAATCAGCGGCACGAGAAAAGTGACATCTGTTTTGCCTTCATCGATCAAGGCAACATTAATGAGATTGGCCGCTTGAATGAGCAAATCCGCATGTTGCTCAACTTCACTTTGGCGACTGCCGGGTAGCATTGCGATCACCACTTGGCTGGCTTTTAATTTCAGATTTTCTCTGGCTTCTTCGACATTTGGCTGTATCGGCAAGATATCAGCCAGCGGATGTCCAACGTAAGTCACTGGCACGCCCGCTTGTTGGTAGAGCGCAGGTTCAAATGGAAACAACGCCAATAAATGTGTGACGGCTTTTTTAATATTGCCGATGCGCCCCTTACGCCAAGCCCAAATAGACGGGCTGACATAGTGAATGGTTGGAATTCCTTTATTTTTAAGCTTTTTTTCCAGCCAAAAATTAAAATCCGGGGCGTCAATGCCAATAAATAAATCTGGTGCGCTACTTAGAAGCTGCTTGAGTAAAGATTGACGTAGCTTCAGTAGGCCAGGTAAATGCTTTAATACTTCAATATAGCCACGTACAGAAAGACGTTCGATTGGGAACAAGCTCTTTGCGCCCTCACCTATCATTTTTGGCCCAGCGATACCAATAAACTCAATATCGGGATGATGCTTTTTAAGTGCGGCCATTAAATGGCTACCAAGTAAATCCCCAGAGGCTTCCCCTGCCACAATGCCAATTTTCATGCCAGTTACTTTACCAGGTTATTTAGCGGACGATGCCGCGTGTAGATGTGTTTAAGAAATCCAGTAATAAGCCAATTTCTTGGCAACTTTTAACTTTCTCGGCCAATTCAAGCTTGGCTTCTTCTAAGGTTAAATTGTTACGATACAAAGTCTTATAAGCACGTTTTATTTCGACAATAGCTTCAGGCGAAAAACCACGGCGTTTCAAGCCCTCACTATTAATACCATGCGGTTTCGCATCATAGCCAGCCGCAGTCACATAGGGGGGAATATCTTTAAACACCACTGAACCAACCGCAGTAATCACGTGTGAACCAATTTTGCAGAACTGATGAATCAAGGTAAATCCACCTAAAATGGCGTAATCCTGCACGTCGACATGCCCCGCAAGTGAAGCATTATTCGCCATAATGGTATGATTACCAATCACGCAGTCATGCGCCAAATGCACATACGCCATAATCCAGTTATCGTTGCCTACTTTTGTCGTACCTTTGTCTTGCACAGTGCCGCGATTAAACGTGCAAAATTCACGGATGGTATTGTTGTCACCGATCTCTAATAGCGTTGGCTCACCTTTATATTTTTTATCTTGCGGCGCTTCACCGAGTGAGGAATACTGAAAAATCTGGTTATTTTTACCGATAACCGTATGGTCGCTAATCGTCACATGGCCAGCAATACGCGTTCCTGCACCCACTTTAACATTGGGGCCGATAATGGAGTAAGGTCCTACCTCAACGGTAGAATCAAGTTCTGCTTTTGAGTCGATAATTGCGGTTGGATGTATTTTTATTGACATTTAATGTTGGTTTTTAATTAAAGCTTTACTTTAATTAACTTAATTAATTTATTGATTAATATTACTTTTCAATCGCTTTCAAAATACACATCATACTCGCCTCAGCCACCACTGTGCCATCAACTGTGGCTACGCCGGTATATTTCCAAATACCTTTTAAAATGCGGTCTATCTTCACATTCAACACAATTTGATCCCCAGGCGATACGGGTTTTTTAAAGCGCGCACTGTCAATGCCCGCAAAATAATAGACTGATTCATCATTGGGTTTAGCGCCCATGGTTTTAAATGACAATACGGCTGCCGCTTGGGCCATCGCCTCGACAATCAACACGCCCGGCATTACTGGGTGGTAGGGAAAATGTCCAGGGAAGTAAGGCTCATTGATGGTGACGTTTTTAATCGCAACAATCTCTTTACCTAACTCGATTGAAATTACGCGATCGATCAAGACGAAAGGATAACGATGCGGTAAATGGTCAAGAATTTCGTGAATATTCATGCTGGTATCAGTGGTGTTTGTCATATGATTCTCGGTTCTTTGGTAAATTGCGATTACCAAAAGTGTTGCTTAAGTAGCCAGACTAGATTTTAACAGAGCTAACTCTTTTTCGAGTTGTTTAATTTTATCTGAAAGTGAATCTAAATGCCGAATTTTAGCAGCAGTAGTTAGCCAGTCTTTATGCGTTTGAAAAGGCATTAAGGCGGTATAAGTATCGGCGACCAGCAATGAGCGCGTAATCATGCTACCTGGAGATATCGTGACATGATCGGCAATCTCTAAATGGCCTAAAATCATGGCCGCACCGCCAATTTTGCAATGCTTGCCAATTTTGGCACTACCAGCAATACCTGTGCAGCCAGCAATCACGGTATGCGCACCGATGACACAATTATGGCCAATTTGGATTAAATTATCTAACTTAACGCCTTCTTCGATAATCGTATCATCTAGCGCTCCTCGATCAATAGTGGTATTGGCTCCAATGTCGACGTTTGCATGAATAATCACACGCCCGACTTGCGGTATTTTTAACCATACTCCCGCTTCTTCCGCATAACCAAAGCCATCCGAACCGATAATTGCACCAGAAAAAAGATGGCAATTTGGCCCAATTTCACAGTGATGTTTAATGGTGACATTGGGTTCTAGGCGAGTGTTATTGGCAATCAAGACGTCATTTTCGATGACACAACCAGCACCCACAATCACATTTTCGCCCAGCACCACATTTTCGCCAATCACCGCTAGTGGTGCAATACTACATGAATCTGGAATACGTGCAGTGGTATCAACAACAGCACTTGGGGCAATGCCTATATGTGAGGTAGCAGGCGGATTTAACAAGGTAGAAATTTTAGCAAAATAGGCATAAGGATTCTCTACAATGATTTTAGGCTGCGCAGTGAGCGCTGCGTCTCTTTCTCTCAAAACAAAAGCACTTGCTTGGCTAGCGGCAAGTGCTTTTTGATATTTAGCATCATTAATAAAACAAATATCACCAGATTGCGCATTGGTTAATGACGAGACGCGAGAGATGCGAATAGTATCGTCACCAATGACCTGACCACCCAATAGGGTTGAAATATCACTTAGTGTGTACTGCTTGCCCATTCTGTGGCCTTATGAAAATCAATAAAAATGATGAATAATCTATTTAAATAATTATTTTTTACCTAATAATTTCAATACCTTATCGGTAATATCAATTTTATCAGCTGCATAAGCAACACCGCTGTACATCACCAAATCATAATTTTCAGATTTCGCAACGGATTGCACCGCCTTATTGATGCGATCCTGCAAGCTCGCTAACTCTTCATTTTTACGTAGATTAATATCTTCGCGCAATTCGCGTTGTTTGCGTTGAAACTCTAGTTTAATATTTTGTGCATCACGTTCTTTACTACGTCGTTCAGTTTCTGAAATCGTTGATCCATCTTTATCAAGCGCAGCTTCTAACTCTTTAATCTGTTTAGCCATACGATCTAGCTCTTGCGAGCGCGGACTAAATTCCTTTTCTAATTTCTTACCGCTTTCTGCGGTTTGAGGTGCCTCTTGCAGAATTTTATCTACCTGCACGTAGCCCACCTTAAGCTCAGCGGCTTGCGCGCCCGATGCAAACGCCAAGAAGCTGGTTATAACACCTGTTACCATTAAACGCTTAAATGTAATATTCATTAAGGGTTTACTCAATTGCAATCTCCTAAAACAATAATTCAGCATCAATTAGTTAAAACTGTTGACCAAGCTGAAATTGTATATTTTGTGTATTGTCACCTTTTTCACTATTTAAGGCTCTCGCATAGATTAGTTTCAAAGGACCAAACGGTGACAGCCAACTGACTCCAACGCCCGTTGAGTAACGTAAATCCCCTAAACTATAACCTGAATCGGAGCCCCAAACGTTCCCTCCATCCACAAAGGCACTCATCCTGAACTGTTTGGAATCTTTTAAGCCTGGAATAGGAAAAAACAATTCAGCATTACCCAGCAATCGTTTAGTACCGCCCACCGCGAAATCTGAATTCGTCGTTGGATCTAAGTCTCTGGGGCCTAACGAACCGTTATCATAGCCACGTACGGAGTTTACACCCCCCAGAAAAAAGTTTTTGAAGAAAGGGTAATTTTTGCTACCGTAGCTATCAGCATAGCCAATCTCACCGTTGAGCATAAAGGTAAAGTCTTTATACACATTTTTAAACCAGGCGTGCTTGTAATCCACTTTATAGTAATTTAAATCTAACACGGGCAGAGAAACCTCTGCGTTGAGTCTTTGTAGTACCCCATCATTGGTAAACGTGATGTTGTCACGCGTATCGTGATACCAGCCGGCGGAAGCGACCACTGAGTTGCTAGTGCAGCCGGACGTGTTGCCACAGAATTTCTGGTATTGAATTGGGCTTTGGCTGGATAAGTCAACTTTTGTGAAATCGGCCGCTAACCCGAAGTTAAAGCCATCACGCTCATTCAGTGGAATTCCGAATCGAATACCACCGCCATAAGAAGATGAGTTATAAGAACCTACATTGAGTGAACCAGTATCGACATCCCTTCTATAGATATCAAAGCCGCGACTAACGCCATCAGGCGTAAAATAAGGGTCAGTAAACGACAGTGAGTAAGTGGTATTCACCTTACCCGTGTTAACCTGTGCGCTCACGCGATTACCCGTCCCTAAGAAGTTATTTTGGTTAACCGTAATACCGAAAGTAACACCCTCATTACTAGACAAACCAGCACCAAATTGAACGCTACCCGTCGACTTCTCAGTCACACTGATATTTAAATCTACCTGATCAGCAGCACCTGGAACTGCAGGGGTTTCTACATTCACATCAGAGAAAAAATCAGTACGCACCAAACGCTCTTTTGAACGATTGATCTTACCTGAATTGTACCAAGCAGACTCCAATTGACGTACTTCACGACGGACAACTTCATCGCGTGTTCTGGTATTGCCTGCAATATTGATGCGACGTACATAAACACGCTTACCTGGATCGACAAAGAAAGTGAATGCCGCGGTGTGTTCGTCTTTATTGATTTCAGGCACAGGGTTTACGTTTGAAAATGCATAACCTTCATTACTTAAACGATTGCTGATGGCCTTGCTGGATTGCGTGACTCTTTCACGGCTAAACGTATCCCCTTTTTTAATTTCTACCAGTTGTTGCAGTTCATCATCTGGCACAATCGTTTCACCTGCCAGTTTGACGTCTGAAATGGTGTATTTTTCACCTTCTGTAATATTCACCGTAATATAAATGTCTTTTTTATCGGGAGTAATTGAAACCTGTGTTGAATCAATGTTGAATTCCAAATAGCCCTTGTTCATATAGAAAGACCGTAAGGTCTCTAAATCAGCATTAAGTTTCTGTTTAGAATATTGGTCATCCTTATTCCACCAGCTCATCCAATTGGGCGTGGTCAGTAAAAATTCCGCGCGTAAATCATCCATCGTAAATGCTTGATTGCCGACTATATTGATACTGCGTATTTTTGAAACAACGCCTTCTTCAATATCAAAACGCACGGCAACTCGGTTACGCTCCAATGGCGAAACCACGGCTTTCACTGTAGCGCCATATTTACCTTGTGATAAATATTGTCGTTTAATTTCTTGCTCTGCTCGATCTATCTGAGATTTATCAAAAATCTGACCTTCAGCAATGCCGGTTTGTTTTAAGCCTTCTTTCATTTTATCGGTAGGAAAAGATTTATTGCCGCTGAATTCTATTTGTGCAATCGATGAGCGCTCCTGTACCGTCACCACTAACACATCACCTTCAGCTTCAATACGTACATCTTTAAAGAAACCTGTGCCATATAACGATTTAATCGCCTGCGAGGCAAGTTCATCATTCATGGTTTCTCCGACTTTCACTGGCAGGTAAGTAAATACTGTGCCAGCTTCCGTTCGCTGTATGCCTTCCACTCGAATGTCTTTAACCACAAATGGTTCAAGGGCAAATGCCGTACTTGCATACATACCTGAAACCATAAGAAGAATCGTCTTAAATTTCAGATTTTTATGGGTATCAACAGGGTTGATGATAGTGCGTTCGCCATTTTTCATAGCCGTGAGTTGAGTGTGTTTTAATTTTTTGATTGCCATACCATCAGCCTATTATTAATCTGTTAATGTCATTATAAAATGCAATGACCATCATTAACCCTAGCAAGAAAATTCCAATCTTTTGCCCGATAATCATGGCGGTTTCGGACACGGGTTTTCCAGTAAGAATTTCAACCATATAATACATGAAATGACCGCCATCTAACACTGGTATTGGCAAGAGATTCATCACGCCAATACTAATACTGATGAAAGCTAAAAATCCTATAAAAACCTTCACTCCTCTTTGTGCACTTTGCCCTGCAGAATCCGCAATGGTGACCGGCCCACCCATATTTTTCAATGACATTTTTCCCGTCAGCAGCCTAGCCATCAACTTCAAACTTAATATTGAAGTGTCCCATGTCGTTGCTGTCGCATTATTCAATGCTTCCCAAGCAGAATAATGCGTCGTAATCAAGCGGCTATCGTGTACAGCCACACCGATGAGTCCAACCTCTTTACCATTCACGATGCCTACTTTTGGCGTCATATTGAGCTTTATTTCTTCAGCATTACGTTTAATCAAAACATCCAAAGAAACATTAGGATGCTGCCTCACTTCATGCACAAAATCTTCCCAAAAAGCCACTTGATGCTGATTGACACTAAGGACTAAATCATTGGGCTTCAAGCCAGCCAAGTCTGCAGGACTGTTTTTAACAACCTCACTAATACGGGCTAAAATGTCAGGCTGATCCAAGGTAAAGCCTAATACAGCCATAACATCTTGGTTGGTACTATCAAAACTTAAGCTGGAAATGTTAAGTTGATGGCGGTGAATTTTTTGGTCATGATTAACCGTTTCCACCTCAACGCTGCCATTATCTAACGATTCATTGAGCAGCACCCAGCTAAATTCTTGCCATGAAGTTACCGCTTTACCATTCACTTTTTGTATGGTTTCACCTTGCGTAAAGTTAGCTGCAGCCGCTGGACTCAGGTTAACGACCTTACCCAACGTAGGTTTAAATCCATCCACCCCCATCATTAATAACCACCAATAAAGAAAAATGGCGAGTAATAAATTTGCTAAAGGCCCTGCAAGCACAATAGCAATGCGTTTAAATACAGATTGTCGATTAAACGCTCGTTTTAAGTCTGCATCTGAATATTGTATCGACTGAGTTTCTTTATCAAACTCACGTTCATCAAGCATTTTGACATAGCCACCTAATGGAATAGTGGCAATCACAAACTCTGTACGATCTTGACCAATTCTTTTTCCCCATAACGGTTTGCCAAATCCGATTGAGAATTTCAGTACCTTAACACCACACCACTTTGCCACTTGAAAATGTCCATACTCATGCACCGTTACTAATAAGCCTATGGTGAATATAAAAGCGAGTATTGTTAACATAACGCCTTCATTTGGGCTAAGGCGGCTATTCTTGCATCTGCATCTACAGCCACTAATTGCGCGATAGATTCAACTTGTTCGATGGGTGAGGATGACAAGACCGATTCAATGATATTAGGAATATCCATAAAACCAATTTTTTCAGCCAAAAATGCTTCCACCGCCATTTCATTGGCTGCATTTAAAATCGCCGGGGCTGTGCCTCCCGCATTTAAAGCCTCGTAAGCAATGCGTAAGCATGGAAAACGCACCAAATCAGGCGCGCAGAAATCCAGTCTTGCGGTAATGATTAAGTCCAGACTACTGACACCGCTGCTCAATCGCTCCGGGTAGCCCAACCCATAGGCAATCGGTGTGCGCATGTCTGGATTTCCTAATTGTGCTAACACACTACCATCAATGTATTCCACCATCGAGTGAATGACGCTTTGCGGATGTACTACCACATCAATCTGTGTAGGGAGTGCGTTAAATAGCCAATGCGCTTCAATGACTTCCAAACCTTTATTCATCATCGTGGCCGAATCCACGGTAATTTTTGGCCCCATCACCCAGTTAGGGTGATTCAGTGCTTGTGCAGGTGTTACCGCCTTTAGCTCATCAATGCTGGCATTTCTAAATGGCCCACCAGAGGCAGTTAACAGCACCCGCTTCACGCCCATATTGGTTAAACTTGAATTTGATAATTGACGCGACATTGGCGGCATGACTTGAAATATCGCGTTATGTTCACTATCAATCGGTAGCAAAGTGGCACCGCCCTCATTCACTGCCTGCATGAACAAATTACCTGCCATCACTAATGTTTCTTTATTGGCTAGCAATAT
>JBARQL010000080.1:0-20565 GCA_049643685.1 Methylotenera sp.
GAGTTGATAGGCGGCTATACTTTAAGCAAAGAATTGGTGCTTAAAGCCATTGAGAATGGAAAACACGTAGTCACCGCCAATAAAGCGCTGCTAGCCTTGCATGGCAATGAGATTTTTGCGGCGGCACAGGCTAAAGGCGTGATTGTAGCGTTTGAAGCTGCTGTTGCTGGTGGTATACCGATTATTAAGGCAATACGTGAAGGCTTAGGCGCGAATAAAATCGAGTGGGTCGCAGGCATTATCAACGGTACGACCAATTTCATTCTGACTGAAATGCGTGAAAAAGGACTGACTTATCAGGACGTGATTGGTGAGGCACAACGTTTAGGTTATGCCGAGGCCGACCCAACGTTTGACGTCGAAGGTATTGATGCCGCGCATAAGCTCACTATTTTATCTGCCATCGCCTTTGGTATACCGATGAAATTTGAACAAGCTTATACCGAAGGCATCACCAAGCTACAACAAACCGATATTAAATACGCGGAAGAACTTGGTTATCGCGTGAAGTTGTTAGGGATTACCAAACGAACAGATAAAGGCGTAGAGTTGCGCGTACACCCAACCTTAATTTCTGCTAAGCGCTTGGTAGCGAATGTAAACGGCGCGATGAATGCCGTGGTAGTGAAGGGCGATGCCGTTGGCCCAACGCTTTATTACGGCGCAGGCGCGGGCGCTGAGCCGACTGCCAGCGCAGTGGTGGCGGATTTAATGGATGTTGCGCGTTTGAGTAATGCAAGCGTCGAACAGCGCGTACCGTATTTGGCGTTTCAACCTAATAGCGTAGCGGATTTGCCTATTTTGCCCATTTCTGAGGTGAATAGCGCGTATTATTTACGTTTACGCGCCTCAGATAAACCAGGCGTGCTGGCAGGGGTGACAAAAATTCTGGCAGACCGCAATATTTCTATTGATGCCATGTTGCAAAAAGAGCCGGATGACAATGAGACGGAAGCTGATATTGTGATTTTAACGCACGTCACCGTAGAAAAAAATATGGATGCTGCCATTGCGGCGATTGAAGCTTTGCCTGCGATTGTTGGTAAAGTCACACGCATTCGAATGGAAGAGCTGGGTAAGTAAATGAAATACATCAGCACGCGTGGGCAATCGCCTGCTTTATGTTTTAGTGAAATTTTATTAGGTGGCTTAGCACCTGATGGCGGTTTGTACTTGCCTGAAACTTATCCGCAAATCACCGATGCTGATTTAACAGCCATGCGCGGTATGTCATACCCTGATTTGGCCTTTGCGATTTTGTCACGCTTTGTGGATGATATTCCAGCGGCTGATTTACGCGTAATTATTGATAAAACTTATCGCGCTGAAGTCTACGGTTTTACGCGCAAAGGGCAAAACGCAGCAGATATCACGCCAACGCTTAAGCTAGAAGATAATTTGTATCTTTTAAGTCTTTCAAATGGCCCTACGCTGGCCTTTAAAGACATGGCAATGCAGTTGCTAGGCAACTTGTTTGAATATGTGCTGGAAAAAACTGGCAAAACCACCAATATTTTGGGGGCGACTTCTGGTGA
This sequence comes from Methylotenera sp., assembly GCA_049643685.1. Lineage (GTDB taxonomy): Bacteria > Pseudomonadota > Gammaproteobacteria > Burkholderiales > Methylophilaceae > Methylotenera. The sequence continues at coordinate 1,536 of JBARQL010000080.1, forward strand.
TACTGGCTCGGCGGCGGAATACGCCATGCGTGGTAAAAAGGGTATCCGTGTATTTATGTTGTCACCGCATAAAAAAATGAGCCGCTTCCAAACGGCGCAAATGTTCAGTCTGCAGGATGATAATATCTATAACATTGCTGTAGATGGCGTGTTTGATGACTGTCAGGATATGGTGAAAGCCGTGAGTAATGATGCCGCTTTTAAAGCTGATTACAAAATCGGTGCGGTAAACTCAATCAACTGGGGACGCATCGTTGCTCAGGTGGTTTATTACTTTAAAGCCTATTTTGCCGTTACGCAAAACAACAACCAAAAAGTCAGCTTTGCCGTGCCTAGTGGTAATTTTGGCAATGTCTGCGCGGGCCATATTGCCTGTATGATGGGCTTGCCGATTGATACACTGGTGGTGGCCACCAATGAAAATGATGTGCTTGATGAGTTTTTTAAAACGGGTGTTTATCGTCCACGCGGCTCAGCCAATACTTACCACACTTCTAGCCCGTCAATGGACATCAGCAAAGCCTCTAACTTTGAGCGTTTTGTGTTTGACTTGGTGGGTAGAGATGCGGCCAAAATACGTGAATTATGGGCGAGTGTCGATAATGGCGGTGCGTTTGACATTAAGCATCTCATGCCAAAATTGGCTGAATATGGCTTTGTATCAGGCGCTAGTAATCACGCTTACCGCATGCAAACGATACGCGAGACAAGCAAAAAATATGGGATAGTGATTGATACGCACACTGCTGATGGCCTGAAAGTTGCCTTAGAATTTCGTCAGAAGGATGTGCCAATGGTCGTGTTGGAAACTGCATTACCTGCTAAGTTTGAAGATGCCATTGTGGAGGCTTTGGGCCATGCCCCTGAGCGTCCAGCCAGCTTGAACGGCATTGAAACGTTGCCGCAAAGATTTACGGTGATGAAAGCCGATGCCGGCGTGATTAAAGAATTTATTGCGAAGAATACCTAACCAATTGTCATTCCGTGCATGACACGGAATCTAGTGGCTTTAGCGATGCTGGATACCGACGCCCAAAGATATGATGTGGATGATGAATTAATATGAAACAATATACCGACTTACTGCGCCATGTGTTGGCGCACGGCAATCATAAAGAAGACCGTACTGGCACAGGTACGACTTCAGTCTTCGGTTATCAAATGCGTTTTAATTTGGCTGAAGGCTTTCCGCTGCTCACCACTAAAAAAGTGCACCTCAAATCCATTGTTCACGAACTGCTTTGGTTCTTGCAAGGCAGTACGAATATTGCCTACTTAAAAGAGAACGGCGTGCGCATTTGGGATGAATGGGCGGATGAAAACGGTAATCTTGGGCCTGTGTACGGTTACCAATGGCGCAATTGGCCGAGGCCTGATGGCACGCATATTGACCAAATCTCTCAGGTGGTAAATGCGATTAAAACCAATCCAGATTCACGCCGTTTGATTGTGTCCGCCTGGAACGTAGCGGATGTGGACAAAATGAAACTGCCGCCTTGCCATGCGTTTTTTCAGTTTTATGTGGCAGATGGCAAATTGAGCTGTCAGCTCTATCAACGTAGCGCCGATATATTCTTAGGCGTGCCGTTTAACATTGCTTCATATGCCTTGTTGACCATGATGGTGGCACAAGTATGCAACTTGAAACTGGGTGATTTTGTGCATACTTTGGGCGATGCCCATATTTACACCAATCACATGGAGCAAGTGAACGAACAGTTAACGCGTGACCTGCGTGCTTTACCGCAAATGAAAATCAACCCCAATGTGCGTGATATTTTTAGCTTTAAGTTTGAAGACTTTACGCTGGAAAATTACGATCCGCATCCAGCGATTAAAGGCGTTGTGGCAGTCTAGAGTTTGTCATCCAGCATCGCTAATGGCGCAATTGGCTAAGTTGAATGATGATTAAAAAAATCCTGTTTTGCCACTCATCTTATTTCGATGCCCTGCGAGCCTTGTAAATAAAGCCTCTCAGGGCAGTGTTTTTCTCTCGAGCGTTGTCATCCAGCAATTTTCCAAAAAAAATACCCCGCTACGTCGCGTAGCGGGGTAAAAGACCTACAATCATCAGGGGGAGGTAATTGCAGGGTAAAACGAAAACTTAAATCTGAATAGATTTATTTGGCAGGAGCTGGCTCAGTCACAGCTGCAGGGGCTGCACCAGCAGCTTCCGCAGGAGCCGCAGGGGCAGACATACTTGCGCCAGCTGCTTTGTAAGCAGCATGTTCATCGGCAGAGATATTGCCATCTTTGTTTGCATCAATCGTATCAAAAGCTGAAGAAATACCTTTGTCTTTCACTGCCTCTTTAAGAGAAATTTTGCCATTGCCATTCGCGTCTAGTTTTGCGAAATCTGGATCTGCTGGGGTTGCGGCAGCTACTTTAGCATTCACCTTTGACTCAGCCATGGCTGATTGTGCTGTAACGCCGCAAGCAAAAAGAGCCGCGATTGCTAAAGTTTTGAAAGTGTTTGAAGTATTTAATGTAAACATGTCTGTATTCCTAAATAATTAAAAAGTTACTGCACTTAATGTATAGCAAGCGCTATGCCAACTTTAATTATTCAATTAAAACAATAAGTTATATGTTTACGTGGAAAAGTTGATAGATAATTCTGTCGTTAATCAACGACATGAATAGGGAGGGGATTGCTAGTATATTGAATATTAAAGCTTTTTTATGTCACCAATAAACGACAAAAGAGAATGAGGTTATTCGGCTGTTTGAGCGGCTTTAAAAAGCGCAGGGTTGATTTGGTGACGTTCCAGTATTTTATAGAATTCAGTACGATTCCTATCCGCTATCCGTGCGGCCTGTGTGACATTGCCCTGTGTCGCTTTCAGGAGGTTAATCAAATACTGTTGCTCAAAATTTTTGCGGGCGACGTCAAATGAAATAATGCTGGAAATATTATCCTGCAATGCTTTCTGTACTAAGCCGCTGGTAATAATCGAAGTGGTTGAGAGTACAACCACTTGTTCGACGATATTTTGCAATTGCCGAACATTGCCTGGCCACGGGGCTGCAAGCAAGAGTTCAAACGCTTCAGGCGCAAAGCCATTGATTTTTTTATGATATTTTTTGTTTAGATTCGCTAAAAAATAGTTCGCCAGTAAGGGGATATCTTCTCGTCTGGCTGCGAGCGGTGGAATCTCTAGCCCGACCACGTTAATACGATAATACAAATCTTTCCGAAAACGATTTGCTTGCATTTCTTCAATTAAATTTTTGTGGGTTGCGCAAATCACTCGTACATTGATCGCCACTTGAGAACTCCCCCCAACGGGCCTGATGACGCGCTCCTGTAAGGCGCGTAAAAGTTTTGCTTGTATGCTGGGCGGCATATCCCCAATCTCATCTAAAAAGAGCGTGCCGCCATCCGCATTTTGGAATAGGCCTTGATGATCGCGGGTTGCCCCAGTAAAGGCGCCTTTTTTGTGACCAAACAGTTCTGATTCAAGCAGTGCTTCAGGGATGGCGGCACAGTTAATGGCGATAAAAGGCTGTTGATGGCGCGGGCTGGCATTGTGAATGGATTGCGCGAGCAGCTCTTTGCCCGTACCACTTTCGCCTTGAATGAGCACGCTGGCATCTGATGCGGCCACTAATTTCGCTTGGCTGAGTAAGCTTTGCATCTGTTGGCTACCGCTGATAATGCTGGCTCGCCAAGTATCGTCCTCTTCTGATTTTTGCTGGTGACTCGGTGTGATTTTTAAAGCATTCGCCACAAGTTCTAGCAGCACTTTGCTTTCAAAAGGCTTGGTTAAAAAGCTGAAAACGCCTTGCTGCGTGGCATGAACGGCTTCAGGAATGGAGCCATGCGCCGTCAGTAAAATGAACGGGATGGTGGAATCTAGTCGATGAATGGCTTCGAACAGCGCGAAACCGTCCATGTCAGGCATACGTAGATCGCTAATGACCAATGCTACGGGCTTCATGCTAAATAGTGATAGCGCTTGTTGCGCAGAGCTTGCAGCGATAACGTCATAGCCGCTGGCACTCAACCGCATTTCCAGTAATTTCAGAATATCGGCATCGTCGTCGACGATTAAAATAGATTGTGTCATTTTCTGTGCGTCATTATTTTCTGAGTGTTTTCATTTTCTGGGTGTCACTTCACGTTGCCCCATCGATTTTTCGATGTTTTTCAGCTCATCAATTTTCAGCTGTGCAGCCTCTAGTTTTTGTTGTGTAATTTCTAACTTTTGCTGGCTAGCCTCAAGTTTCAATAATAAATTCTCATTTTTTTGCAATACAGTTTCCATTTGCTTTTGGTCTTCACGACTATTTTTATTGGCTTTGTTAATGGCAATCACATAATCAAATAACAAATGCGCAAAGGCTAATTGCGGTTTAGGTAAATTGTTTTCTTGTAACATTTGCTGCAATAAATTCTGTGCCTTAGCCGTATCTTGGTGATTGCTGCTGGGTAAGCCGTAGATTATGGCTAATTTCATGCGCTGTAACAGATCATTAGGATTAACGGACAGCGATTGATTGGTTGTCGTTATTACTTGTTTTTGAGCCTCTGGCGTTAGGTTGGAATATTGCTCGGCAAAAATTAACAGTTCATTGACATCAGTATTTTTTGGCGCAACCAGCTTCACCCCATTATTTTGTTTGGGGGCAGTGTTCACGCACGCTGCAGTGCTGATGCTGAGAAAAAGTATTATGACTAACTGGTGTAATTTCATCATGCCGAATAGTGTGAGTTAAGTTAATTAAGGGTGTGTTGGGATTAAGGGAAGCTTTAAAAGAAAGTGTGCTCCTGTGTTTGAAGGCATCAAGCTTAATTCTCCTTTCAGCAAATCGACTGCCTCTTTTGCAATAAATAGACCAAGGCCGCTACTCGAAACTAGGCTGTATTTTGGCTGTTCCCCATGATAAAACGGGCTGAAAAGCTTATTTTTATTCGCTTCACTGATGCCAGGCCCAGTGTCGATGACTTCAATGAGGGCGAGTGGTTTGGAATTTACAGCGTTAGTTGCTACAGGCTTAGATTCTACGGCACGAATCGTAATTTCACCAGCTTCCGGGGTAAATTTAACGGCATTTGAAATTAAATTATCCAGTATTGTGAAGAGTTTTTCGGTGTCAATTTGCAACAGGATGTTGTCAATTTGCTTATGTACGACAATCTTCTTATGTGCGATGCTGAGCGAATAAGATTGCATCACTTTGTTAATGACATCCGCGAGCACTTGCTGAGTGGGATTAAGTTTTGAGGAATTAAATTGCATTTCTGTGTATTTGAGTAGATTTTCGATCATCTTCTGCAATCGTAAGCTATTCTCACGCAGGATGGAGACAATTTGATTTTGTTGGACGCTTAAAGGGCCGGCAATTCCATCATTGAGTAGTTCGCTGGCTTCTCTGATGGCGGTGAGGGGTGTTTTCAACTCATGCGAAGCTTGTTGTAAAAAGCGCTGTTTTTGCTGGTGTAAGTCTTTTAGTGCAGTGCGCAACCAATCGAGTCTTTGGCCAAGTTGACGCAAATCACCAGGGCCGTTTATTTCAATGATGTGTTCGTAGTCGCCTTTACCTAATTGGTTAATGGCGGCATCCATACGGCGTATGGGCCTAGCAATCATCCATGTGATGAGGGCGGCAATGATAATGACCAATGGAAAAATGGTCAGCATTTGCCAAAATAAGGCTTTTTTTACTTCGGTGACTTTGGTTCTGAATAGATTGGATTCATTATCAATGAGTTGATTGTTTTCCTCGATGATTTGGTTGGCTTGGGTGGTGAGTTTGGAGAATACGTTCACCATATTCGCATCAAATTCTGCGTTTTCACTGGCATGGTTAATCGTTATAAATAAGCGACTTTCTTGCTGAGCGAATATCTGCAATTCCGTTTGTTGAGGCTTGGTGAGTGGCTGTTGCGCTAGCGTCAGAATCGCTTTGTTGAATCGGTCATGCGCGTTGAGGTAATTGGATAGTAGCGCTTTATCATGCAACACAAAATACTGCCGCGCGCTACGCTCCATGATGGCGAGCTCTTCTAACAAAATTTGGCTGGATCGCGTCGTTTCAACCGCTTGCGACATATTGAATAAGCTTTGTTTGGTCAGCTTGTTAAATTGCAAATTAGCGTTAATAAATGCCGCAAGTAATGGCAGCATTACCAGCGCGAAGCCGATCAGCAGTAGTTTTAAAAATGATTTTGGATAGGTGATTTTCAAATGAATCTATTCGTATCTAAATCTATAAATTTTGAATCCATGCAATTTTACAAAGTAACAACAACTTATGGCTGCCTGAAAATAGCCATTTTACGCTGAAGAATCACAAGCTGTGATTAAGACTAGTATAATACGCGCATGACAGCACTTTCACTGATTGTCGCGTGTGCCAAAAACCATGTGATAGGCATTAATAATACGTTACCCTGGCATTTGCCTGAGGATTTAAAGCGTTTTCGTGCCCTCACGACTGGGCATCATATTATCATGGGGCGTAAAACTTATGAATCGTTAGGGCGTTTGTTGCCTCACCGCACTACGGTGATTGTGACACGTAATCCGCATTATCAAGTTGAAGGCGCACTCATCGCCCATTCACTAGAAACTGCATTAGCCTTATGTAAAAACGATGCTGAACCTTTTTTAATTGGTGGCGCAGAACTGTATCAGCATGGCCTGGCACTGGCGACTAAGTTATACATAACAGAAGTACATTTAGACGTCGCAGGGGATGCATTTTTTCCAGATATAGATTACCAGGAATGGCAATTGATTGATCGAACAGAACACGTCTCCGTGAGCGGACTGGCTTATCGTGATTTGGTGTACGCTAGAATTTCAGTGTGACTTGGAAATTGAAGTAACTGGGAATTTAAAGTAACTGGGAATTTAAAGTAACTGGAATTTAAAGTAACCAGAAAGTTTCAATATCAGGTCTTTCATACACGGAGATTTTCAGTTTAACCAATCAATCACATTGGCTTTTAAAACCGGATAGTAAATCTTAATAAAAGCGCCGATAAAAAACTAATGCCCTGCGAACCTTTATTTATAAGGCTCACAGGGCATCTAAATAAAGACACGCTAATTATTGCGTGACACAATCCACATAATACACCGCTTTGCCATCGACTATTTCTTTCACCAAACCGTGGTTATCGGTTTCAAAGCCTGGGAATTTCTCATTAAACTCGCGCGCAAATTTTAAGTAATTCACAATCACCTTGTTAAAGCGCTCACCTGGAATCAGTAGCGGAATGCCGGGTGGGTAGGGCGTGAGTAGCACAGCCGTGATGCGGCCTTCAAGCTCATCGATTGGCACGCGATCCATTTGTCGATGTGCCATTTTAGCAAACGCATCGGTAGGTTTCATTGCAGGCACCATGTCCGATAAATACATTTCAGTGGTTAAACGTGCCACATCATTGGCTTTATAGACGGCATGGATTTGCTCGCATAAATCACGTAAACCAACTTTTTCGTAGCGAGGTTGTTTTTGGATAAATTCTGGCAACACTTTCCAAAGTGGCTGGTTCTTGTCATAGTCATCTTTAAATTGCTGGAGTGCGGCCACCATGGTGTTCCAGCGGCCTTTGGTAATGCCGATGGTGAACATGATAAAGAATGAATAAAGCCCCGTTTTTTCAACAATCACACCGTGTTCAGCCAAGTATTTGGTGACAATCGCGGCAGGAATGCCAAACTTTTCTGAGAAATTGCCTTTAATGTCCAACCCAGGCGTGATAATGGTCGCTTTGATCGGATCCAGCATATTGAAACCTTCGGCTAAGTTGCCAAAATCATGCCAATCTTCATTGGCTTTTAGCATCCAGGCGTCACGTTCTTCCAAGCCTTCTTCGCTTAAATCATCTGGGCCCCACACTTTAAACCACCAGTCCGTTCCCCATTCTTCATCCACTTTGCGCATGGCACGGCGGAAATCCAACGCCTCCATGAGAGATTCTTCGACTAAGACGGTGCCGCCAGGCGCCTCCATCATGGCTGCGGCCACATCGCAACTGGCAATAATGGAATATTGCGGGCTGGTTGAGGTGTGCATTAAATAGGCTTCGTTGAATACATCTCTATCCAAGCGGTTTTCAATGGCATCTTGCACCAAGATTTGCGAGGCCTGGCTTAAACCAGCCAGCAGTTTATGGGTAGACTGCGTTGAAAAAACCATGCTTTCCTTACACCGCGGACGGCCTTCGCCAATCGCGTGGTAATCCCCATAAAAATCGTGAAAAGTGGCGTGTGGTAACCAGGCTTCATCAAAATGCAGCGTATCAATCTTGCCGTCTAACATTTCCTTGATTTCTTCCACGTTGTATAACACGCCATCGTAGGTAGATTGCGTGATTGTGAGTACACGAGGTTTGGCTGTTTTATCGAGAATGAATGGATTGCGATCAATTTTCTTTTGAATATTTTTCCACTCAAATTCACTTTTAGGAATCGGTCCAATAATGCCAAAGTGGTTACGCGTTGGCATTAAAAATACAGGAATTGCGCCTGTCATAATAATGGCGTGCAAGATGGATTTATGGCAATTACGATCAACTACTACGACATCGCCAGGGGCGACGGTAGAGTTCCAGACAATCTTATTAGAAGTTGACGTACCATTGGTGACGAAATACAGGTGGTCACAGTTGAAGATGCGAGCAGCATTGCGCTCAGATGCCGCTACTGGCCCTGTATGGTCTAGTAGCTGACCAAGTTCATCCACGGCGTTACACACATCGGCACGCAGCATGTTCTCACCAAAAAACTGATGAAACATCTGACCGACTGGAGATTTTAAAAATGCTACGCCACCTGAATGGCCGGGACAATGCCAAGAATAAGAGCCATCGGCCGCGTAATGGGTCAGTGCTTTGAAGAACGGCGGTGGCAGGCTGTCGAGGTAAGCTCTGGCTTCACGAATAATCAAACGTGCCACAAACTCAGGTGTATCTTCGTTCATGTGAATAAAACCATGCAATTCACGCAACACATCATTGGGAATATGCCTTGAAGTACGCGTTTCACCGTGCAAGAAAATAGGAATCTCTTCGTTACGATAGCGAATTTCGGTCACAAATTTGCGTAACTGCTCGATCGCTTCAGGCTTTTCCTCAATAAACTCGTTATCGTCAATCGATAAAATAAACGCCGAAGCCCGACTTTGTTGTTGCGCAAAAGAAGTGAGGTCTCCATAGCTGGTCACGCCCAGCACTTCTAAGCCTTCTTCTTCAATGGCTTTAGCCAGCACGCGAATGCCTAGCCCTGAAGAGTTTTCAGAACGGAAATCTTCGTCGATAATGACGACTGGGAAACGGAATTTCATTTAGTAAATTTCCTAAGTTAAGGCTTGGGCCTAATTATATTTTTGGCAACGTCACGCCAACTTGGCCTTGATACTTACCACCACGGTCTTTGTAGCTGGTTTCGCATACATCATCGGCGTCGGCTTCAAAAAACAGCACTTGAGCACAGCCTTCATTGGCGTAGATTTTGGCGGGTAGCGGCGTAGTGTTGCTGAACTCTAGCGTAACATAACCTTCCCATTCTGGTTCAAATGGCGTTACGTTGACAATAATGCCGCAACGCGCGTAGGTAGATTTGCCTAGGCAGATTGTGAGTACATTGCGTGGAATGCGGAAGTATTCCACTGTGCGAGCGAGTGCGAACGAGTTGGGCGGAATAATGCAGTAATCTGCATTCACTTCTACGAATGAATTCGGGTCAAAGTTTTTCGGGTCAACAATGGTGCTGTTAATATTGGTGAAGAGCTTGAATTCTTTAGAGCAACGAATGTCGTAGCCGTAGCTGGAAGTGCCGTAAGACACCATGCGTTGCCCAGCGGCGTTCTGCTTCACTTGATTCGGCTCGAACGGCTCTATCATGCCATGTTGCTCTGCCATTTTACGAATCCATTTGTCTGATTTTATGCTCATCTTTAGCTACTTTGTATGTTTTAAAAAGATAAAAAGCGGAGTCATCAACTCCGCTTTGAATAAGTGCAAATAATAACAATAAATAAGGATTTATTTACAAATTATTTTGAGGGCTTTTAGTGCTTATCACCACCCAACTCAATGCTGAAACGCCAAAATTGATCTTCGGCTTCAAAAATTATGCTGGATTCTTTAGGGTCGCGATCACCCGCGCGGTATTGGTGCAATGGTGTTTTGTCTTCTGCCCACGCCTTTACGATCGGGTCAACTAGTTTCCATTGCGCTTCTACTTCACTGATGTGCAAGTATTGTGATGGGTCACCTTCCATTAGGTTGAGCATCAAAGTTTCGTAAGAATCGATGGTTTCATCTTCTTTTTGGCGTTGCGGCGCATCGATGCTTAAAGTGCGTGTGGCAATATCCAAGCCTGGGATTTTTGTTTCGATTTCCAGTTTAATGCACTCACGTGGCTGAATGTTGATATTCAGCCAGTTTTGGTGTTGGCCATCGACTAATTGCATTGGCGCTTTTTTGAAGCGGATAGAAATCGCTGTATTGCCTTCATGCATGCGTTTACCTGTGCGCACGTAGAAAGGGACACCTTGCCAGCGTGGGCTGTCGATAAACAATTTTACCGCGGCATAGGTTTCAGTAAAGCTAGATTCCACGCCTTCACGATTAAGCTCTTCCAAATAGCCATGTACATTTTCACCATGACCATCCCCTACGCAAACGCGTCCAGCAGCATATTGCGCACGGAATGCTTGTTTATTGATATTCTTGACATCAATCGGGCGAATTGATTGTAGTAGTTTGATTTTCTCAGCACGAATACTTTCCGGGCTTAAGTCTTTAGGTTTTTCCATCGCAGTAACTGCCAGAGTTTGCAGTAAATGGCTTTGGAACATATCGCGCAATGCACCCGTCGCATTGTAAAAAGTAGTGCGGTCGCCCACGCCTAAAATCTCATTATTGGTGATTTGTACGTGATCGATGTGATCTTTGTTCCAAATCGGCTCAAACATGGCATTGGCAAAGCGCGTGAGCATAATGCCTTGCACGGCGGTTTTGCCTAAGTAATGGTCGATGCGGTAAATTTGACTCTCTTTAAGGTGCTTGGTAAGTCTGGTTTGTAAATCTTGTGCGCTTGGTAAATCTGTACCAAATGGTTTTTCAATCAACACACGGCGCCAATGTTTGCTTTCATCCAGCAAACCCACGCCTGAAAGTTGTTCCACTACAGGCGCAAAATCCGTGGGGCGCACAGATAAGAAATACGCTAAGTTTTGTGGGAAAAGGCTTTCATTGCCCAAGGTGCTGCTGAGTTTTTTGTAAGCATCAGGGTCATCAGAACTGTTGGCAAAGTAATGGTTGCGTGCAATAAAGCGCTCAAATACTTTTTGGTCGTAACCATTTTTGAACTTCGCATCGAGCATCCCTTTGATGTCCGCTTGCCAGGCTTCGCGAGCCACAGCGCTACGACCTACTGATAGAATGGCCATGTGATCGGGTAAGCGACCGGCTGCATCTAAACGGAATAAGCCAGGCATCAATTTAACGCGAGATAAGTTGCCGCTCGCGCCGAATAAAACGAGGGTACAGGGGTCGATTGTTTTTGCCATGATGTGATAAAACCTTAAATTGGATTTTAAAAAGTGTGCATATTTTAGTAAAACTTGCTATTTCTAATGGCGCGCTTCTGCTGCCGTGCCGTTAGATTCGACATCCAAATCACCCCAACCTAAACGGCGATTGAATAGTTCAAGTAATAAATCCCAGCTTAAACGTGAAAGTGCTGGGTCGTAACGGTGACCTTCGTCGCGCATAAACGCGTGTTGACCGTTGAATTCGTGCCATGTGTAGCGTGTGCCGACTTCATCCAGGCGGGCTTTTACCAGATTGCGGCCTTCTAAGGGCACGTGCGGATCTTGACGACCCCAGATATGTAAAAGCTCACCTTTAATCTCACCAGCGCGCGCGAGTGAGTTATCATTTTTACCTAGCCCTAATGCTTTTTTGTGAATGTCAGTGGCATAAAAGCAGACTGCAGCCAGCACACCTGGGTTCATCGCAGCACGGAATGCCAGATGACCGCCTACACAAATGCCCATCACACCCAAACGGCCTGTGCAATCGCTGCGTGATTTTAAGTAATCTAACACTGCGCGGGCGTCGTTATCATAGGCCTCTACTGGCTTGGTGATTTTAAGCTCATTACCGCGGGTAGTGCCTGCTTCATCGTAAGAGAGCACCGTGCCCAACGGCTCAAATTCATGATAAATCTCTGGGCAAGCCACGATAAAGCCATGACCAGCTAACATAGCGGCGGTGCGGCGAATAGGGTCGGTGACTTGAAAAATCTCTGAGAACATTAAAATGCCAGGATATTTACCTGGCGCGGCAGGGCGGAAAATATGGGCGCGCATTTCACCAGTTGGGGTATTAAGATCAACGATTTCACTGTCTTTTATAAGCATACTGTAGTCCTGTTAGTAGTCCTGTTAATTAAATGGGAGACCTGATAGATGGGCTTCTAGAATAGCTTATATGATAAAGCAAGCAGGCGAATTCATACAGTGATTTGACAGAAAAATTATAAAAAGCATGACAATTTTCTCGAATTCGTGTCCAATTCGGTCTAACAAATTCATGAGATTGAAATGAGCAATCATGCAGGAAAGAAATAAACAGCAAAGTACTAGATGGAAAGCGTTTGAAAGTATTGAAGCGTTAAGGCATGGCGTGTGCGATGCGATTGTAAGCAGTGCTAATGAAGCCATAGCTAAACGCGGCCAGTTTAATATTGTGTTGGCGGGTGGCAATACGCCTCGTGCGGTATATCGCTTACTGCGTGATTTAAAGATGGATTGGTCTAAATGGCATATTTATCATGGCGATGAGCGTTGCTTGCCGCCTGAGCATGAAGACCGTAATAGTTTAATGGTCGAACAGGTTTGGACACATTACGTGCCAATTCCAGCCAACCAAATTCACGATATCCCGGCCGAGCTTGGCCCTGTGGCCGGCGCAAAAGCTTATGCAGAAACATTAGCTTTTGCACCAACTTTTGATATGGTATTACTAGGATTGGGCGAAGATGGGCATACCGCATCGCTTTTCCCCAATCATACCGTCGATAATAGCGCGGATGCCGTACCCGTGTTCAACTCACCAAAACCACCGTCAGAGCGCATCACGATTAGTCAAAATCGCCTGAATAAAACGCGAGAAGTGATTTTTATCGTGGCAGGTATGGGCAAGCAAGAAGCAGTAGATAACTGGCGTAAAGGTGTCGCGATACCAGCAACACTCGTCGCGCCCGACGTTATACCAAACAGGGGTGTGGATGTGTATTGTTATGACGTCAAGGTCGATATGTAGCAGGCGACCACTTGATGGGTACTCGATGCTATCTTTATGCTGTCTTGTCGTCATTCCGTGCTTGACACGGAATTGAATGACTTTAAAGACACTGGATACCGACTTTCTTCGGTATGGCGGATGTAAAAAATACTACTTTTTTAACTTAGGGATTTAAGTATATAAATCCCTATTATTTGCATATCTTTATAGAGGATGCTCTGCAAGCCTTTGTTTACAAGGCTCCCAAGGCAGAGAAATTCTCTCGGAGTTTTTAAGGCTAGTTGATTGGATTAAAATAGCCCTTGGCATAGTTATTGATAATCGCTAACGGTTCGCGAAGTGCGCCCTTAAACAGCATGCCCCAATTTGTCCAACATTGGCTCGGTGCTGCGGCATAACTCACTTCAAACTCATGGCCTAAATGTCCAACTGATACCAACTTTTCTACACGCCACATATGGTATGGCTCTGAAACAACAATCACACTTTTGATTTTGGCTTCTTTTAAAATGGGCGCTGAAAATGCAAAGTTCTCTTGGGTGGAACTAGAGCGTAATTCAAGCAGCATGCGTCCTTTAAATCCTTTTGAAAGTGCGTAGGCTTCCATTGCCTGCGCTTCAATTGCACCATCTTCGTCATCTGGCCCACCTGTCATTACCAATGTGGTCACCAAGACTTGCTGCGCTAGCGCCAAACCAGCATCCACGCGGCCCGTGAGGCAAGGATTGAGTGCGCCATTGACGTAGGCACGGTTACCTAAAATGAGTGCTGCATCGGCTTTCCGTGTGGGCGGATGTTCTAGCAAGGTGTAAGCATACAATGCAACGATGCCATATAAGCTGGTATATGTAAAAATGAGAAGAATTGCACATGCATAAATGGTTCTTTGTAACCATCGTGGAAAAAAACCGAGTGAAATGGCTTTGCGAATTAAATTGAAAATTAACTGAAATAATTTAAGCAATCTAGCCATCATGTATATTTGATCTTGGTTTTATATTGATTAATCGAGGGTATTAATAGCCAATATTAAACATTGAAAGCAATAAATTGCTGACTGTTGATGAAGCGAAGATAATGAGCCCAAGAGTATTTAACAAAACCTGAATCCAAAAAACAATTTGAAATGATTTTTTGGCAGTTTTGTGTCGAAAGTTTCTTTGCGCAAGTAGCGCGCCAGGCCAGCCTCCAACTAGGCTAAGAGATTGCAGTGTGCTTTCTGGAGTTCTTTGCGCTTCGTTTTTAGCGGCGCGTTTATCCAACCAGTAAAAGAGAAAAGTGATCGTGCTGGCAACCGCATAAACGATTAAAACAAGAGGCGACAAATGGTTTGCAGCAACGGCAACACACAAAATAGTTAAAAAGGCTAAAGTGAAATAAACGGGAATGATGCTTTGCCCTAAACTGAGTGGCCTTTGCTGTCTGTTGCTAACATAAAGCACTTCGCTAGCGGTGGGTCTACCTTTTGCATCGGTCAGGAGTTGGTATGTCACCAATTCGTCTCCCACAGGCCGCTTATGGTAGCCAGCAAACGCTTTGATATGCAGATAAATTTGCTTACCGCTACCATTAGGGGTGATGAAGCCGAAGCCTTGCTCATCTTTCCAAGTGCTGATTTTCCCTTGATAACGCATGTAAAACGTTAAGTATTCTGAATCACAATATTAGGAAACTTCGTACTGTGATCCAAGCTCGCATTGGCGATTTTAATGGCGGCTTTACGGGCAATCTCTTTGTAAATAGTGGCGATTTTTGAATCAGGTTGCGCGATGACGGTTGGCTTTCCGCTATCCGCCTGCATGCGAATGCTGATATCTAAAGGAAGTGAACCGAGTAAATCCACGTTGTAGTCTTTGCACATTAATGCGCCACCGCCTGAGCCAAAAATATGCTCTTCATGACCACATTGGCTACAAATATGCGTACTCATGTTTTCAACAATACCTAAAATAGGAATGCCGACTTTTTCGAACATTTTTAAGCCTTTACGGGCATCGAGTAGGGCGATGTCTTGCGGTGTGGTGACGATAATCGCGCCTGTGACAGGGATTTTTTGTGCAAGCGTCAGTTGAATGTCGCCCGTGCCTGGTGGTAAATCAATCACTAAATAATCTAAAGCATCCCACTTGGTGTCGCGTAATAACTGCTCCAGCGCACCCGTCACCATTGGGCCGCGCCATACCATGGGCGTATCGGTGTCTATTAAAAAGCCAATCGACATCGCTTGTATGCCATGCGCTTGCATCGGCTCCATACTTTTACCGTCAAGACTTTCTGGACGACCGCTGATGCCGAGCATTTGTGGCTGGCTAGGGCCGTAGATGTCGGCATCAAGCAAGCCTACCGTTGCGCCTTCCGCTGCGAGTGCTAACGCTAAATTGGCTGAAGTTGTTGACTTACCCACGCCACCTTTGCCTGAAGCCACCGCAATAATATTTTTCACATTCGGGAGAAGCGTCACGCCTTGTTGCGCTTTATGCGCGACGATTTTGCTGCTGACATTGACCGTAATCCTACCGATACCTGGCAAATCTAACAGCGCGTTTGCCACCAGCTTTTGGATATCGGCCATCACGGATTTCGCAGGATAACCAAGTACGATGTCAACGCTGACATCGCTACCATCAATTTTAATGTTTCGCGCCGATTTACTAGCCACAAAGTCTTTGCCAGTATTGGGATCTAAACATACTTTTAATGTACTTTGAATGAGTAATTCTGAAATTGCCATTGCGTATATTCCTAATTGAAATTAAAGGCCAATAACTTAGGTAAAAAGTTCTTGAGTAAAAAGATAAGGTATTTTAACTGATTGTATGGCTGATTGTTTAAGTGACCTGGGCATTATCTATAAAATATGGTCCGGATGAGATAGGCAAATCCTGCTATTCAGCATAAAACCTCCAATCATGTCTGTGTGAACAGCTTGGCATTTGTTAGAATAGCGTTTTAGCTCAAAAGATCCATTTATCTCATGGCAACCGCAAACACCCCCCGCAAAATTCTAGTCACATCAGCACTTCCATACGCCAACGGCAGTATTCACTTAGGCCATTTGGTGGAATACATTCAAACCGATATTTGGGTGCGTTTTCAGAAAATGCAGGGCAATACAGTACATTATGTGTGCGCCGATGACACACACGGTACGCCGATTATGCTACGCGCAGAAAAAGAAGGTATTACGCCAGAAGCCTTGATTGAAGCGGTTCATAAGGAACATGCTGCGGATTTTGCAGAATTCTTCGTAAAGTTTGATAATTATTATTCCACCAATTCTGAAGAGAATAAAAAGCTTTCTCAGGATATTTACAAAAAGCTTAAAGCTAACGGAAAAATTGCGACTAAAACAATTGAACAGTTTTATGACCCGGTCAAAAACATGTTCTTACCAGACCGTTATATTAAAGGCGAGTGCCCAAAATGTCACGCCAAAGATCAATATGGTGATTCTTGCGAAGTGTGCGGCGCAACGTATAACCCGACCGAACTAATCAATGCTTACTCTGCCGTTTCCGGTGCCGCACCTGTGCGTAAAGAAACTGAACATTACTTTTTTAAGCTTTCAGAATGTGAGCAGTTTTTAAAAGACTGGACACGGTCAGGGACCTTGCAAGGCGAAGCGGCCAATAAAATGGGCGAGTGGTTTGAAAGCGGCTTGAATGATTGGGATATTTCACGCGATGCGCCATATTTTGGCTTTGAAATTCCCGATGCACCAGGTAAATATTTTTACGTGTGGCTGGATGCGCCGATTGGCTATATGGCGAGCTTTAAAAACTTGTGCGATAAAACTCCCTCGCCCTTTAAGGGAGAGGGCGGGGGTGAGGGTAAAACGCTTAATTTTGACGAATACTGGCAAGTTGAAGGCAACGAAGGCGCAAACCCAAAAACCGAGCTATATCATTTCATTGGTAAAGATATTCTCTATTTCCATGCCTTATTTTGGCCTGCGACGCTTGAATACAGCGGTCATCGTAAACCCACACAGGTTTTCGCCCACGGCTTTTTAACCGTAAACGGCGAAAAAATGAGCAAATCACGCGGCACATTTATTACCGCGCGCAGCTATTTAGACCACATTAAAAACCCGGAATACTTGCGCTATTACTATGCGGCTAAATTGAATAGAACGATGGAAGACATTGACCTGAATCTGGAAGACTTTGTCGCGCGCGTGAATAGTGACTTGGTGGGTAAGTACATCAATATTGCGAGTCGATGCGCAGGATTTATCAGTAAACGATTTGATGGTGAATTGATGCTTCATGGGAACCAGTTTTCTTTTGGAGCTGAAATATTTGGAATTGAACCTGACTCGTGGTTTGGAGAGTTCACTTCCAAAGCGACGGACATTGCCCAGTATTTTGAGGCACGAGATTACGCAAAGGCCCTTCGGGAAATTATGGCGCTTGCAGACAAAGCAAACCAGTTCGTTAATGATGTCAAACCATGGGAAATTGCAAAAAATGATGGGGAAGACAACAAGCTTCAAGATGTTTGTAGTATTGCGCTCAATCTGTTTCGATTGCTTACACTGTACCTAAAACCTGTTTTGCCAAAACTTGCAGCTGATGTAGAGCAATTTTTAAATATAAAGCCTCTTGCATGGTCAGATGCGTCGTCTGTATTAACTGATGGCCACCGTATCAGTACCTATGAGCACCTAATGACCCGTGTTGACCCTAAAATGATTGAAGCCATGACAGAAGCCAATAAAGAAAACTTGCAAGCCACAACAACACCGCAGCCACATTCTGAGCAACGCCACGCGGCGCATCAGCAAAATGAGGTGAAGGCAGAAACCGTAGAAGCTGAATACATCAGCATTGATGATTTCACTAAGGTGGATTTGCGTATTGCGAAAATTGTCAGTGCCGAGCATGTAGAAGGCGCTGAAAAGCTACTCAAACTCACATTGGATATTGGCGAAGACAAGCCGCGTCAGGTATTTGCAGGCATTAAATCGGCTTACGACCCTGAAACACTCAAAGGGCGAATGACGGTGATGGTGGCTAACCTCGCGCCACGTAAAATGAAATTCGGCGTGAGTGAAGGCATGGTGCTGGCGGCGAGCGATGAACGCGGTGGGCCATACCTATTAAGTCCAGATAGTGGTGCGCAATTGGGAATGCGCGTTAAGTAGTGTGATGATGCGTTAGTTTAATTGTGGGAAAATATCACACATTGTGCTAATATAGCTTCAGCATTCAGTTTTAACGTTTACTTCAAGCGAGTATCAGTCGTATCAGCGTTTGTCATGTAGTTAGAGTGCGGATAAACACTATTTTTGTATGGAAAGGAATTCCCAATGAAATTTATCAATGCTTCATTATTAGCATCCTTATTATTTGTTAGTCAGGCGATGGCCGAAGATAGCAATCTTAAAACAATACTGGGCGGCGGAATCGGCGCTGCTGCGGGTACAGCGGTAGGTGGCGTGGTCGGCGGTAAAACTGGCGAAGTAGTTGGCGGGGCGGTTGGCGGTGGTCTAGGTGGTGCAGTCACAACCAAAGGCGAAGGACAAACAGGCGCCGTGATTGGTGGTGCAGTTGGTGGCGGTGGCGGCGCTTATGTAGGGCGTAAAGTGAGCCACAGTAGAACAGGTGCAGTTTTAGGCGCTGGCGCAGGAGGGGCTGGCGGTGCGGTCATTGGGAAAGTGATTGCTGAGCCAGAATATTCTTCTAAAAAAAGGTACAGCAAGCGGTATAAGCATGGAAAGCATCATCACGGTAGAGGTCATGCATACGGACATGA
>JBARQL010000081.1:0-47660 GCA_049643685.1 Methylotenera sp.
GTATTGCGTTTATCCGTGTTTACTTTACACAAGCCATTTTGCTTCACCAGCGCAGCAATGATATTGCGCACGCGTGACATGGTTTGGTTCAGGTTTTCTACCAAGGCTTCATATTGGATTCCATGCAGGCTTTTGCCACGCCCTGCCGCGTGATTGGCGACTGGACAAATCGCAGCATAACTAATGCCTAATTCACGTGCGAGTGCGGCTTCTGGCATACCTGTCATGCCGACCATGGTTGCGCCGTCGCGCTCCAGCCGATTAATTTCTGCGGCAGTTTCAAGGCGCGGGCCTTGCGTTGCCGCATATACACCGTGATTTACTAACGGTTCATTGATGCTCAGCGCCGCTTGTTGCCAATTGGTACGCATAATGGCACAGTAAGGGTCAGTAAAATCTATATGCTTGACGGGTAAATCAATGCCGTCAAAAAATGTATTTTTTCGGCCATTGGTATAGTCAATAATCTGATGTGGCATCGCAACCACGCCAGGGGATAAATCTGCGTGAATGCCGCCCACGGTAGCCACCGCTGCAATTTCGGTGACACCTTGTAAATGCAAGGCAGAAATATTGGCACGATAATTCACTTCATGTGGCGGAATGGTATGACCATTACCGTGACGCGCCAAAAATATCACTTCACGCCCTTCAATTTCACCAAATAACAACGGTTGCGATGGTTCACCATAAGGCGTGCGCACAATTAAACGGCGTGTGATTTCTAAATTATCCAATTGCGTTAAGCCAGTACCGCCAATAATTGCTAACATATTTACTCTCTATATTTAAATACGATTGAATGGCATTTTAACAAGCTTTACTTAATTTGCCTGAATAAAATTATGTTAATCAATGTAATGCACTCCTCAAAAAAACTAAGCAATAATTATGGCATACTCACGAAATGACCAGTACACACCCACTCAACGCGAACAATAACCCGATTACCGCCCAAAGTTTAGCGTTGGCGAATAGCCACTATGAAAACTTTCCCGTGGCTTCAGTTTTTTTGCCAAAACACTTGCGTGAGCCCATTGGTTTGATTTACAGCTTTGCAAGGCAAGCCGATGACTTTGCAGATGAAGGCAACCTCACGATTGAGCAACGCTTGGCTTTGCTAAATGGGTTTAGCGATGAGTTGGATCTACTGCAAGCATACATTAAGCCGCATAGCGATTTTTTTACCACACTGGGCAACATGATTCAGGCTAAAAAACTGCCCTATGCGCCCTTTTACGACCTATTGGACGCCTTCAAGCAAGATGTCACTAAAACACGCTATGCCGAATACGGCGAGGTACTGGATTATTGTACGCGTTCAGCCAACCCCGTTGGCAGGCTGATATTGCACTTATATGAGCAAGTGAGTGAGCGTAACTTACAACTTTCCGATCATATTTGCAGCGCATTGCAAATCATCAATTTTTTGCAGGATATTGCCATCGATTTCAACAAAAATGACGGGAAACAGCGCATTTATATGTGCCAGGATGAAATGGCAGCATTTGGTATTAGCGAATCGCACATTCAAGATTTAATAAACGGTGTAAAAAAACCCGATACGAATTGGCAACAATTCATGTTGTTTAACTTGCATCGCGTGAATGCCCTACTCTACGCTGGCAAGCCGCTTGGGCGTATTTTAAAAGGACGCATCGGTTTTGAAATGCGCATGATTATTGCGGGCGGTGAACGTATTATTCACAAATTAAAAGCGGCGAATGGTGATATATTTCACCACAGGCCAACCTTACATATTGGCGATTGGCTTATCGTATTAATCAAGGCGTTTTTCAGGATTTAACATTCATGACTCCCCAGCAATATTGCCAAGAAAAAGCTGCTAAAAGTGGCTCTAGTTTCTATTACAGCTTTATGTTTTTACCCAAGCAAAAAAGAGAGGCCATTACTGCCCTTTATGCATTTTGCCGCGTCATTGATGATATTGTAGATGAACTGACTGATTTGGAGATCGCGCAAGTGAAACTTAACTGGTGGCGCGAAGAAATTAAAAATTTATATAATAATCAACCTCAACATCCAATCTCAAAAGCACTGCTAGCCCCAATCAAAACCTACCAGCTGGATGCCGAGCATTTTCTTGAAATTATCGATGGTATGGAAATGGATTTAAAATTTAATCGTTATGAAAATTTTAAACAGTTACAGCTTTATTGTTACCGCGTTGCCAGTGTGGTCGGGCTACTCTCTGCACAAATATTTGGTTTTACAAACCGTAAAACGTTGAAATATGCACACGATTTGGGGTTAGCATTTCAACTCACCAATATCACGCGCGATGTCGGTGAAGATGCGCGCCGTAACCGCATCTACTTGCCGCTGGATGAACTCGCTAAATTCAAAGTCACTGAAGATGATATTCTGCAGAGTCGAGAATCTGAATCGGTTAAACAATTACTGGATTATCAAATTGAACGCGCGGAAAGCTATTATGACCGCGCTTTAAATGCGCTGCCACAAGAGGACAAAAAAAGTCAGCGCGTGGGGCTCATAATGGCTGCGATTTATCGTACCTTATTGCGCGAAATCAAAGCAGATGGCGCACAAAAAGTATTAAATTCACATACTTCGCTTGGAGCATTACGGAAACTTTATTTAGCAAGCCTGGTTTGGTTTAAAACCAGTCTGGGTTAAGTCCAGCTTAACTTAACACCCTATAAATTTTGAAAATTTAAATGAGTATCTCGAAGGCAGTCTTTTAATGAATAAACCTCATGTCGCCATTATTGGAGGTGGATGTGCGGGGCTAACCGCAGCAATCAAGTTGCTGGATAGCGACTATCAAGTCACCGTATTCGAAGCCAGCCCACATCTCGGTGGTCGTGCGCGTACTGTGTTAGTAGAAAACAACAGCTTGATGCATTTGCTTGATAACGGCCAGCACATTTTATTAGGGGCTTATCACGAAACCTTAGCGCTTTTACGCAAGGTAGGCGTTGATGAAAAATTGGCCTTTTTACGCGTGCCGCTCAAAATCAACATGCACGCGAACTCAGGCAAACCTGAATTTTTATTAAAATCTGAGCACCTCTTACCCGCCCCGCTTAATCTGTTATTTGGCTTATTTGCTTGCGAGGGATTAAGTTTTTCTGAACGCATCGCCGCTATTAAATTCATCGCACAACTCAAAATGCATGGCTATCAAATTAACGCTGATACGCCATTAGAGCCGTTTTTAATCGCTAAGCAACAAAGCACTAAACTCATCGAAATGCTCTGGGAGCCCTTATGCTTGGCGGCGCTCAACACACCCATTGCCGTTGCCAGCACGCGGATATTCCTCAATGTGTTGCGCGACAGCTTTACCGGTCACAAGAAAAATAGTGATTTTTTAATCCCTAAACTAGATCTATCAAAAATCTTGTCTAACCCGCTTGCACAATACATACAGGCTAAAGGCGGTGAAATCCTGCTCAATAGCCGCGTTAGCCAACTTAACATGGAAAGTAACGGACAATACAGCATTGGTACAAAAGCAGGCAAATCAACGTTTAGTCACGTGATTATCGCCACGCCGCCTTCTAGTTTAGATAAGTTACTACCTGCATTTCCTAAGTTGCAAAATACGCTGGTGCTCACTGAAACTTTTGGCTATCAACCCATCTATACCATTTATTTGCAATATCCGGCAGACACAAAACTGCCTAATGTCATGACTGGCCTCACTAAAAACATCGGCCAATGGGTGTTTGATCGAGGGCAGCTTTGTGCGCAGAAAGGTTTGATTTCTGTGATTGTGAGTGCCAGCGGCCGACACCAACAGCTCAGTCAAGAAGAACTTGCACTCAAAATTGCCAATGAACTAAACCTGATATTTCCTGACCTACCAAAACCGCTATGGAATAAGGTGATCGCAGAAAAACGTGCGACTTTTTCATGCGTACCAAACCTGCCTAGGCCCTCCAACAAAACTGCTCAGCCTAACTTATTTTTAGCGGGTGACTACACTTATGCGGATTATCCTTCGACCATAGAAGGCGCGGTGAGAAGCGGCATTGCTTGCGCGAATTTAATTTGCAATGCTTAAAGAATAAAGTTTAAATCTTCCGGCTCAACAATAAAGGAACAAATCGAAATAATGTCATCTTGAGAAGAGTCTGTCGCAAGGATAAGCACATCAAGACCTTGCGCATTCCTACTGGCAATGACTTCACCCAAAAGACTTAATTCTTCTTGCAGGTTGCTTGCATCTTTTTCTGAAATTTTAGGCAGTACAATGTTAAAACGTGTTAACCCATCATCTGCTGGCGTAGGCGTTGCTGGGGCAGCAATCACTTCTACTGCCGCTTGCACAGGTGCGGTAACAACTGGTGCTGGTGCCGCTGAGGGTGCTACAGTAACGGCTACCCCGCCCGCTTCAGAAAGTGATTTCAACATCATTTTTACGTCAGCCACTTGGTCTTGGTCAACCGCTGTTGCAAGCCGATGACCATCTAATTCCATTTTCAATACATCTTTAGCGACTAAAAAAGCATCGACATGCTCAGCCGTCAATGCCATTTCATGTTTACGAATTTTATCGAGCAGATTTTCAAGTACGTGCGTAATTTCGGTCATATCCATAAAGCCGAAAGTCGCCGCGCCCCCTTTTATGGAGTGAGCCGCACGAAAAATTGCATTTAATTCTTCGTCATCTGGCGCTTCCATATCAATACTTAAAAGCAGATGCTCGGCTTCAGCCAATAGCTCTTCCGCTTCATCAAAGAAGACCTCGTAAAACTGACTCATATCAATTGACATTGTTGTACTCCGTTTATGTATTTACATCTTTGCTGCCAAATTTTCTTTACGTAGGAGCGATCTTTAGATCGCGAATGGTAGCTATAGTCTCCATTACTTTCGCGAACTAAAGATCGCTCCTAGACATACACTTACGATCCAATCACCTTTTGCACGACTTCGATTAAGCGTTTTGGGTCAAACGGCTTTACCAGCCAGCCATTTGCGCCTGCAGCTTTACCTTTAGCTTTCATTTCATCGCTAGATTCAGTCGTCAACATTAAAATTGGCACTTTCTGATAAGAGCCCAAGCCACGCAAATTTTTGATCAGCGTCAAGCCATCCATAATCGGCATGTTTTGGTCAGTCAGTACAAGATCTACCGTCTTCTCTTTTGCTTTATCCAAGCCATCCTGTCCATCAACGGCTTGTACCACATCGTAACCGGCTGCCTTGAGGCTGAATGCCACCATCTGGCGAAGAGAACCTGAGTCATCGACTGCTAGAATTGTTTTTGCCATTTAAATTACTCACTTTTATAGATGTTAATTAATTAGTTAAATTACTTAGTTAAAGTATTTTGTTACATAATATATAGAGCTAATCAGTATTGTTTAACGGCATAAAAACCGTAATATTTAGCCATTAGCCTTAAAATAATTCGATATCCCCTGTCACCATGTCATGCTGATCGACAGAGCGCCGCAATCCACCAGAAAGTGCATGGCTTCCCGTATGCAAGCTATGGCTCATTTCTTCCAGAAATTTTGCAATGGCTTTATGCTCATGACTAGGTTCAATTGCATCCCCATGCGTCGCTAACGCTTGCAACAACTCTTTTAATCCATTCACACGTTTGATAGTTCTTGAAATCAACTGACTGGTTAAATCTTGAAATTGCAGCCCTGTCACCGCAGCATTCACTTCTTCACCGATTTTTTGCTTAAATACTTCCAGTTTTTTTGTTTCTTCTTGATCAAATTGATGCGGTCATGAGCGCATTAATGACTTGCTGTTGCTCAGTCACAGCCTCATGCACCGCCATAAAGCTTGCGCCCAATTTTTCAATGGCTTCACTAAGCAAAAATGTGGTCTGCAACAAATCTGCTTCAACTTCAACGAGATGCTGTTTACCGTGGTCTGATACTGCAGCCAGGAGTGTTCTTAATTCATTTATCGGTAATGTTTTCATTTCCATACAATCATGTCCTAAAATGCTCAATATCAATTGGTTGAATACACCTCAAATTACCAAGCAATTTAAATAGTTTGTCAGTTAATTTTGAGTGATCATTTATTCTTTGATGACCGCTTGATCGATCTCTTGCCCAGTTGCTGATGAAGGAAGATTCACCGATGCATCATCTTTCATCGCATTTTCTTCAGCTTGCTTGTTCATGACAATGATGCTGATGCGTCGATTGGTTGGGTTGAACGGGTTCTCTTTGTCAAACAAAGAAGCTGAGGCCAGCCCGACAACACGTAATATCTTGGTTTCATCCATGCCACCTGCAACCAACTCACGACGTGAGGCATTCGCACGGTCCGCTGAAAGCTCCCAATTGCTATAACCTGCATCGCCTCCTGCATAAGCCACCGCATCAGTGTGGCCAGATAAGCTCACTTTATTGCTTACGCCATTCAGTACTTTGCCGATTTCTTGCAAAATCTGCCGCGCATAAGGTTGCATATCGGCTTTTGAAGAATTAAACATCGGCCGATTTTGCTCATCCACAATCTGCACGCGCAAACCTTCTGAAGTAATATCCATGAGCAATTGATTTTTAAACTTACTTAAGGCGGGGCTATCTTCAATGGCTTTTTCCATCTTTTGTTTTAATTCTTCCAACTTGGCAGCTTCGGCTTTTTTTAACGCTTCTTCCGCTGCTTTAATATCGACCGTTTTTTCTTTTCCTTTAGATCCATCGTCAGGTTTTACTTGACCTTGTTTTTTGGTGATGTCTTTTCCGCCTGTATCTTTCATGATGGAATCACTCGCACCTACTGCTGGACCACCCGTATTTTTTATAGCAACCATTAATGGCGTTTTAAAATAATCTGAAATGCCTTCTTTTTGTGCTTTTGAGGTAGAACCTAACAGCCACATAAGTAAGAAAAATGCCATCATCGCGGTTACAAAGTCTGCATAAGCAATTTTCCAGGCGCCGCCGTGATGACCGCCACTTACTTTTTTAATCTTTTTAACGATGATGGTTTTTTTGAGTTCTTCAGCCATGACAAGCTCCAATATTAGCCACTGTTCTTATTGATGTTCTTATTTACTTTTCGCTTGCTTAACATGGTCTTCAAGCTCGCCAAAAGTAGGACGTTCAGTTGAGTACAAGACTTTTCGGCCGAACTCCACGGCAATCGCCGGCGCATAACCATTCAAACTAGCCAGCAAGGTGACTTTAACAGTTTGAAACATTTTGGTGCCCTCCTCCAGCTTTTGCTCTAGCAGACCAGATAGTGGCCCCACAAAACCATAAGCCAGCAAAATCCCTAAAAAGGTACCGACCAGCGCATGGCCAATCAAAATGCCTAATTCAGTTGGCGGTAAACTCAGACTTTCCATGGTATGCACCACGCCCATCACCGCTGCCACAATACCGAAGGCTGGCAGTCCATCGCCAAGCTTGGCAATACAATGCGCTGGCACATGGCCTTCCATATGATGGGTCTCGATTTCGTTATCCATGAGGTTTTCAACCTGGAACGCATCCATGTTGCCAGACACCATAAGGCGTAAATAATCAGTAATAAATTCAATGAGATGGTGATCTTCTGCAATTTTTGGATATTTACTGAATAGCGGGCTGGCTTCAGGATTTTCGATGTCATTTTCAATGGACATCATGCCGTCCTTGCGAATTTTTGCGAGAATCTCAAATAAAAGCGCGAGCAAATCCATATAAAGCGCTTTGGTGTATTTAGAGCCTTTGAACAAACCCGGCAGCGCCTTGACGGTGGCCTTAAGTGCTTTACTGTCATTGCCGACCACAAAGGCACCTAACGCTCCGCCAAAAATCATGACCACTTCTAACGGCTGCCACAACCCACCTAAATGACCGCCTGCCATGGCGTAGCCACCGAAGACTGCACCACATATAACAATGTACCCTATGATGATAAACATACTTCCATCTCCAAATTCTTAAAAATATTTTTTTACGCCTTACCTGTAAATTTTTTTACTACAGGCTGTCAGGATAACAAGGTAAGTGGCAAATCAATTCGCGGAATAAGGGGATGTTTTAGGCGTTAAATTCAATATCAGATAAGGCTGCGAAAATGCTGTTTTTAATATATCTTCCGAACCTCCGCCCTGCGAGCCTTGTAAATAAAGGCTCGCAGGGCAGTGTTTTTTGCTCGGGGATATTTTAGGACGTATTTCTAACGAAATCGTCTGCGAGTGACGATATCTATTCAGTAGAACTATTTAGATTATTTGCCAATGCGCCAAACGTATAAAAGAGGTGAGCCATCTTTAGGGGTAATCACGAAAGTAGGCGGCATTTGCTTAATTTCAAACTCAAGACTAATCAATAAACTGCCAGACCGCATTTCTTGAAAGGCTTTACTCCATAGCAGCGGCATGGCTACTGGTGATAAATATGCAAATACAATATCGTAGTCAGCAAAATTTAAATCGTAATAATCTCCTAATTTAAACCGTGCGCTTGATTGCTTCAAAAATGCACGCACTTGACTGATCAACCAAGGTAGCGGCGCAATCTCAATGCCCTCTGCCTGGCACTCCGGGCGCTGTTTAGCGATATACATCGACATATCACCTAGGCCACTGCCAATATCAATTAGTCTGATAGATTGCTGTTGCGGCTCAAGGGGTATAAGTTGTGCAATTTCATGCCAAACCGCTGGACGTGACGGGAAAAATGGGACTTGACTGCGAAACGTTGTCCAAAATAAACTGGTCGTTACCATAAAACAGATTAAATAGAATTCGCTGGGTAACTGCCACTGCAACATTCCCCAGACGGCGAAGGGAAAACCAAAGTGAATCCAGCGCCACCAATTGGCTTGCTTGGCTAAATAGGCAAGCCATGTGCTAATGCTGGCTTGCATCAGCACTAAGCTTACCACTGAAAGTGTTAGCGAAAATTGAAAATTGTGTGCGGCTTTTTGGCTTAGCCAGGCTAGCGCAAATACCATCAACGCTGAAGCTAACTGCAGCATCAACGCCAATGTTGCTGGCCTGTATCTGCTACTCTTCGCATCGGCTGGCTGAGGCCAAGTTAGATTAGATTCTCGATTCAATCTACTAATTGAACTGTTGACTTGCAAATTAAGCACCCATGCTTTCTTAAGTTGTTTTACCTAGGTTGTTCTAGCTTAGGTTGTTCTAGCTTAGGTTGTTCCAGCTCAGGTTACGCGACCTAAGCTGTCAAAGAAACCAGTTTGTAAGTGAGCTCTTTGGCTTTTTTAGTTTTACCTGCACGTGAAGGCACATGGCACAAATTGCAGACATAATTTTGATTTAAATCATATTTATTAATCACAAATTCGCCACCACAGCAGTTGCAAGCTTTCATAGTTAACATTCTACTTTCTACAAACCGTACCAATGTCCAGGCACGTGTGAGTGATAAAACTGGCTCAGCGTCTCGGTCGGTTTCTTCGGTCGTCACTTGCTCCAAATACAAGCTATACGCACGAATAATGGCTTGAATTCCCTCTGTACCCGTGTGTGCCAGCATAAATTTGTAGATATTATAAAAAATTGATGCATGGATATTCGGCTGCCATGTCAAGAACCAATCGGTTGAAAAAGGTAGCATTCCTTTTGGCGGCGAAACACCTTTCAGCTCTTTATAAAGCTTAATTAAACGCTCACGTGACAAGCTGGTTTGCGATTCCAAGAGTTGTAATCTTGCGCCTAGCTTAATCATTTGTATGGCTAACTGGATTTGCTCTGATTCACTCACGATGCTTTTCTTTAACATGACGATTCCTAAATTTATTCTTATTAACAGTATTGTTAATTGCGCTTTACGCCATAGCCTCAGCAGTTTGACCGGACATTAACACAGCTTTATGCAGATGGGCTTGTGAGCTGTTTTTTGTGTAATCGGTCAACATGCCAAGAATCGCACTATCATCAAAACGGAACCGCGCTAACATCATGCTGCTGCTGCTCAGTTTCAGTAATTGCAAATTGCTTAATCCTTCTAACAAGTCTGCAATATCCTTGCTAATGCCTAAACGAAAAATCGCCGTTGCTTTGTCGGTACGGATCATCTGTTGCGACAACATTAAGTAGTTAAGATTAGCATCTCTTATTTCCAACATCATTTCAGCTTCGGTCATTTTATTTCCCCTGATCATTGTTTAACGGTTGTTTAAAAGTACATTTGTTGCGTTAGGCGTACTTTGCACCTATCGAGTAGGCATAACAATGAGCGTTTGGCGGTTTATTTTATGAGAAAAACGGACGCGCCCATGTAGGTGTTTGTCCTACAAACACCACCATGGGCTAGAATAAAATAAAATATTTCAATTAGTTAAGAAATTTTACATCATCCAATTATCGAAACTAATTTTTAAAACGAGGTGCGGAACTAGTTAGTCAATGTCATCTTTCCTCAATATTTTTACGCTTTAGCCGATATCGATGGTTGCCGAGGCGCTTTTCAACAATGCTTCTTAACGAACCAATCAATCCAGCACAAATTTTTACTTAAGTTCATTAACGGATGGCATTCTGAAAACTTTAGGGAAATTTGAAAATACTTTCAAATTATTTTTATCTTATTGTTTTTATTCAATTTTATTTTTAATTTTATATTGCAATGCGCACACTTTCGAGTATTTTTCGCTCTCAAAACTCGTCTTTTTTACATTCTCATTGATTCTTTTTCATTCACCTGAATAAAAGAAAGGCTTATTTTCACCCTTTTATTCTGCAGATGAAAACTTGCTAAGCTATTCAATAATGGCACTGTGTAATAAAAACGTTGTAGTAAAACTAGGTTCCAGCGATTCACTAAGCAACGATCGCTAGGTAAATATCAATATAAGGACTTGAAATGGCTGAAGACAGCGATTTAGAAAAGACAGAATCAGCGTCCCCCAAGCGACTTGAACAGGCGCGTGAACAAGGTGATGTGCCACGCTCACGTGAACTGGCAACGGTATCTGTACTTTTTGCAGCTGGCTTAAGCTTTTGGATGATGGGCGGTCAACTCAACACCGCCTTAAAGACTTCAATGCAGGCTGGGTTAAGTTTTGGTCGCGCTGAAGCCTATGACCCTTTTAAACTACTAATGAAAATATCTGACTCCCTATATGCGCTACTCATTGCTTTTGCACCGTTTGCAGTAGTGTTGTTAATTGTTGCTGTCGCTTCCCCTATCTTAATTGGCGGCTGGGTCATGAGCAGTAAATCTATCATGCCTCAATTTAGTCGCTTGAACCCTGCAAAGGGCTTGGGCAATATGTTTTCAAAAAATTCCGCCGTTGAACTCATTAAATCCATCGCTAAAACATTTTTAGTGGCCACCGTGGCTTATATCGTGATTGCTAGAGACATGGCGCCAATGCTCTTGTTATCCTCATTACCGATCGCAACAGGCGTTTCACAAATCAGTCAAATCATGATGACAGGATTTTTATCGATAGTCAGTGCCTTGGTGCTCATTGCAGCCATTGATGTGCCTTACCAGTTATATCAATACTCACAAAAACTAAAAATGACCAAAGAAGAAGTGCGTCAAGAATCCAAAGAATCTGAAGGTAACCCTGAAATTAAAGCACGTGTACGTCAGCAGCAACGTGAAATGGCAAAACGCAGAATGATGTCTGAGATTCCTAAAGCGGACGTGGTGATAACCAACCCAACTCACTACGCTGTGGCCATTCAATATCAAGAAAGCGGTTCACGCGCACCTGTCGTGATTGCCAAAGGTGCCGATGCTATTGCATTGAAAATTCGTGAAATTGCCAAAGAACACCAAATCATGACATTAGAAGCCCCTAAACTGGCACGTGCCTTATATGCGCATACCGAGTTAGGCGATGAAATTCCTGAAACACTATACTCAGCAGTGGCTGAAGTATTAGCGTATGTGTTTCAAATGCGAACTTTTAATCAACAAGGTGGGTTCCGCCCAGAAGTGCCTAAATCATTACCAGTACCAGAAGCGATGGATCCGCATAGTTTATTACCGTTGCCCCACAGCGCCAATGAAGAGGTATTCGCATGAACGGTTTTAAACTTCCTAGTTGGATGACACTCATGGGCAATCGTAACATTGCTGCACCACTGATTATCGTATTGCTGTTATCGATGATGATATTACCGCTGCCAGCATTGGTGTTAGATGCATTGTTCAGCTTTAACATCGCTCTTTCAATCATGGTACTGCTCATTGGTTTGCAAACCAAAAAAGCACTCGACTTTATTGCCTTCCCTACCGTGTTGCTAGTCACCACGATGCTGCGCCTTTCACTTAATGTAGCCTCTACACGTGTGGTATTGACTGAAGGTCATACAGGCCCTGACGCAGCAGGTAAAGTCATTGAAGCCTTTGGACATTTTTTGATTGGCGGTAATTACACCGTCGGTATTGTGGTATTCGTGATTTTAACCATTATCAACTTTACCGTTGTCACTAAAGGTGCAGGCCGTATTGCTGAAGTCGGGGCGCGGTTTACCTTAGATGCGATGCCTGGCAAACAAATGGCGATTGACGCCGATTTAAATGCAGGGCTGATTGGTGAAGATGAAGCCAGAAAAAGACGCTCAGAAGTCAGCCAGGAATCTGAATTCTACGGCGCGATGGATGGTGCTAGTAAATATGTGCGTGGTGATGCGGTTGCAGGTATTTTAGTCACGATTATAAATATTGTCGGTGGTTTAATTGTGGGCATGGTGCAACATGAGATGGCGTTTTCCGATGCGATCAAAAACTATACCTTACTGGCCATTGGTGATGGTTTGGTCGCACAAATTCCTTCATTGATTATTTCTGTGGCTGCTGGTGTGGTAGTGTCACGCGTGGCCAATAAAGAAGACATTGGTCAGCAACTGGTGACTCAGTTATTCAAGAATCCAAGTGTTATTTACATCACGGCTGGCATTATTGGTGGCATGGGCATTATCCCTGGCATGCCTAATCTGGCATTTTTGGTATTGGCACTACTTCTTGCTGGCTACGCCTATTATATTAGCCAGCAACAAAAGTTGGCAGAAGCCGAACCTGAAGTTGCGGAAAAAACAGAAGTCATCACTGAAACAGAAGAAGCCAGCTGGGATGATGTGTTGCCTGTTGACTTGGTCGGTTTAGAAGTAGGTTATCGCCTGATTCCACTGGTGGATAAAGCGCAAGGCGGCGATTTATTAAAACGCATTAAAGGTATTCGCAAAAAATTCGCACAAGAAGTGGGTTTTCTTGCACCTACGGTTCACATCCGTGACAATCTGGAACTGAAGCCTTCAAGCTATCGCATCACGCTCAAAGGCGTTGAAATCGCCAACGGTGAATCACACTTTGGCCAATTTCTGGCGATAGATCCTGGCATGGTCACAGGAACACTGGCTGGACAAACCACCACTGACCCGGCTTTTGGTCTGCCTGCCGTATGGATTGACAACAGCACGCGCGATGAGGCACAAAACATGGGTTACACTGTAGTTGATGCTGGTACGGTGATTGCGACACACTTGAACCATATTATTGCTAGCCACGCTGCAGATCTATTAGGTCGCCAAGAAGCACAACAGTTGTTGGATCATATAGGTAAAGAGTCTCCTAAACTAATAGAAGACCTTGTGCCTAAGTTATTACCACTCTCAATGGTGCAAAAAGTGCTACAAAATCTGCTTTCTGAAGGCGTGCATATTCGTGATATGCGCACCATTATTGAGACATTGGCAGAATACGCCGCGCAAACACAAGATGCGAACGAATTGACTGCGCAAGTGCGGGTTAAGCTAGGGCGATCCATCGTGCAGCAATTATTTCCTACTGGTGACGAAGTTTCTGTGATTACTTTAGATAACGGCTTAGAACGTCTACTCATGCAAGCAGTGCAATCTAACAATTCAAGCACAGCCATTGAACCCAATATGGCCGAAACAATCTCTCGCCAGGCCGAGTCTGCGGCGAAGCAACAAGAACAAATGGGCATGTCACCTGTATTACTGGTTTCAGCCCCAATCAGGGCTGCGCTGGCAAAATTCTTACGCCGTTCAGTGCCACATCTTCGTGTACTTTCACACGATGAGTTACCAGATTCTAAAATTATTCGCGTTACAAATCTTATTGGAGGTTCAGCATGAACTTAAAACGTTTTTTCGGTAAAAACTCGCGTGAAGCACTTAATATGGTGCGCAGAGCATTAGGGGAAAATGCTGTCATTATTTCTAACCGAGCTTTTGAAGGCGGCAATGAGATTATTGCCGTCAGGGAAGAAGACATGAATGCGCTGGCAACGGATGGGAATTTATTGAATGAAGCCATTAACGAACCAATGATTTCAAATAAGAATTCAACCTTGAATTCAGCCAAGGCCGAGTCAAAGAATTTGACACGCCCTATTCACCATCAAGATTTTACACAAAACGCTCAACGTAGCGAACCGATTACCTTGCTTGAAATGTTAAGTCAAAAAAATCACATTTCAACGGTTGATGCATCCCGTGGAAACAATTCAAACCCCATGAAACCTGAATCAGTGACAAAACCTCGTAACGACCACGTTGCTACAACTGGGGCCGCGCATGCTTACCAAGCGGATTTAAGTTACCCAGATTTACAAAGTACACATCAAAACCTGCCAAATCAAGAAATGGCGACGATCCTAAATGAAATGCGCACGATGCGCAGCGCCATTGAATCGCAACTCACTACACTTTCCTGGTCCAGCATTCAGCAACGTGAACCGATTAAATCACAAATACTCAGCACATTATTATCGGCAGGCTTTAGTGCCGCACTTTCGAGGCAATTAGCTGAAAAACTCCCAGCGAATGTTGATTATAGCAAGGCCATTGCTTGGCTTAAATCAGTACTCACCAGAAACTTGCACTCCATTGAAGATGAGGCAGAAATGCTCAATCAAGGTGGCGTATTTGCATTGATTGGTCCAACAGGGGTTGGCAAAACTACGACCGTTGCAAAATTGGCAGCGCGCTATGTGATGAAACATGGCACCCATAATCTTGGATTAATCACCACCGATGCTTATCGTATTGGCGGTCACGAGCAACTTAGAATTTACGGCAAAATTTTAGGCGTCATGGTGCATACCGTGAAAGATGAAGCCGACTTACAAATTGCTTTAAACGAGCTCAAAGGCAAACATACCGTGCTGATCGATACGGTAGGCGTCAGCCAACGTGACCAAATGGTGGGCGAACAAATCGCCATGCTTTCAAGCACCGACACTCCAATTAAACGTCTACTTTGCCTGAACGCCACCAGCACAGGAGAAACCTTAGCCAATGTGGTTAAAGCTTATAAAGGTAAGGGCTTGGCCGGCTGCATTATGACTAAAACTGACGAAGCTGCCACCATTGGCAACGCACTTGATGTCATTATCAGAGAAAAAATCAGGCTGTATTACGTCACCAACGGACAACGTGTGCCAGAAGATATTCTCATTGCGAATAAGGAACAACTTATTCAAGACGCACTTAATCATGAGAGCTTGCAATACTTGCCCTTCAAGTTTTTAGCGGATGAATTGCCTCTAGTCATGAGCAATACCGTGCGCAGTACACCAATATTTGCTGAGGCTCAATATGCGTAACTACCAGAATGGCCAAACGCAAAATGACCAGGCGGCTGGTCTTAGAAGAATTATGTCCGCGCCAAAACCGCGTGTGGTTTCGATTTTATCGACCGATTTATCCTCATCGCAACCACGCATGATGATTAACTTAGCGGCTTCTATCCAAACACAGGGCAATCAGGTATTGATTATGCATGCGTCGCAACATTCACGTGAATCACAATATGCACTGAATAAAGCGGCTTCTATGTACGATATTTGTCAAAAAAATGCCGTCTTACAAAAAGCCATCAAAGTGTCACCTTACGGTTTTTCAATGGTTAAACTCGCCAATAAAAATCAGCCATCTACCATTGAAAATAGGCACCAGTTAGATGCGAATCTACTCGTCAAACAACTTGCTGAACAATATGACATTGTCTTGGTAGACGCTTCAGTGAATGACGAAGGATTGTTAGCGCTGCCTATCTTGAATGAAAGTGAAATCATCATTCAACTTTCAAGAAAACCAGATTCGATTAAACAAGCGTATGCCCTAATTAAGCAGGTTTGTGGCCAACTCGGTAGACGCTCATTTGGCATTATTGTCGATGATGCGAATGACGCACAAGCGCAAATCGTATTTCGCAATATTCACCAAGTGGCTAAACGTTATTTGCAAATTGAGCTGGAATTTTTCGGCGCAATCCCGAATGACGACCAACTTAGTTTAGCGACAAAACTTGGCCGCACTGTGATTGATGCATTTCCGCTCGCGCTGGCATCAGTCGCTTTTACACATATCGCCAAGAGAATCGATGATCAGTTTGATGCTGTTAGTTACAACAGCATCACACCTTTTAAACAAGCTTCCTATCGTTAAGGTTGTAATAACATGTATACAGCAAAAGGTAAAAAAGACCAAAAAGATGAGTTGTTAAAGACGCATGCCACTTTGGTTAAAAAAATCGCTTACCAACTTAAGGCTAGATTGCCACCCAATGTTGAACTCGACGATTTGATTCAAGCGGGCATGATGGGCTTGCTTGACGCGATTAATCGCTACGAAGATACCCACGGCGCGCAATTTGAAACTTATGCCACGCAAAGAATTCGCGGCAATATGCTGGATGAGCTTCGCAGTGCAGATTGGTTACCTCGAAGTTTGCGCAAAAATATGCGCGATGTTGAAGTGGCGATTAGCCAACTGGAACAGCAGTTGGGCAGACCGCCAACCGAAAATGAAGTGGCCAAAAAGCTCCAACTCCCGCTTGAAGATTACTATGAAATGTTAGGGGATTGCGCAGGCCACCAATTGGTGTATTACGAAGACTTTCATGAGGCAGATGCAAGTGAACATTTTCTGGATCGATTTCAAAGTGATGAAAAAGGTGACCCGATTAAAAGGTTGCTGGAAGGGGATTTTAGAGAAGCCTTGATCGATGCGATTGATTCATTACCAGACCGTGAAAAAATGTTGCTCGGGCTCTATTACGAGCAAGAGCTTAACCTGAAAGAGATTGGTGCGGTGATGAGCGTGTCTGAATCACGCGTTTGCCAGTTACATACGCAAGCAGTCGCCAGATTGCGTACAACACTTAAAGAGAAATCATGGACTGGAACAGTTTAATTGGTCTAGCAGTTGCCATTTTAGGCATCATTTTTGGCCAAGCCATTGAAGGCGGACATATTGGCTCTTTGGTGCAACCCGCGGCTTTTATCATTGTGCTATGCGGCACATTTGGCGCAGTGATATTACAAACAAGCCCAAAGCATTTTGCTGCAGGCATCAAAATGTTGTCGCAAGTATTTACCATGCAAGAAGATGATAGACAAGCCCTTGCGCATCGCATTAATGGATGGAGCACCTACGCGCGCAAAGAAGGCTTATTCATGCTTGAATCGTACATGCAAAAAGAAAGCGATCCTTTTATCAAAAAAGGGCTTCAGCTGATGATTGATGGCACACCTCCTGAAAAAATTCGTGAAATCGTCGCAATTGATATGCATTTTCATGAAATTGATTTACGCAATTCAGCCAAAATATGGAGTGCAGCTGGCGGCTATGCGCCAACCGTCGGCATTTTAGGGGCGGTATTAGGCTTGATTCATGTGATGGAAAATCTCTCTGACCCAAGCAAATTAGGCAGTGGCATTGCCGTGGCATTTGTGGCCACCATTTACGGCGTTGCGCTCGCTAATTTAGTCTTTTTACCGATTGCCAATAAGCTTAAAAATATCATCCAGTTTGAAATGATGCGTCGCGAAATGTTACTCAACGCTTGGGTTTCGATTGCTAAAGGCGACCACCCAAATGTGGTAGCTGAAAGGCTGCTTTCCTACATGCGATAAGCGCTATTTTGCCTGCATCTTATTTCGATGCCCTGCGAGCCTTATCAATAAAGGCTTGCAGAGCATTAAAATTTTCTCGGGCGCTTTTGCAGATAAAATTTATTTATTTTACTTAAGATTTAAACTTAGATTTTTACTTAGATTTTTATAATTTTTATGATTTTTTTGTCACATTTTAACCCTGCGAACCGATAACGATGATTAGAAGAAAACCGATAGAGGACGATGATGAGAACCACGAACGCTGGCTGGTTTCTTATGCAGATTTCATCACCCTACTGTTTGCTTTTTTTGTAGTGATGTACGCTATATCGTCAGTCAACCAGAGCAAATACCAGCAACTCACCTCAGCAATGGGCTCGGCATTTATGGGGCAAGCCAATGGCGGCATCCCGAACATCAATACTAAAAAAGAGTCAGGCGCTGAAAACCAACTGCACCAAGATCGTTCGCTGATTAAGCCCCTGCCGCTTTCTTATCTGATTGCCGAGAAAAATCGCAAAGCACGCGAGGCCATGCTAAAAGTGGGTCTTGATTTATCCGGCGAACTGTCACCGCTAATCAATACTGGCAAAGTCACCGTTGCGCAAAATAACCGCGGTGTGCGCATTGATATTAACGACTCTTTACTGTTTGAAGCGGGCTCAGCTGACTTATCTCCACAAGCCACGCCACTGATGACTCAAATTGCCGACACACTGAAAACGAGTGCTTACGCTATCCAGATTGAAGGCCATACCGACAACACGCCCATTCATAGCGCTACGTTTTTTTCGAATTGGGAATTGTCAGCCGTCAGAGCAAGCAGTGTGGTACGCATGCTCAATAGTTTAGGTATCGTTGAAAACCGACTCAGCGCAACGGGCTTTAGCTCCACTCAACCCATCAGCGAAAATGAAACTGATATTGGTCGCGCGAAAAATCGCCGCGTTTCGATCATGATTTTGTATGAATCAAGCAATCAAGATGAAACTGCACTAAGCGCTTCTACAAAAATGGCACCACAACCACGATAGGCCGTCAGTCAGGGCTTGAGATTTTAAAAATACAATTGTCGCCAAGGCAATCAAAAGGCAGTTTGTAATCAGCAAGAATCTATCCAAAAACAATGAAGATTGATGACTACCTTAGTTCAGCTAACCGTAACAGACGCTCATATTCATCGGCCAGTTTTTTATCCGTCCAAGGCGGTTCAAGCATTCTGGATTTATCGCCACCCATGATGGAAAGGAAAGTTTCACGGCTGGCTTGCAGCTCTTTTTCCATTCCAAGCAAGGCATAAGTTGTACAGAGAGAAACATAATTAGGCGGAAAAGTCGTACTCAAAGCACAACCACGCTTAAAGGCGGCAATAGCCTTCAGATAGTCTTCTAAAACATAA
Source organism: Methylotenera sp. (assembly GCA_049643685.1). Taxonomy (GTDB): domain Bacteria; phylum Pseudomonadota; class Gammaproteobacteria; order Burkholderiales; family Methylophilaceae; genus Methylotenera. The sequence goes on from JBARQL010000081.1 coordinate 19,211, forward strand.
TGCGCTAGACCGAGCGTATATTCATAAAATGGTGAAGAATGCGGATTGAGCCGTTGCGCTTTTTCAATGTAAAACAGGGCTTCTTCTCCAAAACCTGCGGACGATAAACTCATCGACAAAAATATGTGAGCCTCAAAATTATTAGGGTCTATCGCTACAGCCTGACGACAGGCTGCAATAGATGGGTCACGGTGTTTGAGCCACAGATGCGCCCAGCCTAACATTGATTGTGCGTAAGATAATTTGTCGTTAATCGCCACTGCCTTCTGTGCATGCTCAAAAGCCTGCCCTCTAAGGCTATCATCTAGATCCCATTTCATTATCCATTGAAATAGCAAAGTTCTAGATAACCAAGCGTGTGCTGAGGCGTAGTTAGCGTCTAGTTCAACCGCTCTGGTAAAATGAACCCGTGCTTCAGCAATAAATTTGGGTGAATATTTCCAGTGACAAGCCATGCCGCGCAACAAAGCATCATGCGCCTCAATACTCTCAGTGCCTTCATGCCCAAAGAACTCAGCCTCGGCGGGTGATAATTTGACTTGCAGCGCTTTAACTATATTCAGCGTAATTTCATCCTGTAAGGCAAAAATTTCTTGTAGATTGCTTTCATATCGTTCAGCCCAAACACAACTCTCAGAGTTGGTTTCGATCAACCTAACATTGATTCTTAAACGATTCTGTGAAACTTGGGCGGTACCTTCCAGTAAATTTTTAACATCTAATTCATCACCGATTTCTTTAGATGACTTTTTTCCGTTCTTGTATCTGAAAGACGATTGTCTTGAAATAACGAACATCCCTGACATTCGGGACAACTCAAAAATAAGGTTATCCACAATGCCATCGACAAAATATTCCTGCTCAGGATTTGAACCGAGTTTGCTAAATGGCAGCACAGCTAAAGATGCGGCATGTTCCATGCTGTTTGGCCATGCTTGGCGGGAAATCACAGGTGTGGAAATTGGTGTTGCGCTTCTATCGCGCCAATGAATGTCAACTGAATAACCACCTTTAGGCAATTCAAACAATACCGCTTCAGATTGACCATATAGCTGGTTATACTCGCGCAATTTGATTCTTAATCGCCCCACTTCAACCCGCACTATCGCATCCGTGGCTGGATCAAAGTCTGTGCCCCGGCCAAAAATTTCAACCCCAAGTGTATACCCTTTAAGGCGTTGAGCATTGCCAGCAAGCGTTTCTTTAACTAGGTAACTTAATAAAGCCTGTTGCCGGTGAGATTTTTCGAAAATTTGACTGGATAACACTCTCTCTAAGCACGCATCCAAAAGTGCTTGGTCATTGATGTTCCACCTGATTGGCTGATCATTCATTTTTATTATTAGACATCCATTACGTTAGACATCAGTAAAAATGTAACAAGTAAAAATGTAACTGTCTTGTAACAGTAAGTAACTTCCATTACATCATATACCAAGCTATCTTGTAATTGCAATTTCAATTCGCCGAATTTTAAGCAGTATATTCGAGGAAAAAAAGATGAAACCCATGACTCGCATACCTCTAGACAAACTGCCGGAATATTCAAGCTACTCTGCAAGATCAGTAGCGAGCCCTGAGCAGTCCACTCAAAGCTTTATGAGTGAAACACTTACTCAATTAAGCAAGGCGGCAAAAGAGTTCTCCACTTTGTCCATTCCACAGCGTATTACGCTGGCTGAATCCATGCAGCGCGGCTTAATGCGCGTGGCTGAACACAGCGTAGAGGCAGGCTGCAGGGCTAAAGGCATCACAATAGGCTCTCCAGCTGAAGCAGAAGAATGGGCTACGGGTCCTTGGGGTAGTGTGCGCCAGCTAAGACTGATTATTGAATCACTCCGTGCTATTCAAAAAACCGGCAATACACCCATTGGCAAAGTGTCACGCACCGTGGCAGATAATCTGGCGGTAAATATATTTCCTAACAATGCCATTGACGGCATGCTATTTAAAGAAGTCACGGTAGATGTCCACCTGCAGTCATATGTTACCGAAAAAACCCTAGAGGCCGACCGAGCTAGTTTTTATAAAAGGCCAAGTCACCAAGGTAAGGTAGTACTAGTACTGGGTGCGGGCAATATTGGGGCAATTGGCATAATGGACGTGCTCACTAAAATGTTCAATGAAGGTAAGGTGTGTTTACTTAAAATGAACCCTGTGAATGCTTATCTCGGGCCATTTATTGAAGAGGCTTTCAAGGAAGCCATAGACCGCCACTACTTTGCAGTGGTTTATGGAGGTGCCGAAGTAGGTCGCCACTTGGTCTACCACCCTGAGGTTAACGAGGTACATCTTACGGGCTCAGATAAAACCCATGACCAAATTGTCTGGGGCCCATCCGGACCAGAACAAACAGAACGCAGGCAACGTAAAGAGCCCTTATTAAAAAAAACGATTACATCTGAACTGGGGAATGTATCACCAGTTATCGTTGTGCCTGGCCCATACACCGAAAAAGAAATCGCTTTTCAGGCCGAAGCGGTGGCGGCGGCGATGACCATGAATGCTTCATTTTTCTGCAATGCCGCCAAGATGATGATAATGCCAAAAGGCTGGGCAGGCAGCGGCAATTTTATGCGGGCGATTCAGAAAGTCTGTGAATCCATTGAGCCTCGCCAGGCCTATTACCCGGGTGCGCATGACCGTTGGCATGTGCTCACGCACGGCCGTACCAATATCATCCGAATCGGCAAACCACAATCTGGTGCATTGCCTTGGACATTTATTTACGGGCTTGATCCTCAGGATGAAAACGAAATTCTCTTTCATGAAGAGCCTTTTTGCTCGGTGCTTTCAGAAGTGCAGGTGGGCAGCCAGAATCCTGTGGAGTTTCTTGAGAAAGCGGTGGAATTCTGCAATCACAAACTGTGGGGCACCCTCAATGCGACAATCATTGTGCACCCAAAATCTTTAAAAGATCCTGCCATCAGAGCCGCCTTCGAACAGGCAATCTGCAAACTAAAATATGGCACGGTAGCGGTGAACACATTCCCTGGGCTTTCTTTTGTACACGCATCGCCGCCCTGGGGCGCCTATCCAGGAAGTTCCTTGGAGGACATTCAAAGCGGCAGTGACTTTGTGCATAACACCGCCATGCTGGAAGGTATCGAAAAAGCCGTCATCCGTGCACCATTGACGGTGTTTCCAAAACCGGGCTGGTTTCCCAGCCACAAAACAGCGCAAATCACCACGAGGCGTATTGTGGAGATGGAAGAAAAAGCCAGCTGGAGCAAAGTGCCAGGGATTATTTGGGCAGCGATGCATGGCTAGCGTAATTTTTAAAAATTTTTACACTACATTTAACAAGAGGAGAATCATCATGAAAACAGTATCCAACAACTTCTTATCATTGGTCGTTTTGTCAATTTTCACATGTGCAGGCGGCCAAGCGTATGCTGAAGGCGGGAAAATATCGGGTTCAGCGGCACTGAGTTATAGCAAGCAAGATGCCTCGCCTGCACCTTCTGCAGAAGGACACATGCTGGTATTTGGTGAGTTAACAGGGAGCAATAAAAATACCGGCGGCACCGATTATATGAGTGGAGCTGACGTGACTAACCGAGAAATCGGTCAGTTGTTTCAAGGAAATGGACCTCACAGTGGCTATTACACCATGAGTAAAGATGGCAATACGACCACCGCTTTATGGAAAGGCGATGTCACTACTGTATTGGCTGCCGATGGCACGCCGCAAACCAGCTTCAAAGGTACATGGGAATATGTGGCTGGTACAGGAAAATACAACGGTATTCAAGGTAAAGGCAAATATAGCGGCTACTTTACTTCGAAAACCAGCTATAACGTAGATTGGAATGGTGAATATTCCCTAAAATAACCCAATGAAAATTTGAATAATGATTTTAGATTCAGGTCGATCAGCTTTAGGTTCTGTCACAAGTTGTCGAAGTAACCTGCTCAAGTAAGTTGATTGACCTGATGCATTAAAGTGAAATGCATCCTGAGAAATCAGCTCATTTAGACTGTTACGCAAGATTAACCAGCTGATTATCCAGTGTTTACTGGGGGATGATATGCAGGCAATGTTGACGCGCATTAATTCTTGCTAAATGAGTGCGAAAAGCTTGCATAAAATGGCTGTTCTTATTGTGCTAGGTTATCTAACCCTTTGATCCACAACTTTACATTAGGCTTAGTCCCCTAGTTTTATTTTAGCCTAAATCAATACACCAAACATTTTTTATGCTCATAATTCTCTCGAACGGGAATCGCTGCCTTGTAAGCCATATAAATAAAGGCTTGCAGGGCAGCACTAATGAAGATGGATGAGATTGATTAAAAAAGACTAAAATTATCAGAAATTTTTGAGTGTTTTTAATTTAAAAACGCTCAAATAGACGGTTAAGCCATCAATACTGAGCCACTGAATAAAGAAGTTTTGGCTTGACCATTTTTACCGTACATACTGCCTGCTTCAGGTTTACCTTGCAGATGGGTGAGCATTTGTTGATTACGGCTAAAATGTTTGTTGATTAAAATACCATTCAAACGGTTGGTTTCTTTTGTGCGTGCCAACATCATTTGAAAAGCATCCCAAGACTTTTGTAAGCTTGCGTTGCCTTGCTGCCTGAGCCAAGCCACCATGCCTGATTCGTTCGCTTCAAAACCATGCTTAGAAAGTTGTTCGTAACGATTTTTTGCAACTGTGCTTAATTGCTGAAGCAGTAAAAATTTACGATCAATAATTGACTCAACAACTGCAATATCACTTTTAACCAAAGCGTTTTGCTCAAGTAACAAATCATCTAGCAAGTTTTTGACTAATGCTGCATCTTGCTCAAAAGAAATATTAACCACTGATTTTGGACTGTTCATTGAGGTTCACTTTTTTTGATTGTTAATGTTAAATCGTTATTTCTTAGGGGTTAGCAAATCTTTGACGGTTTGAATTAAACCGTCAGCCACTTTTTCTGAATCCACTTTAAATTGACCGCTGGCAATGGCAGATTTAATCGCTTCTACTTTATTGGCATCAAACACACCTGCAGTCGCTTCTGTTTCAATTGACTTAATTTGTGCTGAGAAAGACGACAAAGTCACGCTCTCTCCTGCCGAAGCGCTTGTTGCACTTGCCTTAGCGCTGCCAGCCTGAGCTGATTTCGCTGTTGGTTTATCAAGCGTTTTTTCGCCGACTACACCCAGTTTGCTTTTAATTGAATCATTAATGTTCATCACATTTATCCTTTTTTTCTAAATCAACCGTGCTAATCATTAGCATCCATACTGCATATATCGGCATAGTTTAAGCGAACTTTAATCTTTTTGTATTATTTTTTATCTTCATTCATTGACTTGCAACGCCTATATGACTGAATATTCACTAGCGCATCAAAATGCCACTTCAATTTGTCCACCCTGCCTTGCAATGCCAGTCACCACTTTGCCACTGGCCACTTTTACTTGAATGATTTGCCCTTCATTCGCTTTAGATAATGCTAGGCCTTCAGCAGATACTGAAAACCCATTGCCCGTTGAAACCACTTTTACCGTTTGGCCTTGTTGCACCACTGGCGTTACTTTTAGCATTTCTTGTCTTAACACAGTGCCGGCCGTCATCGATATCTGCACGCTGCGGCCTAAAGCCTGTGCTTTATCTGTAAAAATGCCTGCGGGCAAGTGCGTTAAATCACCCTTTTCATTAATAACGTCAGTTTCTGTAATAACTTGACCCTGTGCTAACGGCGAAGCAGCAACTAAATAATTACCCACTACTTTCACTGTACTTTGCACGTAGATGGCCCATTTACTCGGAGCTTGGCATTGCACACCTACACTGGTTTTTCCCCAGGCACGGCTGCCATTGGGTAAAAATGGCTGTAAATCTTCACATGCAGCAAGCTTTAGGTTCGGGTCGATGGCACCGACTTGAATATTGACTTCACCTGGATAACCCACAGTTTGCATTTGCAGAAATTCACTTACTTTCGCTTTAATCGCCGTCAAATTCTGTTTTGCTGTTACTTGGCCAGTGGTCACTTGTTTTGCTGGCACAGCATCAGCACTTTCTGCATAACTAATATGGCTGTTCAATAAACTAACACTTAGCAAGCCAATTGCTAAAAAATGGCCTAGTTGGCTTAATTGATATTTCAGTTGACGAACTTGTCTCTGGCAATCTTGCATGCTGGCTCTCATTTATATTAATTCTATGGTCCCCATTCTACGTAAACACGTCTATAACAAAATCAAGAATAAGCCTTGTTTTCCCCTTTTTCTTCGGCAATTGAAACGCGATGATTTCTTTAAAATGGTACACATGAATAAAAGGCTTTTTAGGCCATAAGCCTGAAGCCATAACCAGAGACACCAATTATGTTGAATAAATTAGATGCCGAATTAAGCTTTCATCAGAATGCGTTAAGAGTGCGTGGCCAACGCCAAGAACTGATCGCCGCCAATATTGCCAATGCAGATACGCCTAACTTTAAGGCGCGTGACCTGGATTTTAAATCGGCCATGCAACAAGCTATTAGCAAAAATCAAGCTCCAAACCAATCTGCAGGTAATTTAGAAGCTGCAAAAAACATCAGCAAAACTTCGGACAGACATTTCAATGCCTTGCCAGTCACGGGGTTTCAATTAAGCAGCGGCCCAGGTGAACCATTGTATCGCCCCATTATTCAGGGCAGCGTTGATGGCAACACGGTGGATATGGATGTAGAGCGCAATCAATTTGTTGACAACGGCATTCGATATGAAGCCAGCTTAACCATGATGAATGCACAGCTCAAGAAAATGCTAGCGGCCATACAGGGTCAATAATCAAAGTATTTTATGGATTTAATAGGAGTCAACCATGTCACTTTTTAATGTATTTAATATTTCTGGTTCTGCCATGAGTGCGCAATCACAGCGCCTTAATGCCGTTGCAAGTAACTTAGCCAATGCCGACAGCGCCACCAGCGCGAACGGCACGACTTATAAAGCCAAACAAGTTGTGTTTAGTGCGATGCCCAGCGCAAGCCCCGAAGCACAAGGCGTGAAGGTAACAAAAGTCGTTGAAGATGCTTCCCCTGCCAAAGTGGTGTATGACCCGAAACATCCTTTAGCCAATGAACAAGGCTACGTCACCATGCCGAATGTGAACGTGACTGAAGAAATGGTGAATATGATATCGGCCTCTCGTGCCTATCAAAATAACGTAGAAACTATGAACGCTGCAAAAGCCATGTTGCTGAAAACGCTGAGTCTAGGGCAATCGTAATAATACTATTCTCATGAATACAAAAAATCGCCACTCAATTAAAAATATTTGAAATTAAAGGATAAATGATGGTCACCTCCGTACAAAGCACTAGCAATAACGTTTCTCAAGCACTCTTAGATAGTGTCAATGGCACTAAATCTAAGGCAGATACCACGCAAGAGGCACAAGACCGTTTTATGACTTTGCTTGTCACGCAAATGAAAAATCAAGACCCGTTAAACCCGATGGATAACGCACAAGTGACTAGCCAAATGGCACAACTCTCAACCGTCAGTGGCATTAACAAGCTCAATAGCACTGTGGAATCGCTCATGGGCAGTTTGCAGGCTGGGCAATCTTATCAGGCTTCTAATATGATTGGCCATAGTGTGTTGGTAGCAGGTAAAGCAGTGACTACCGACGGCAGCGGCGGATATTTTGGTGTGGAATTGCCGGTAGGCGCAGACAAACTCACCGTTGATATTAAAGATACGGCAGGCAACTCCATACGTACCCTTGAATTTGGCGCACAAAAAGCCGGAACACTTCCACTTTCATGGGATGGTCACACTAACGATGGCGCAATCGCTGCGAATGGCACCTATCAATTTGAAATCACTGCGAGCGTCAATGGTCAGGTTGCGGAGGCCACCCGTTTAAGCTTTGCCGAAGTCAAAAGTATCTCAAATGGCAGTAGCGGCGTGACTTTGAATTTAAGCAATCTATCTTCAGTTAGCACTAGCGATGTCAAAGAAATATTTTAAGAGTAATTAATTTAAGACCATCAGATTTATCACCATCAATTTTAATAACTTTATTTTTACCACCATTATTTAATGATTAATTGAGTAAACGAATAGGAGAATCACATGAGTTTTCAACAAGGGTTAAGCGGATTGAATGCGGCTTCAAAAACATTGGAAGTCATTGGGAATAACGTATCGAATGCCAACACAGTTGGCTTTAAGCAATCACGTGCGGAGTTTGCAGATGTCTATGCCAACTCTCTCACTGGAGGTGGTGCTTCACAAATTGGTATTGGTACTAATCTTGCCAACGTTTCACAACAATATACACAAGGCAATATTACCAGCACCAGCAATACCTTGGATATCGCCATTAATGGCGGTGGGTTTTTCCGCATGAGTAATAATGGTGCGGTAACCTATTCGCGCAATGGTCAATTTCAAATGGACAAACTGGGTAATATTGTAGATGCAGAAAACAAACGTCTAACAGGCTATTCTGCTGATATTAACGGCGTACTCTCCACGGGCACCCCATCAGAAATCAATATTAATACTGCAGATTTAAAACCATCAGCCAGCACCGAGTTTAAAGGGGTGGTCAATCTTGATTCAAGAAACACCGCTTTGCCTGCAGCAGGTTTTGACCCAGCAGACCCAACCACTTACCACAACTCAACGGCAGTGACCGTTTTTGATAGTTTAGGTAACTCTCACACCGTACAAAACTATTTTGTTAAAACAGCGCCAGGCGCATGGAGCGTATTTTCAACCGTCGATGGTATATCTACCCCTGCCCTGCCAGCATCAACCGCCACCATGGCATTTACTGGCACAGGTCTAGCACCAACTACGCTTCCAGCCACACCGACAATAAACTTTGTACCCACCACAGGCGCCAATGCTGTTTCATTGACAATGGACTATTCTGGAAGCACACAATTTGGCTCAAATTTCAGCATTAACAGTTTATCTCAAGATGGTTACACCTCAGGCCGTTTAGCCAGCTTTAATACAGGCAAGGATGGCACCATCGTTGGCCGCTATTCAAATGGTCAATCCAAAACGCTAGGTCAAGTCGTTCTCGCCAATTTTGTGAATCCTAATGGCTTACAGTCTTTAGGCGGCAACGCTTGGGTTGAAAGTGCTGATTCAGGCGTACCACTTGTCGGCGTACCAAATACTGGCTCTTTGGGCGTGTTGCAATCATCCGCTGTGGAAGACTCCAATGTGGATCTCACCGCTGAATTGGTGAATATGATTACCGCTCAGCGCGTATATCAGGCCAATGCGCAAACCATTAAAACGCAAGACCAAGTACTGCAAACATTGGTTAATCTTCGTTAATCAGGCGAATAACGATTAAGACTTAATGTCACTATTTGTACTTGAGAGAACCTGCATAAAAGGAAAACTGGCATGGATCGCATGATATATACCGCAATGACGGGGGCGAAACACATCCTCGAACAGCAAGCGACAACGGCACATAATCTGGCCAACGTCACTTCAACTGGCTTCAAGGCGCAAGTGGATTCATTTCGCGCAGTGCCAGTGATTAGCGAAGGCTTGCCAACGCGCGCCTTCGTTGTAGATTCCACTGTGGGCGCAGATTTCAACACTGGCTCGGTACAACAAACAGGACGGGAGTTGGATGTTGCTGTGCATGGCAAAGGCTGGCTGGTGGTACAACGTGCTGACGGTTCAGAAGGTTACACTCGCAATGGTTCGCTGAAAGTCAGTGAAAACGGTGTGCTGCAAACCGCCAATGGCTTAACAGTCATGGGTGATGGCGGCCCAATTAGCATACCGCCTGATGTGGCGATTTCGATTGGTAAAGATGGGACAATTTCTTCTGTGGCCAATGCCACTTTGCCTGGCCCTTCAAACGCGATTGGTCGCTTAAAACTCGTTAACCCTGACGAAGCTAGCTTAAAACGTGCTGATGATGGATTATTTGTCACTAAAAATGGACAGCCAGCAGAGGCAGATGCAGAAGTGCAAGTCATTGGTGGCGCACTTGAAAGCAGCAATGTGAATGTCGTCGATGCCATGGTTTCTATGATTAGCCTCGCCCGACAATTCGAAATGCAAATGAAGCTGGTACAAAGCGCTGAGAATAACGCCAATAAAGCCAGTCAACTCCTCAATATGAGTTGATGCTCCATCCGTTAAGATGCACTTATTGATGGATTTGTGGAAGGAAACAAAATGATACGTTCACTATGGATTTCAAAAACCGGGCTAGATGCACAACAAACGCAGATGGATGTGATTGCCAATAACTTGGCTAACGTGAGTACCAGCGGTTTTAAACGTTCACGTGCGGTATTTGAAGATTTAATTTATCAAAATATTCGCCTGCCTGGCGCGCAATCTTCTCAACAAACACAGCTACCTTCAGGGTTACAAATCGGTACTGGGGTAAGACCTGTCGCGACCGAACGTATTTTTACACAGGGTAATTTACAGCTCACCAGTAATGATAAGGATGTGGCGATTCAAGGCGCAGGCTTTTTTCAAGTACTGTTGCCAGATGGCAGCACCGCTTATACGCGTGATGGTTCGTTTCAAACCGACAGCCAAGGCCAGTTAGTGACGGCAAGCGGCTTTCCTGTGCAACCTGCCATTACGATTCCAGCAAACGCACAAAGCCTGACGATAGGCCGTGATGGGACGGTCTCCGTTACTGTGCCTGGAGCTTCAGCGCCAACTCAAGTGGGATCACTGCAATTGGCGACATTTATAAATGCCGCTGGGTTACAGGCAAAAGGTGAAAATTTATATGTAGAAACCTCTGCCTCAGGCAATGCAAACACCAATGCACCAGGTGCCAATGGTGCTGGCTTACTTACTCAAGGTTATGTGGAAACTTCAAATGTGAACGTGGTTGAAGAGTTGGTGAATATGATACAAACCCAGCGTGCTTATGAAATTAATAGCAAAGCCATTACCACTTCAGATCAAATGTTACAAAAACTGACGCAGATGTAGCACTAGGTCAAAAAGTTAAGCCAAAGCCAATTTAAAAGTAAATGAATCCAAAAATAGAGAAATATACAAATTGAACAACCTTACCCAAATATTGAGTATAAAAAACAGCTTGTTAAGCTTGCTATTGTTCACGCTTGCGGGTTGCGCTATTACCCCTGATTCGATTGTCAAGCAGCCTACCACTGCAAAACCTCAACCCATCGTTGCCAATGCGACTAAATCTGGGGCAATTTTTAATAATGGCGCTTATCGTCCATTATTTGAAGACAGAAAAGCCCGTTTTATCGGGGATATTTTAACCATTACCATTGCCGAAAACACCACTGCGAGTAAAGCTGATGGCGATTCTGGCAGTAAAGAAGGTAAAGCGAATAACGGTATTACCAAGCTATTTGGTCACAATGTGCCTAAATCTGAGTTTGCTGCGAGCTCTTCAAATTCCTATACAGGTAAATCAGCCGCAAATGCCAGCAATGCCTTTAATGGCTCAGTGACTGCTACAGTCACAGAAGTGCTAGCGAATGGCAATTTAATGGTTGCTGGTGAAAAACAGGTCGCTTTTGATAAGAGTACAGAATATGTACGTTTTTCTGGGGTGGTGAATCCTGACACGATTACGGCGGGCAATTTAGTCGCCTCCACCAAAATCGCCGATGCGCGTATTGAATATCGTACCAGTAGCAAAGTGGATCTCGCCGAGATTGCCTCCTTATTTGCACGCTTTTTCCTAAGCATGGCTGCACTGTAGTACCGTAATTAATGCGCAAAATAAAGTACATAGGCAAAATGAACCTTAATTATTTAAAAATCTTCCAAGCGATACAAAAATTGCTCAGCCAATGCTTTTACAGCCTGCTGATCTCATGCGTACTCTTTTCGCCCAATGTGCAGGCGGAACGCTTAAAAGATATTGCCACTATTCAAGGCGTACGCAGTAACCAATTGCTTGGCTATGGCTTAGTGGTCGGTCTTGATGGCACCGGCGACCAAACTACACAAACCCCTTTTACCGTACAAAGCATTATCAGTATGATGCAGCAAATGGGCGTAAGTCTGCCACCTGGCACTAATTTACAGCTTAAAAATGTCGCCGCGGTGATGATTACCAGTAGTTTACCTGCGTTTGCTCAACCTGGTCAGACGTTGGATATTACCGTGTCTTCCATGGGAAATGCAAAAAGCCTGCGTGGCGGCACCCTACTCATGACACCGCTTAAAGGTGCGGACGGTCAAATTTACGCCATGGCGCAAGGAAATTTAATCGTAGGTGGCGTGGGGGCTTCTGCCAATGGTAGCCAAACACAAATCAACCATCTTGGTGTTGGCCGCATTTCAGACGGCGCCACCGTAGAGCGTGCGTTACCTAATGCGATCAATCAAGGCGATAGCATCAATCTTGAATTAAAAGAATCGGATTTTTCCACTGCGTCTTCCACGGTAGATGCCATCAACCGTCAATTTGGTCAAAACACAGCCGTTGCAGAAGATGGGCGTGTAATTAAAGTCACGCCACCCGCGAATAAAAATCGCGTTTCATTTTTAGCGGCTCTGGAATCAATCAACATTACACCAGCCGCCACTACTGCGAAAATCATTCTTAACGCTCGGACTGGCTCAGTAGTCATGAACCGTGCGGTCACCTTAGAGCCTTGTGCGGTGTCGCATGGCAATTTAACTGTGGTGATTGACACCTCGCCAGTGATTAGCCAACCTGCTCCACTTTCAAATGGACAAACCGTATCCACCGCCCGCTCACAAATTGAAATTTCTAAAGAACCAGGCAAAGTACTGAAACTTAACAGTGGCACTAATCTATCTGATGTTGTTAAAGCACTCAACGCCATAGGAGCAACCCCGCAAGATTTATTGGCAATTTTACAAGCCATCAAAGCAGCGGGTTCTTTAAAAGCCGATTTGGAGATTATTTAGCATGGTGAGCGGCGCTGATTTAACTGGGCAAGTTGCCTTTGACGCTAATAGCTTAAACGGCCTTAAACAAGCCGCGAAAGAAAATTCGCCTGAAGCCATCAAGGCTGTTGCCAAGCAATTTGAGGCCATTTTCATGAACATGATGCTTAAAAGCATGCGCGAAGCATCTTCATCTGAAGACAACCCATTTGACAATGAACAAAGTCGCACCTTCACCTCAATGCTTGATCAGCAACTCTCGAGTAACCTTTCATCTAAAGGCCTAGGGCTGGCGGATGTGCTAGCACAGCAACTCACTAAAACGGGTTATGCCGCACATTCCATTAATGAGTTAGATTCAGAAAACACTTCGATAGAAAATCCGGCCGGTGAATTAAATTCGAATGCTTTACAGCCAACATTTCTACATATAAAAAACTCCAGGGTTAACCCGAACACTTTGAATGCCAATCCCTTTAATGCAAACCCCATTATTACAAATACGCTTGCAAAAGCACGTATAAATGAAGTTAACAAGCCGACTGAGCCAGGTAAAATAGAGCCCAGTGTTGCAGCCTTTCAAGCCAAAATGGCAGCGCATGCTGAAGAAGCCAGCCGCGCCACAGGAATTCCAGCGCACCTCATGTTAGGTCAAGCTGCTTTAGAAAGTGGCTGGGGCAAGCGCGAAATTAAAAGTGCGGATGGCACTAATAGCCACAATCTGTTTGGCATTAAGGCCACTGGTCAGTGGGATGGAAAAGTAGTTGAAACCATGACCACAGAATATATCAACGGTATCAAACAAAAACGCATTGAGAAATTCCGCGCTTATGACAGCTACGCGGATTCTTTTAAAGACTTTGCTAAATTGATGCAAAGTAATCCGCGCTATGAAAACGTTGTTTCTAATATACACAATACAAAAGCTTATGCTAACGCCATGCAGCAATCCGGCTATGCCACTGATCCACAATATGCGAGCAAGTTAGCCAGTGTGATTGAGAAAGTTTCCAGCTAATGAGCCAGCAACAAAAAATAAGTCTCAAGTTTCTCAGTTTAATGTCGTAATGCACATTATGAGATTCTATAAAAAGGCAACATCATGGCTACCTCTAATATATTAAGTATAGGTAAAACGGCACTCAATGCCGCGCAAGTGGGCATTAGCACCACTGGGCACAATATCGCCAACGCATCTACTGCTGGTTACTCCCGACAAGTTGTAACACAGTCTGCTGCTGCGTCACAAAACTTTGGTTATGGTTATGTTGGTCAAGGCACGGAAGTGTCATCGGTCACGCGCGTTTACAACGAATTACTAGCGAAACAGGCAATCAACAGCCAATCCGTCAGTACGAGCCTTGAAACTTATGGCGCGCAAATGACAACTATCGACAACATGCTGTCAGATGCATCCGCTGGCTTAAACCCGACACTGAATGATTTTTTCGCGAGTGTAAAGAGTTTGTCGGCTAATCCTAATGATGTCAGCACTCGTCAAACCATGCTGTCTAATGCACAGTCGATGGTGAATCGATTTCACTCAACGAATGCTCGCCTCGATGAAATCAGACAAGGCGTTAATTCGCAATTGACTTCCAGTGTTGGCTTGGTCAATACCTATGCCAAACAACTATCTAGTTTGAATGACACGATTGATAAAGCCATTAGTGCGACTGGCAATACGCCCAATGATTTAATGGATCAGCGTGATCAGCTTGTCACAGAACTTAGCAAGTTGATTAAAACCACTGTTGTGCCGCAAGGCCAGGGAGGATATAACGTTTTCGTTGGGAATGGATTACCTCTAGTAGTAGGTACAACGAACTATTCACTGACCACTGCGCCGTCGCCAACTGACCCAAGCAGAATGGAAGTGGCTTATCAAAGCAATTCAAAAACCGCCATTCTAAGTGCTGAGAGTTTGCCAGGTGGTGTGATTGGCGGTTTAGTTCAATTTCGCGCTGAGTCATTGGACGCCATACAAAACCAAATCGGCCAGATCGCTGTTGCCTTAGCCGGCTCGTTTAATGCGCAACATGTACAGGGAACCGATAAAAATGGTAACCCTGGTGGAGTTTTATTTAATCTGCCACAACCAATCGTCAATAGCAGCAGCAACAACACTGGTAGTGCTGTTATTGATAGCCAAATTGTAGATGCAAGCGCTGTTACCAGTAGTGATTACCGCCTACAATATGACGGTACAAACTACAAAATCACCCGCTTGACCGATAAATCTGTGCAGACTTTCGCCAGTCTGCCACAAACAGTTGATGGCCTAAGCTTCACGCAAGCATCTGGCACCATGAATGCCGGTGATGACTTTATGATTCGCCCAACGTTAAGTGCCGCCAATAACATCAGCTTGGCGATTACTGATGTGAACAAACTCGCGGTGGGCGGCCCTGCAGTAACTTCAACAGCTAACGCTGCCAATACAGGTAGCGCCAGCGTGGGCAACGTTAGTGTTAATACAAATTACACAGCAAGCCCATTGGCTTCACCGTTAAGCTTTACTTATACCAGTGGTGTACCAGGTACATTCGCCATGGCACCGTCAACACAGCCAGTGACGGTGAGCAATGGTGCCTCTAGTACTACATACCCGCCTGGCACACCTATTACGTATACCAGCGGCGCCACGATTACTGTTGGGAACATGAGTTTTTCTATCTCTGGTATACCGTCGAATGGCGACCAGTTTACAGTAGCGCCAAGCAGCACTACTGGCCCCAGTGACAATAGAAATGGCTTGTTATTGGCAAATCTCCAGTCAACAGGCACCGTAAAAACAATAGGTAGTACTACAAAAAACAGTTACAACAGCGCCTTTGCGCAAATGGTGAGTGGTGTAGGCAATAAAACACGCGAGTTAAAGGTAACAGGCGCTGCAGAAGCCAAAGTGCTTGAGCAAGCAGATGCCGCGATGCAATCTGAATCCGGCGTGAATCTAGATGAAGAAGCAGCCAATCTATTACGCTATCAACAAGCTTATCAAGCGGCAGGGAAAATGATGCAAATTGCCAGCCAGCTATTTGATGTGCTGTTACAAATTGGCTAATTCAACATTTAATATATACAGTTAAATCATACGGGATTCCATCATGCGTATTAGCACCAATACCATCTATCAGTCAGGGACGTCTAAACTGAGCACCTTACAATCTGATCAAGCAAAATTGCAACAGCAAATTGCCACGGGCAGGCGCATTTTAAATCCCTCTGACGATCCTATCGCCTCAGCAAGGGCGCTAGAAGTCTCGCATGAAAAAACTATCAACACTTCATTTGCTGACACCCGAAAAGTTGCGCAATTAAAACTCAATACTTTAGAAGCGAATTTGACCAGTGTGACGAATTTGCTTGTATCCACACAATCGAGCCTTGTCGGCGCAGGCAATGGTGCACTTTCTAACAATGAAAGAAAAATAATCAGTACAGAACTCCAGGGTTCGCTTGAGGCTCTGATTGGATTAGCGAATACACAAGATGCGTCAGGTAATTTTATCTACGCTGGATTTAAATCAAATACGCCAGCATTTACTGCAACTGCAACAGGTGCGACCTACAATGGCGACGCACAGCAGCAAATGCTACAAGTCGATCCGCAACGTCAGATGAGCGTCAACGTCACTGGTGACAGTTTATTCCAAAGCGGCGGATATGATGTGTTTGCCACTTTAAGCAACCTCGTTACACTGCTCAACACGCCCATTACCAATGCGGCCACACAGGCCGCATTTAGCAGCGGAGTTTCAACCGCCATTGGAAACTTGCAGGGTTCTGTGGATAATGTTCTGAATGTACGAACCGCGATTGGCACCAAGTTAAATGAATTAGATACGCTTGATACCGCAGGCACTGACCGTGACTTGCAATACAGTCAATCGTTATCTGATTTGCAGGATTTGGATTACACCGCAGCACTTTCTGATCTGGCTAAACAACAAACCATTATGGAAGCTGCACAAAAGTCCTTTGTGAAGACCACCAGTCTTTCGCTGTTTGATTTTATCAGATAGACATTTTGCTCAGTTGTTCGGGTACACAAACAGTTAATGTAAGGCAAAAAGACAGCGTTATTTTGTTTTTACTTGTAAGCTTACAATCTATTTTTTCTACGTATAAAACCAAGAATGCTTAAACCACTTAAAAACAACATGTAACTAGATGGTTCTGGTACAGCCGCTATTGAATAAGTTAAGTTATCAATCGAAAAACCTTCGCCACCGCCATGCAAATAAATCTTATCCACCAAGCCTGAATAGCCTGAAGCTACCCACACCAAGTTTGTACTTGCGATTGGGTCAAGAATGCTATGAACTAGCTGGCCTTGATAAAATAATTCGATGCTAGTAATGGGATTGTTTGGGTCAGAAGCATAAGATTGATAATAAGTCCCCTCAAAGACAACAGGTGCATTATCAAAGCGTAACTCACCATTTGAGCCATAAAACCAGCGCTCACCAATCGCCCCATTAGGCTCACCAGCAGGGTAACCCCACACCTTTCCTATGC
Organism: Methylotenera sp.; assembly: GCA_049643685.1. Classification (GTDB taxonomy): domain Bacteria; phylum Pseudomonadota; class Gammaproteobacteria; order Burkholderiales; family Methylophilaceae; genus Methylotenera. Next base: position 36,584 of record JBARQL010000081.1, read on the forward strand.
CGCTCCAACCTGAAATTCCGTTGTAGCCCTCTGCAACGTCCCCTGTCCCATATAAAGGAGACTGATCGAAAGTAATATTGATATCTTCAAAAGTCACCGTGACTGCTTGCGCAACAGAACTGAATGAAGCAACAAATATGAAAGGTAAAATTATTCTTTTGATGCGCATAATGAATTCCCTTGTAAGTTCAACACTTAAAACTGATTTATAGATTTTAATTTGAAATGTAGGGAATGATTATCCTGATAACTGCTTAAATTGAGAACCCTACCTAAGTAGGGTTTTGTGATGAATATTTAACAGACAGCTTCCAGTTCAGCCCACTTCCATGCACACCAGATAATAAACAACATTGATAAAACTTCTATAGCCGCAAAAAATACTTAAGAAATACTTGTATTTCCGCCGCCTATGACCCAAAGAATGGTTATCACCCCTGAGATGATGTTTGCCAAACGATTTGCACTATATTTTAGTAGTCGAGACAGAACAATCATGGCAATCGGAATTTCTAGCAGTATTGAGAACGTCAATAACAAACCTTGACTTGGTTTCATCGCCATCATTTGTTCAAGGGCTCCAGGAACTAGAAATCCGACAATATCGATAAATACCATGTTAAACATCACGAATACCCATAGGGTAGAAAGTTTTGCTTTCATTTTTTCAATTCCTGTTAATTTGAAATAAGTTTACTATTCAATTCGAGGCGCGGATGCCTCAGCAGTATTTAACCGATGTTTACACAAGATTCAAGACACCCTCAATGTTTTGGCGTTAAAACCTCGCGAATCACTGATACAACAGACTCAGGTTTCTCCAGCGGGATGCCGTGACCACTGTCTACCCATATTTGTTTAGAGTTTGGGTAAAGTCGGGCGATGTCTTTACGTTTTTCGTTTGCATCATCCGCCAACGTTGATTTTTCTTCAAGTGGCTGTGATGCACTTAGAACGAATACGGGTTTGTTTTGCAAGGTTGGGAGACTGAGAACTTGTTCGCCAGTTTGAGAAAGCAAGTTAAGCTCTTCTTTAGCAGCACTTGTCACGAAAGCCCCTACGAGGCCACGAACCAAGAATGACTGTTTCTCAATATCGCCTTCGCCATCAAGTTGCTTTGGGTGAGTTGAATCAACAAGAATAAGTGCACTAACCTCATCTGGGTAACGACGGGCAAAAAGTTGCATATATAAACCACCCAGTGAGTGCCCCACTAGGATGTATGGGGGGTTCAGACCTTTGTTTCGAAGCAGCGACCTCAACTCATCCACTATGTGTGAACCGTCACGTGGTGTCGAGACAGGGTCACTTTCCCCGTACCCAGGTCGGTTATATGCGAATGTCGTGGTGTCTTTTGAGATTTCTGGCAATACCTTTTTCCACCATTCCATTCTTCCACCAAGTCCGTTTTCGAAGACAACGGGAATGGTGTTGTGTGGAGTCATTGCAAACTCGATATGGTTATTGTTTATTTTCTCCGTTGTTGAATTGGGCAATGATGCACAACCAGAGAGCAAAGCCATCATCAGAGCGGTAATGCTTATAACGAATAATTTTATTTTCATGGCATCAAAGAAAGCCCTTGTAGCTTGATAAGGGACGCGCTTTAGCGTCCCACTTAATGGGTTAGGCGCGATAAGCATTTTGCGATGTTTCAATAGCGTACAAATACGCAGGCAAAGCGCACGACAAGCCTATTCCTAAGTTGAGTGCAATGAACAGCCAAGGCTTAGGAGCATCACTCATTTTCCGCTGTTGGAACATAAATACCCAGAACACGAATGATGATATGAGCAGGTCGACGCTAAAGCCGCCTGCCGCGCCATTTACGAATAACGCTGAAATAAAGTCTGGAAGATTTACACCATTTAACTGTACGAACTGAAAAAAGAAAAAACACAGAATAACGGCACCAATTATTGCCGCAACTAAATAAATTTTCTTCATATCAGTTTCCTTCAGAATGGTTAATGAGTGCCTCATGAATGACATTTAGAGCATTGCATATCGGCGTAGCGTCCCGCTTGTTGGATAGGGTATGCTTTTGCTAAGCAACTTAAGGTGACTTTTGGTATAAACGATCTTTTTCATATTCTTCATAGGTTTTTTTATTCAGACTTTCTTGGCACCGCTCACTTTCGCTTGGTGGCTGTTTACGGCAGTTATTTTCCGCGCCTTGCTTTACGCTTTCATACCATGCTTGAGTCGTGCAACTAGAGATTGCCAGCATCAAAAATGTGTGCGAAATAAACGCTATCAATTGTTTTGTTTTCATCTCAAGAACTGCAGATTGGGCTAATGTATAAAGCTAAAAAACGCATACTAAAAAGCCTCTTTTGATGTTTCAGCCTTAGCAAGTTTCGCTTTGCCACCATGCAATTTAACCAGATGCAACAAGGCTTTATTCATCCGTGGCACATAGCTAGAATCTAATTTCTTGTAAATCTCAAACAAAAATTTAGGCCGCTTTTCATCAGGTTCATCAAGTAAATACGCGCAAGATTTATCGCACGTAATGGTGTAAGATAAATATTCACTCGTGTGTGTGTAGGCAATCTTTGTAATTTGGCTAATGGGGATGCCTTTTTCAATAGGCTCTCCTCCCAAACCGCCTATGCCATTTACCATGGTAACCTTGCTGATAAGTACATCACCTTCAATGCTATGCTTTATCTCCTGCGGGTTTAGCTCGGTCTGTTTGATAATCCAAGCTTCAGTCTCTTCTTTTGTTTGTGCGATCGCATTTATCGAAAAAAACGAGAGCAAACCCATAAAAATAAAACATAGTGTTGTAAAAAATTTCATATTAAACTTTACCTATCTTTAAGTTTGTTGGCTGATTATTTGGTATTGAGCGCGGCTTTAAAATCTTCAATCACCGATGGCTCCCAATTATGTCGCTCAGGCTGCCCAAGCCCCATTGGTTTTTTACTCACCAGTTCAATTTTGTATTGCGGCGCATGCTCTGTAGTTGGTGTAATAAAAAACGCGACAACTTTGCCTGTATGGTCTGCACCCACGCGCGATTTAATCGTGCCAGATGCCTTGTGGCTGTACACAATCTTCATGCCGTTTGACATCGCTTTAGTGGCTGCTGCCCATACTTGGTCGTAAGTTGGTCTGCCTGTTGTTGAAAAAGTCACGCCATCAGCAGAGCCAGCTTGCAGTTCGTGCTCATTAACAGTCATTACTCCACACGCAGTTAGCGTTAACCCCAGCATCATTGCCAATACTATTTTCATTGTTTGCATACTCTCTATTTAATTAAAAACTACTTGTCATATCCTGTTGGCTTAGGTTTTGTGCCCTTACATTTAAAGTAAATAGCTCTTCCAGCATTACCATTACATTTAACGTCAACCCCCATAAATTTTCCCGTTGCGTCAGCTTGCAGCTCGTCGATGATGCCGTATTTATCTTCCCCGCCACAAGCTTCAGCAATACCTGCTAGCGCTTCGTTCTTGCGCTCTTGCACTAACTGCACCATGCCACTGGCGCAATATCTAACTTCACCCGTCGCCTTAGAAAATTTAGCAGGCAAGCCCAATGTATCAGCTTCGCCAGGCGCATAGATATAAGCTTTTTTCACAGAAGAATTAAATACAGGGTTTGCAGTTCCGCCAGCGCAACCAGCTAAAGACAACAGAAGTACTATCAATACCATCTTAATTAAATACATTTAAACTACCTCACTAATGAAATTTATAAAGCGCGACATAGGTCTCTGGTTCTTTTTGTTATGTTTCAATACGAGGCCATTTCCATGCATAATAGATAATTAGACAAAGAAGAACGACTTCTACAACAGCGCCAAACACCATATGCATCCAAGCCTCCCCTACCAAATTAAACAATGTATATGGAATATACACCCCAGCAATAATGATATTTGCCCAGCGATTTACTTTAGCCGGCAGGGCAACAGAAAGGAAAATCAAAAGAGCTGGAATTGTTACGGAAGTCAACCCTATCATTAGAAAGACATATGTAATGTCAAATGTAAATATTTTTCCTGCCAGAATATCTTCTATGGAGCCCGGCATATATAAGTGGAAATAATCTACATAGATGTAGAGAAACATAAAACTCGCCCACAGTGCTGCAAGCTTCAGTTTCAAACTGATTTTGATGTCTTCCAGTGCAATTTGTGGTATTTTTTGTGTATTCATATTATTGCTCTTATTATGTATTAGGGAAGTTAGGGTCAGTCTCTGTGTTTTAGCTATAAGTTACCTACTGTTTAATCATCAGAAAATAAATATAAATTGATGAAAGTGCGTTCACCGATGACATTTGATTTACTTTCCAACCGTTCTTTGTAAGCTCACGTAAAGTTGTTGATTCACCCTCTTTATGACCATCACATAACAGCACAGTGTCATTGGGTGGTGCTCCACGTTCACACACCATATACTCAATGCCAAATGCAAAGCTTGAGCTCATCATTGTTGCTAATACTGTAGTCGCTACTAATATTGATCTACGCATTCTGCTACCCCCACATTAAAAAGATGATTAACTTTCACTCGTTTGGAACATATTTAGCAATTAAACTTAAGCCGTATATTTGCATGACCAGCTTATTACTTTGCTTTGGGACTAGAAACACGCTGACTTTCGCATTGGCGTAATTTGTCACGCGCCGCCAAACCACCGTGCCAATTCACTTGAGCCAAAGTTTTGCCATCCATTGCTATACCAAAGCTTTTTTTGTCATCCATACCTGCTAAAGCATCTTCTAAGGTCGGGACTTCCAACACAATGACGCCCCAAGGCACAACACCGCTTACTAAGCGCCTATAGTTGAGGGCTTTTACAGTTTGCGGCTTCTCGCCAGTTTGGGTCAGCGTAACTGTTACTTTTTCTGGCGTTTTGGGGGTCGGAACCTGTCCTCCAGAAAAAATCAGCATTGCGCCTGTTTCACTACCACCAAACCCTTCAATTTCCATAAAGCCATCATTTTCATACCCAGTTGCCTGTAAAAAAGTTGCAGAACAGCTTTCTTTATAAGCGACTTTCCTTTCTTTTTGATTTTCATCAATATGCGAGAACTTCCAATAACCTTTTAGGAGTTTTTGTATTTGTGGATCCTTATGGAGATTTGGATCGCTTTTGTAATGTCTTGTAATTTTACTCATCGCATCAAGCATACCCTGCGCGCTATCCGCCTTACCTTGATCAGATAATTCGTAGTAACCGGGAATCGGGGCGCAACCAACATAACGAATATTATCTTGCACGTAGCTCGTTTGTTGCTCACCATAGCCGCAACCGTCATTCCACGCCCAGCTAGTCATAGGCATGATTAAAATGCCATAAATCATGAAATGTATTTTTATTAGAATATGTTTCATATTTAGAGAGTTTCTGAATAAATCATTACAAGAGATCCTTAATTGCCTGTTTAAAATCTTCCCACACCGAAGGTTCTCCGTCCTTGTCGAAATCAGATGATTGGAAAGGCTTTTTGCTCACAATGTTGATGTTGTAGCGAGGTGCATTTGCATCGGTGGGTTGAATAAAGAACCCAACTACCTTGCCAGCTGTTCCATTGACGACCTTGGATTTAATGATGCCTGATGGTTTGTGGCTTTCAACAATGTTCATATCGACACTCATGGCTACCGTTGCGGCTTGCCATATCTGTTCATAATTTTTGCCAGTAACAACATAGTGATCACCAAAATCTCCGTTGCTTTGCAAGCTATCTGTGCTGACACAACCAGCCAAAAGCAAGCTGAACAACAAGGAAATGATAGTCTTCATCTTATTTCTTACTAATCTCTGGTTTAGGTTGCTCGCCGTTACATCTGAAGTAGATTGACATGGGACGATTACAGTCGCCTCCTATACGCACATTTCCGGCATGGCTCGCTTGAATATAGCCAGAACCCTCACGCCGGATTGCGTATTGATCTTTGCCACCACAGGCACCATCAATGGCCGCAAGTGCTGCATTTCTTCGTGACTGAACCAGCGATGATAAGCCTGCGCCACAGTAGTTCACCGCACCCGTTGGTTTAGTGACCTTGCCTGCATTCTTATAATATTCTCTAACCTCAGATGGTGTAACCATGGTTGGGATGGCACCGTCGGCTGTCATCTTAGCTTGCTCTTCTTGTGTAAAGATATGAACCTTGGCAGCGTTGCTAAAAAGGGCGCCGTCAATACCACCTGCAGTGGTCGCACATCCCGAAAGAAAGCTAATAGTCGCCAAAATAGTCTTACAGTAAATACTGTTCATCATTAAATTCCTTAAAATACTGAGATATAGAGAGTATTTTCAGGATATATGGTTTGCAACACAACCCTACTAAAGTAGGGTGTGGCTATCTTGTGGATTTGTTATCATGTAAGTGCCTATCAAGCTAGTTTAAGGATGTAGCGTGACTATTCAAAAAAATGCACTTGTGATTGATGATCATCCGCTGGTTGCACGAGGCATTGCCGCATTTTTAGAATCACATTGTGGGTTTGAAGATGTACTAACAATCACCAATATCGATGAGCTTTGGAGCAACATCGAATTAACTAACCCACCTACAATGGTAGTGTTGGATTTTTGGCTGCCCGATGGCGCATCTTTAACTTTGTTAAATCAATTAAAAACGCAGTACCCAACTACACTAATATTGGTTGTTAGCGCAGATGACGATGTCGCCGTGCAAAGCAAAGTAGAGGTGGCGGGTGCGCATGGCTTTATTAACAAACAAGAAGCCACAGATGTCTTTGTGCAAGCGGTGGCTAGTTTGCTAAGTGGTAACACTTGGTTTGCCAATGCAAATCAACAGAACAAACACGCTAATCAATATAAAGAATTGGCGATAACACCGTTTGAACTCGGTTTAACTGCTCGCCAGGGTGAGATTCTTGCGATGATAATTAAAGGCTTACCAAACAAGCGCATTGCACAAACGCTATCATTATCAGAACAAACAGTCAAAGAACATGTTACTGGTATTCTTAGTAGATTGGGCGTAAGTAATAGGATTGAAGCTATTACCAAGTTGCGCGGTAAGCGGCTAGAGTAAGTATATGCTAAATCAATTTTTAAGGTTTAAAACCACAGATGAATCCATCATTCAGCTAGATAAAATTAGCATAACAGGACGTGCTCAGTTGCTTGATTTGGCTTATGCAAGACTAAGGTTTAGCTTATTTGCAATGCCATTTGCCAGTGCAACTTTCGCTTGTTATTACCATGATTTTAGCAATGGCTACCGCGTCATAATTTGGTCATTTTGTTATTGCTGTGCTGCGATAGCTATGTTTTTTATCAATAAAGCATATAAAAGTAATCAAAAAACCCAAGCCGCAGAATATATGGTGTATACGTGGCTACCTCGAATACAATTATTAGCAGTTTTACATGGCATTGGTTTCTTTTCGCTATTACCAATAGTTGGCAATACAGCAACACTAGAGTTTAAATATTTATTCATACTCACCTTAGCGGCCGTGATAGCGGCTAATGCAACGCACCAATCTCCAACTTTGAGTGTTTTTGCTCGGTTTTTAATATTCGGCTGGTTTTCAACCGTGGCATTCATGCCTTTCTCATTGCCAGACTGGAAAGTAGTGACTACATTCTCTACATTTTACGGCATTACCATGTATTGGCACGCGTTAAAATCACATCGTTTTTTTCTACGCATGGTGTGGCTCGAAGAAGAAGGCGCGCGCTTAGCGGCAAGCTATAAATTAACTAAAGAAAGTGTAGAAGGCGCATTAAAAGCTAAAAATCAATTTCTTACCACCGCCAGCCACGATTTACGCCAACCTGTGCATGCCATGGGATTTTTAATCGAATCCATTGCGCGCCGCAACCAAGATGTCAGCTTGATTCCAGCACTTAAAGATTTGAAACAAAGTGTGCGCTCTGTCACGCAAATGTTCAACTCACTGCTGGATTTATCTAAAATTGAGGCGGGCGCAGTAGAAATTCACTTAGTGCCATTGTCTTTGGATAAGCTGATGAGTGAAATTGCCACGATGTTTCGTGAAGAGGCACTGTCTAGAAACCTTCAGCTACGCATTCACCATACCAAAGAAGCGGCATTCGTGCTTGCTGATGCGACACTATTACGTCAATCAATGGCTAACCTCATGCATAATGCATTGCGTTATACCAAGCAAGGTGGCGTATTGATCGCAGCAAGAAAGCGTGGCGATTCATGGCAGTTTGAGGTGTGGGATACTGGTATTGGCGTGGCTATTGAAGACCAAGACCGTATTTATTCACCCTTTTTTCGTAATGAGCACGCTTGGCGTATCGATAGCGCGGGGCATGGCTTGGGGCTTGCCGTGGTGGCACGTTGTGCTGATTTGATGAGGGCTAGATATGGATTTACTTCAAAAGAGGGCCAAGGCTCACGTTTTTGGTTGCGCTTACCTGCTGCAGTAGCAATAGATGATTTCCCGCGAAATGCCTACCAAGTTTCAAGTGCTGACGAGCATACAATCGCACCCACTGCCCTTTCATCACTCACAGGGTCATGCCTGATTATTGACGACGACCCTCAAGTTTGCGTAGCCTGGGAATCACTTTTGAGCTCTTGGGGCTTACACGTTAAATGTGTGGCTTCTGGATTGCAAGCTTTGGCAGTGTTGGATACTGATTTTCAGCCACAGGCAATTTTTTGCGATCAGCGTTTACGGGCTGGTGAGAGTGGCTTTGAGGTATTACGGGAGCTTCTTGATCGCTGCCCAGAGGCTTATGGTGCAATGATTAGTGGGGAATTCGACTCGCCTGAACTCAAACAGGCTGAAAGTGAAGGTTATCTGGTATTACATAAACCGTTAGAGCCAGATCAATTACATGCGGTTTTATCTGGATGGTTGGGCGATTCTGGGACGTAACTATTCAGAACAGTAAAAATTATAAATAAAATAATGAAGTGAGACCTTTAGTACTAAGCAAAAAAGACCTGTATTTTATTGAAAACATCAAAAATCCGTCATTTCGAACGTAGAGAGAAATCTTAACCCAATTAAATTGATTGGATTTCTTTCTACGTTCGAAATGACAAGGTAAATTTTCATGAAGTGGAAAGAGAGGGTACTCTGGGACACTGTTTGAGCATTTTTAGTATTAACGTCGCTTCTTGCAAAGCTCTTTTTTTAGTTAAAAAAATGGTGCCAATCCCCCGAGAAAATTTTAATGCCTTGCGAGCCTTACAAATAAAGGCTTGCGGGGCAGTGCTAATAAAGATAGTCTAAATCACACTAAAAAATAGTTTTTTTTAAGGGCACTTCTAATGTCTAATGTCAGGCGTTGTTGAGGTAATTTCTGACATGTGGCTAATGCCTTGCTCAATCAAGTTTTCAATCGGTTTGAGCATGCCTGGCAATGTAAGCAAAATAATAAGTAGCCCCATACTGAGGGTGATTGGAAAACCGATACCGAATAAATTCAGTTGCGGTGCGGTTCTGGTTAAAATCCCTAACGCCATATTCGTCATCAAAAGTGCCGTGACAGCAGGCAAACTCAATAACAAGCCAGTGCTAAACATCGTTTCAGCCCAAGTAACAATCTTCATCGGTTGAATGCCTGTGCTATTGAGCGCGATGGGCATGGTCGTAAAACTGTTCGCCACGGCCGTCACCATCAGTAAATGACCGTCTAGACTCAAAAAAATCAACATGGTCAGTAACATTAAGAATTGACTAATTGCCGTGCTTTGTCCATGTGAGTTTGGGTCAAAAAAACTGGCGAAACCTAAACCCATTGTCATGCCAATAAGCTGGCCTGCAACATCAATCGCGGCAAACACCAGCCGCATACTAAAGCCGATGGCTAAACCAATGATTAACTGCTCGACTAATATTAATAACCCGTAAAACGAAAATATCTCGAATTGCGGTAATGGCGGCATGATTGGCATCACCATTAGAGTGAGCATAATACCAAAGCCTAATTTAACTTGATTGGGAATAGAGGTGTGACTAAATATCGGCGCTACCGCGATAAATCCTAGCACTCGGGTCAGCGGCCATAACAGCGCTATAATCCACGTTTGCAGTAGTTGACTGCTAATTGAAATCATATAACAACATTTATAAGACTAATCAAAGAAGATGAAAATTATTACTTTAATTAGCCATCGCCTAGTTTGCCATCGCAGGAATGCTCGTGAACACACGATGCATGTAATCTACCATGGTTGCAAGCATCCATGGGCCCGCGATTACCAGTGATGCAAATACGCCAACAAGTTTCGGAATAAAAGATAAAGTCTGCTCGTTGATTTGTGTCGCCGCTTGAAATATGCTCACCGCCAAACCAATAATCAACACTGTCAGCAAAATAGGTGCCGCCACCAGTAAGGTAATTTCCATTGCATCTACCCCTAAACCCATCACACTTTCTGGCGTCATTTTTATTTCCTTGTCACTGAATTATTTAGAAAAAACTTTGAACTAATGAACCCATCAATAGCGCCCAACCATCCACCAACACAAACAACATCAATTTGAAAGGTAGCGCAACGATGGAAGGCGAAACCATCATCATGCCCATCGACATCAGCACGCTAGCCACCACCATATCGATAATTAAAAAGGGGATAAATATCGCAAAGCCAATCTGAAAAGCCGTTTTTAATTCACTGGTCATAAAGGCAGGAACAAGCACTTTCAATGGCACTTGTTCTGGCGTGTCAATTTTCTCGATCTGTGCCATTTTAATAAACAAAGCTAAATCTGCTTCACGGGTTTGTTTCAGCATAAATTCTTTTAGCGGTTTTGAGCCAAACTCCATGGCCTGCTCGGTGGTAATTTTATTTTCAGCAAGCGGCTGATAGGCATCCACATAGATTTTATCGATGACTGGGCTCATCACAAAAAAAGTCAAAAATAACGACAAGCCAATCATTACTTGATTAGGCGGCGCAGACTGGGTGCCCAATGCCTGCCGTAATAAGGACAACACAATAATGATGCGGGTGAACCCTGTCATCATGAGCACAACGGCAGGAATAAATGTAAGCGAGGTCAACAGAATCAGTGTTTGCAGACTTAAGCTGTAATTTTGACCTCCGCCAGCCGCTGGTACCGCGTTAATCATCGGCAAACCATT
>JBARQL010000082.1:0-11623 GCA_049643685.1 Methylotenera sp.
GCGCCTATAGTTTGCAAGCTTGGGATGCGGTTAATCGCGTCAATCGCTAAGCTAAAGCGGTCAATTTCGTTCTGAATCGCAAGTTCCAATGGTGTATTGATGCTGCCTTTTTCCTTGTAACCACGTACGTGCAGATTGTCATGATTAGTGCGACGATAGGTTAGGCGGTGAATCAAGTAGGGGTAGCCGTGAAAATTAAAAATAATGGGTTTATCGACAGTGAACAAACTATCAAAATCACGATCTGAAAGCCCATGAGGATGCTCACTTTTTGGTGTTAGCTTATACAAATCAACCACATTAACAAAGCGAATTTTAAGTTGTGGGAAGTGTTCTCGTAGCAATACAGTAGCTGCCAATGCTTCCTTGGTGGGGATGTCACCAGCGCACGCCATGACTAAATCAGGCTCTTGTCCTGCATCATTACTCGCCCATTGCCAGATGCCAACACCTTTGGTGCAATGTTTGATTGCTGCAACTGCGTCTAAATACTGTAAGTGCTTCTGCTTGTCACAGACGATGACATTGATGTAATCGGTACTGTTTAAACAATGATTAGCTATAGTGAGCAAGCAGTTCACATCAGGCGGTAAGTAGATACGCGTTATTTCAGGGCTTTTATTGACCACGATGTCGAGAAACCCAGGATCTTGATGGGTGAATCCGTTGTGATCCTGCCGCCAGACGGTGGATGTAATCAGTAGATTGAGTGAAGAAACCGGCGCACGCCAAGGCACCGCTTTGGACATCGCAAGCCACTTGGCGTGTTGATTGAACATGGAGTCAATGACATGTACGAAAGATTCATAAGTAGAGAAAAATCCATGGCGACCAGTGAGTAAGTAACCTTCTAGCCAGCCCTCTACCGTATGTTCAGATAGCATTTCCATTACGCGCCCATCGGGTGAAAGTTCGCCGCCATCGGCATCTTCAGGCAAATAATCAGCTAACCACGTTTTTTTGCTGACGGCATAGATGTCATCGAGTTTATTTGAACTATTTTCATCGGGTCCAAACACACGGAAGTTGTGCATATTGTGTTGCATGATGTCGGCCAAAAATTTTCCTAGCGGTTTTGTATTGGGAGCGGATACCTTGCCTGGCGCCTCCAATGCCAGCGCATAGTCTTGGAAATCCGGCATGCGCAAGGCTCTGCGCAACAAGCCGCCATTAGCATGCGCATTGGCGCTCATGCGTCGATTGCCTTGTGGGGCAAGTGTCTTGAGTGCTGAAACTAACCGCCCATTACCATCAAATAATTCTTGGGGTTTATAGCTACGCAGCCAACTTTCTAATTGTTTGAGGTGTTCGGGGTTTTCTTTCACTTTACCCAGCGGCACTTGATGAGCGCGCCAAAAACCTTCAACTTTAAGACCATCGACCTCTTTCGGCCCGGTCCAACCTTTTGGGCTACGTAACACAATCATAGGCCAGCGCGGACGTGTTGCTTTGCCGCTGTCGCGCGCTTCTTTTTGTATCTGTTGAATCTCAGTCACACACACTTCCAGTATAGTGGCCATGGCCTGGTGCATCGTCTTTGGATCATCCCCTTCAACAAAATAAGGCTTCCAGCCATATCCTTTAAATAAATTTTCAAGTTCCTCGTGTGAAATACGTGAAAGAATGGTCGGATTGTTAATTTTGTAGCCGTTGAGATGCAAGATAGGCAATACTGCGCCGTCACGGATTGGGTTAAGAAACTTATTAGAATGCCAGGAAGTCGCTAGTGGCCCAGTCTCGGACTCACCATCACCCACCATCACTGTGACCAATAAATCTGGATTGTCATAAGCCGCGCCGAACGCGTGTGAAATGCTATAGCCTAGTTCACCCCCTTCATGGATTGAGCCTGGCATCTCTGGCGTGCAATGGCTACCGATGCCTCCAGGGAATGAAAACTCTTTAAAAAATTGTCGTAATCCTTCCTCATCTTCACCTTTGTTTGGATAGATTTCGCTATAAGTGCCTTCCAAATAAATTGGTGCAAGTACACCTGGCGCACCATGACCCGGGCCTGCAAGAAAAATAGCATTCAGGTCATATTTTTTAATCAGGCGATTGATGTGAATATATGCAAAGCTTAAACCAGGGCTTGAGCCCCAGTGCCCCAGCAGGCGCTGTTTGATATGCTCAGGTCTAAGCGGTTCTTTCAACAATGGGTTGTCGCGTAGATAAATCATACCAGCCGCAAGGTAATTGCAGGCGCGCCAATAGGCGTTGATGTCTTGAAGTTCTTTTTCAGAAAGCTGGGTTATCTTGTGCGTTAACATCGTATTTGCGCCTCGAAACACCTTGTATGATTAGTTGCTTTTATCGGATGTTTGTGTGTTTTTCACTAGTAACACTGGCACCGGGCTTTTACGTATAACGGTTTCGGCATCGCTGCCTACCACCAAACGTTCAATGCCACGCAGGCCGTGCGTACCCATTACAATCAAATCTGCCGACCACGCTTTTGCTTCTTCTAAAATAAGTTTTGAAACACGATGGCCGATAGTTTCAGCTATTTTTGAATTTGTTTTAACACCTTCTTTCAACGCAACCGCTTCGGCATTTTTTAGCACTTTATGGCCATTTTTACGCAGAATATCGTCTATGTAGACCACATTAAAGTCACCGGTCGCATCCACAATTGGAAAGTACAAATCAATTACATTCAAAAAAAGCAATTCAGCGTTGAGTGCTTTTGCCAGATGAATGGCTTCCATCATGCCGCAGTTAGACGTTTCACTGCCATCGACAGGGCAAAGTATTCGTTTGTACATATTCATTCCTTATTTAAATTAAATCTAGCGGTCTTTAATTTTGATCAGTTACTCACCATCGCTTGGATGTTAGCCAGTAGCACAGGAGTTTTTCGTAATGCTGGCGTAATAACATCATCTGGATAACCCAGTATGATGGGTGCAATCACCGTAAAATTGGCTGGGATACTTAACTGATTTCTAATTTTAGCCACACTGAATGCTGGTAATGCACTGCCAATGACACATGAGCCCAGCCCCATAGCACAGGCCGCAAGCATCAGGTTTTCCGCGGCTAACCAACAGTCCGCTTCTACAAAAGGGGCAGCTGCTTCGCCACAAATGAGGATGAGCGTGCCAGCATTATAAAAAATGTTGAAATCTGGTTGACTAAAAATATCCATTTTTTGGTCAGTATGGAGTGTGCGCCGTTGTATTTCATTCACAAACAACGGCTTTGCAGTTTCTGAAATAGTTTGCAGCAATTTTTTGTCTTGGATGGTGACAAAAGCCCAAGGTTCTTGATGCACGGCGGTAGGCGCCCGCACGGCCGCCTCAAGCAGGGTACGTATGGTCACTTGATCAAGCTGGCGCGCCTTAAACTTGCGTACAGATCGTCTCGCAAGGATAGTCTCAAAAACGGTCATTTCAATTTTAGGAAGTAGCATCATCTTATTACCTTCACGCAGATCCAATCTAGGATTTGGTAGACAATAACAAGAATCAGCTCGCTAGGTAATCCGCGTGAACACGTATATTGATGACAAATAAGGTTTAAGTGATGAGCCGTTGCTGATAAGATTTTATTGAAGCTGATTCACCAGTAATGGCATCAAAGCAAAAAAATTAGACTGACGATGTAGGCACTACCAGAGATAGGATCCCGCTTTGCGAAGTATTCCGAAAGGGTTAATTCTTGTAGAAAAAGCACGAGCGAGAATTCCAAAATCAACATACAGATAAGCGCAATTATTCCGATGGCCAACCTAGCCGTGACAGCAGGCGGCGCACTAAAGTATTTGGTGACCCAGCGCGCAGAGAAAAAAGCCACCACCAGCATGAAAGGCATCTCGGCGAGTTCTGCGGATCGAGAACCTAGTTGTGGTACGAAACAAAGCACGCGTATCGTGCCGAGCAAAAACCCAACGCTAAAAACAAGCGCGAAGTAGGCAATGGCGGCTGCGATAAGTTGTGTCTATTTATGTGATGATGACATCTTCAACAGGCCTACGCAGGCTGTGTGGGGTAATCGCGCCATTGCCATATCGTACAATTAAATGCACATGTTGTAGTGGTACATCAAGCCAGGCGTGCAATTGTGGGCGTAAGCTGCGCACTTCAATAGGTTGGTTGATAAACGCATTGCGTACATTGAGTGCGGTTGCCTGCAAAGCAAACCGCTGATAAGCCCGCCCAGCGGCGACCCAGTTTGCCTTATCGTCGCGTTTGCCAATAAAAGCGATAATGCCTGCTGAACTGCGTATAGCTATAGCATCAATATCAGCCTGTTTTTTGCCAGATGAGATCAAACTGAAAATACTACGACCTAACCAGCCTGGTATTGATGGCTGTCCACTGACTTCGCCTGCAAGGCCGTCACCAGTGGTAATTGCATCGGTCGGGTTGAAACGAACCCAATCGCGTAGCTCTTTGACGAAGGCTGGGTCATCGAACTGTGCAAGATTGCCTTGACGCACATATTCGAGCATTCCTTCCATTTGTTGCGGCGACTGTAGTAGTAAAGGGCTTATGTCATTCGAGGTTGCCGCAGCAATTAAAGATGTTTGTATAGTTGCGGCAATTGGCTTGCCGTCATAAGGGGTGCGGCTACAGCGGCGGTTTATAATCGCAGCGGATAAATTATCTAGCTTGGTTGTCACTGAGTTTTCAAAACTGACGATAACAGCATCTTGCTTAGGTTCAAATTGCGCATCGGCATGAAAGCCATCGGCAGCCGCAGCTTGTACAAGATTCTCAGCGGCGCAACCTAAACTTTTAAAAAGGTGACTGTCGTCGGGGTCAACTGCGGAACAGCGCCGCTTGAAATCAGGGAAAATTGTAATTGAATTATTACTAAATTTAAACTTCCAAGGTTGCGAGTTATGGCTGGAAGCAGCCAGCGTGGCCATGCGCACCCATTCTTTGCTTCTGGCAATGATATTCGGCGAAGGTGTGCTTTTGGGCCGCCAAATTCTGTCAACGGCGATTTGGTAGTTGTTATCAATAGCTAGGGCAGGCATCACTGATGCGTTAACAGCTAGCACAGTACATGCTTTCAAGAATTGCCGACGATTAGTCATGACTTTTCCTTTCGATTATTTCGCCTCATCAACCATCTGCATAGTCTTTTGCTCAACTTCCTTTGCTACTGCAAGTAATGCGGCATCCTGAGACAGCGCCGAAAGCATTTGCATGGGTTTAATCAAACCGATTTTTGTGTGACCTTGCTCAGTATAGACAGAGATGCGACAAGGCAGCGCCATATTAAGCCGCATATCGGTAGCGAGAACTTTTGCGGCCTGCGCTGGGTTGCAAACTTCAAATACTTTGCATTCTTCGGTAAATGTAATACCTTTGCTGCGAAGTGTGTTGCCTAAGTCATGGACGTGTAACACTCCGAAACCATGGTGTTTTACTGCCGATTCAAGGTCAGAGGATGCTTGATCGAATGTTTTGTTGCTCTCAACGATGTAGTACATAAAAGGTTTTCTCC
The DNA here is from genome assembly GCA_049643685.1 of Methylotenera sp. Lineage (GTDB taxonomy): Bacteria > Pseudomonadota > Gammaproteobacteria > Burkholderiales > Methylophilaceae > Methylotenera. Next base: position 5,458 of record JBARQL010000082.1, read on the forward strand.
TTAAAGTAGTATTTAGTGGTCAGGCATTAGATTATTTGTTGGAGAAGCAATTGGGAAATGTTACAACCATTACATCGCATGCCGCTGCTTGGGTAACATCCTTGCTAACACTACCTAACAGCCATTCCTGCAAACCGCTCATACCATGCCGACCAATCACAATAAGATCAGCAGGTAAATTGGTGGCACGCGCGCAAATTTCTGATGCGGGATATCCTGTGGCAACCTGGCTTGTAGTACGGTTGTCGCTCTGGTCTGCCAGAATCTTGTCTAATTTTCTATCCACTTCAATCAGTGCATCGTTGCGGTATTGATGAAGTTCATCATCCTCAAGTCCTGCTTTACGCATACTTGCCTCTTGTGTCAGATCAAAAACGTGCAGGGTTTCAATAAATGCTTCAGGAGCAATAGTGCGGGCGATTGTTGGCACATCACACGAGCCAGAAGAAAAATCCACCGCAGCAATCACCTGCTGATAAGGCATTACTTTCTTGTTCTTAACAATAAGTACAGGGCAAGAAGCAGCCCTTAGTAAACGCGTGGAAGTGGAGCCGAGCAGTAGATTAAGCATAGAGTTTTCGTTCTCTCCACGTGCACCTGCCACAATCAAGCATCCCATTTTGCTAGTGGCAAAACTGGCGATTTCTGTGTGAGCACTACCAATTCGTGTGGCAATGTGAACGGTTATATTGAAGTCTTTTCGTAACTTGTCTGCAAGTATATTAAGTTGTCCTTTACTTACTTCTTCTTGCATATGCCCAAATTGCCTTTGAGAACCGAAGGATAACTCCGTACCTATGTATAAATCTAAGGGGTGTACCACATGCATGAGATGCAGTTCTGCGTTGAGTTGTTTCGCAATCAACGCGGCACGTTGCGCCGCGCGCTCTGCTGCGGCGGAAAAGTCTGTGGCAGCAACAATGTGGGTGATAGGGTGCATGATGTTCTCCTGATAAGTTAAATAAATCTTTTACGGTTGAATGGTCTGATTTAATGGCTGAAAAGTTATATCAATGATGATGTACAATCTGCGGCTTAGTCTCGCGGTACAACCACCCTTGCCGTATCAGCCATTTCTCGATTTCGACGGCAATGAATACAACACTCGATAAGGCAAGGCAAAGAACAAGCTCGCTCATGCCCAGTGGATCGGTTTTGAAGATGGGATTAAGTGCGGGTATGTAAATTGTTGCCGTCTGCAACATGAAGGTAAGTGCAACTGCCGCTGCCATCGGACGGTTAGAAAAAATACCAATGCTAAATAATGATTCCGTTTCAGAGCGTATCGCGATCACATGCCCCAGTTGACTGATGACTAATACAGTAAACGCCATGGTTTGCCAATGTGATGAACCTGTGTGATAAGCCCATGCTTGTGTGCATAAGGTAATCCCAGCCATAAGCAACCCAACCCAAATCATATGCTGCCAAGCGCCGTTTGCAAACAGGCTTTCGTTCGCTTTGCGTGGCGGACGACGCATGATGCCAGGTTCTGCAGGTTCGGCAGTCAACGCCAACGCAGGCAAGCCATCGCTGACCAGATTAATCCATAAGATATGAATGGGCAACAATGGAATAGGTAACCCTAAAAATGGCGCTAAAAAGATGGTCAATACCTCAGCAGAGTTGGTGGTTACCACATAACGAATAAACTTACGAATATTGTCATACAGGCGGCGACCGTAGCGCACTGCATGCACAATCGTGGCAAAGTTATCATCCAGCAATACCATGTGCGCAGCTTCACGCGCTACGTCCGTACCGCCTTTACCCATCGCAATGCCAATATTAGCCGCCTTAAGCGCTGGCGCATCATTGACGCCGTCACCTGTCATTGCAACGATTTCCCCTTGATCTTGTAGCGCACGTACAATTTTAATTTTCTGCGCAGGGTCAACGCGTGCGTAAACGCGCACTAATTTAACCTCGGCTTTAAAGCTGGCTTCGTTTAACTTAGCTAACTCAGCGCCAGTCATCACTCTGCCATCATCGTCCGCCAATATACCAAGTTGATAAGCAATGGCGCGCGCGGTGGCAGGGTGGTCACCCGTGATCATGACGGGGGTTATACCAGCCGATTTACATAAGGAAACGGCTTCCTTTGCCTCTCTGCGTGGCGGGTCGATGAGGCCAACGAGGCCGAGAAAAATTAGATTTCGCTCCAGCTCATCTGGCTGTTCGCTATCAGGCAAATTAGCCCAATGACGGTAGGCAAACGCCAATACGCGTAAGCCATTACTAGCCATACTTTCAGCTTGCTGCAATAATGCGACATGGTCTATGACTGGTTCGCCAGTGGCGGTGAGCATGTGTGTACATTGTGAGATGATGGCCTCAGGTGAACCTTTGGTATAGGCAACAACATGATCTTTTGCGCGGTGGAAGGTCGTCATACGCATACGTTCGGAATCAAAAGCGCATTCTTTTAGTCGAGGTGCTTCTTTTTCCAGTGAGGCTTTATCCCAACCAGCTTCTTGCGCCGCCCTTAATAATGCTGCCTCAGTGGGTTCGCCTTGTATTTTTCCATGGTGATCAAGATGCGCGTCGTTGCTTAATGCCAGCGCCTGAAACAGAGTGAGCCACGGGTTATTTTGTAAAGGCTCAGGTTTGTTTTCAATTAGGGTTTTATCATGCTGCCATGTAGTGCTAAGTTCAGCATCTGCATAGAGGGCGGTCACATGCATTTTGTTTTGGGTGAGCGTGCCTGTTTTATCGGAGCAAATAAAAGTCACAGAACCCAGAGTTTCAACCGCAGGCAGGCGGCGAATCAGTGCATGTTGCTTGACCATTTTGCGTGCACCTAGTGCCAGCGAAATGGTCACGACGGCGGGCAATGCTTCTGGAATGGCCGCCACGGCCAGACTAATGGTTGTCATGAACATAAGCAAAAGTGGTTCGCCACGTATTATGCCTATCACGAATACCAGCACACAAATGGTCAGTGCGGCCAACGCTAATCGTTGACCAAAACCAGCCAGGCGTTTTTGCAAGGGCGTTTTGCTGTTGTCATCTTCGCTGAGCAATGATGCGATCTTACCTAATTCGCTGTGCATGCCTGTGGCAATTACCAGGCCGCGCCCACGCCCATAAGTCACAATCGTGCCTTTGTAAGCTAAGCAGGTTTTGTCGCCTATAGGGGCATCAATCACAGTAAGCGCATGTATTTGTTTCTCAACTGCGACAGACTCACCTGTCAGAGTCGATTCATCTATCCTGAGTTGCGCCGCTTCAATCAACCTAAAATCAGCTGGCACCACGTTGCCAGCTTCCAGCAGTACCACATCGCCCGGTACCAGTTCGGAGGCATTGATGGTTTTCATTTGATTGTCGCGCAGTACACGAGCACTGGATTCAGACATGCGCTTCAGTGCGGCCATCGCACGCTCTGCCCGATATTCCTGAATAAAACCGATGATTGTATTTAATATGACAATCACTATAATAGCGATGGTGTCCTGTATGTCACCCACAATACCAGAAATGATTGCTGCCACTATCAGCACTAGAATCATAAAATCAGAAAGCTGGTCGAGCAGCATGCGCCAAGGCGAGCGCCCGCGCTTTTCATGTAAGGCATTTGGCCCATGTCGTGCAGTACGTTCTGCCACTTGAGCTGCGCTTAACCCAGTCTGGTGATCGGTTTCTAGTCGCAACGCAGCATCAATTGCGGATAGTGTGTGCCAGTGGTGGGATTGAACATTGGCAATTGCTTGAGTATTAATTTGCTTATCCATGCTGGAAATGTACCCAGGAATTAAAAATATAAAGTAGCAGCAAACCTAGGCTAATCCAAGTCAGTTTAAATACGGCGCGCCGCCGCGGTTGAAAAATAAAGCCAGCAATCACCAGCGAACTCATCATGACAGAAGTCAATGCAGTGAGCGCATGGCTAGATTCAACGTTGGCAAGTAAGGATCCTTTGGTGTAAAACAGGTCGTCTATCGCTAAAATAAGGACATCAAATAGGTTGCTGCCTAACAAATTAGCAATTGCCATATCAACCGCGCCGATGCGTAGCGCTGAAATAGTAACTGCGACTTCTGGCGCTGAAGTCACCGCAGCGACTAATAAAGTACCGACAAAACTTTGCCCCCAGCCCATCCGTTCAGAGATGTCAGTTGCAACAAAAGGTAGCCAAGAACCTGCCGCTATCACCGCAACAGCAGCTAGAGCGTAGCCAGTAAGCGCTTTGCGTAGCGTAACTAGCGGATAGCGCTCAGTGGACGCTTCTGTATATGCATCCATAGCGTGTTGTTCATAACGATGGATAGATCGCATGGCGGCGACATACACTAACAAGATGAGTGGTGAGTAAAGTCCTACATGCCCAATTACCGGGCTGATACCTGTATGATCAAGCAATAAGCTAAATCCTGCAAAAGCAATCAACAACGCCCCCAATGCAGCAGACAGGATGTGTCCCTGTGCAACGCGGCTATAAAGCGTTTCACGTTGATACTGATACATGGCATCCAATATCACTAAGATGGTGAGATTAAATACGGTGCTGCCCAGCACATCACCAACGGCAATGTTGGGGGCGTTCGCAATCGACACAGCGGAAATCCCCGTGACTAATTCTGGTAAAGAAGTGGCTGTGGCTAATAAAATGAGACCAACCCAGGAAGCCGACATGCCTGTCTTTTCGGCAATAATGTCCCCATAACGTGAAAGGAAATACCCCGCACAGCCAATAACGGCAAGGCAGAAAAATAAATCTAGCCAAAGTATCAAGTTTGTAGCCAGTGATAAACGAGGTTAAAAGAATAGCAATTAAACAATCAAGAGCTCCCATATTAGTTACAAATGCATAGTAAACGTATCCGCGCTAACACGTATATCAAACAGGGTACGGTCGAGCTTACAATCTTCGAGCCGTATTAAATTAATATAGATTCTTAAGGAGTTACCATGAAATACACCATACTTGGGTTGTTTTATCTTGCAATGACAAGCTGCACAACACAAGAAAATGCATCTAAGCCTGTCGTCAAAAATGCAGCAGTTAAAGAAAAAGCGCAAGTTTGTGCGACCTGCCATGACCCTAATTTAAAATCTGGTTTCGCAGAAGCACCGCCACTTGCTGGTCGGCCTTTCGATGAATTGGTGGCTGCAATAGAAAAAGTGCGTGACTATGACGCCACGCAGCCGTCCCTTAGACATAACCTGAGTGATAAAGACATCCACGAAATAGCGACTTATTTTTCCAGCATGAAGTAAGTTTTTTGTTTGCTAGGGTAGGGCGAAGGTTGCCTTATCCTTGGTCAGTTTCTAGCATTATGAATGTACATTGCAGGTTGGCTATCAAATGCTGGTCAGTGTCAATCGGGTACGCATTCCAAACAGCGATTTAGACGGCGGATGCGTAAGCGCATTATTCTGCACGTAATGCTTCAATCGGGTCTAAGTGTGCAGCACTCCTCGCCGGTAGCACACCTGCCAGTAAGCCAATAATTGCAGACATTACCAATGCGCCGACCGCAAAACTCCAAGGCGTATGCACCGGAAATGATGGCAATGCAAAACGTATCAGCTGTGCCAACCCTATTCCTAGCAGCAATCCCAGCATACCGCCCAGTGCAGCAAGAATGACGGACTCACTTAAAAACAGATTCAGAATAGTACGTCGGCGCGCGCCCAATGCCACCAGCAGGCCGATTTCATTGGTACGTTCTGTGACTGAAATCGTCATGATGGTCACAATGCCTACAGCGCCAACCAATAACGAAATGCCTCCTAATGCGCCCACCGCCATGGTCAGGATATTGAGAATGTTAGATAAGGTTTTAAGCATATCTTCCTGTGTGGTGACGGTGAAATCTTCATGACCATGACGTAGTGCAAGTCTTTTCTTAACCGCCGCCGCTACAGTGGCTGCTGACGCCCCTTCCGCATAAAGGACGTGTATCTCGGTTAACCCTTCACGGTTATATAACTCCATCGCGCGTTGGGCAGGAATAAATGCGGTATCGTCCAGATCAATGCCAAGAAATTGGCCTTTGGGGGCCATCACACCAATCACACGAAAATGCAAACCGCCGATGCGAACGCGCGCACCCAAAGGATTCGCTGTACCAAACAACTCATTACGCAGCTTGCTACCCAAAACAACCAATGCACGCGAACTGCCTGCACCTTCGGGCGGAAGAGAGCTGCCAATTTGCAC
>JBARQL010000083.1:0-6427 GCA_049643685.1 Methylotenera sp.
ACCTGAAACTAGCGCGTCTACCAATTCCGCCATCTGGGCTTATGGCTTTCACTTTATGGCTAAACTGAATTAGGATTAAACAGTTTGAAGTAAAAGCCCCTTAATTTTATATTAGTTTCAAATTAAAAGGTAGTCAAAGTCCATGACCAAAAATAGCAAGCACCAACAAAATAAAAGTCAAAGTAAAAGAAAATCGGACCCTAATTATGAGCGCGAGGCGAGTACGTATGACACGCCGTTGCCGAGTAGAGAATTTATTCTGTTAACAATGAGCGAGCAGGGCATTCCTCTGAGTGTTGAGCAGCTTTATTTGTTACTTGAAATTAGCGACGATGAGCGCGAAATTTTTAACAAGCGCCTAAATGCCATGGAGCGTGAAGGGCAGATTATTAAAAATAGAAAAGGTGCATTGTGTATTGCCGACAAACTCGATTTAATCGCAGGCGTAGTGCAGGGTCACCCTGACGGCTTTGGCTTTTTAATCCCTGATGACAAAACAAAATGTAATGGTGAAGATTTATTTTTAAGCCCTAAAGAAATGTCACAAGTGATGCATGGCGACCGTGCCATGGTACGTATGAGTGGTTTGGATAGAAAGGGTCGACCAGAAGGCAAGATAGTAGAAGTGCTTGAACGCCGTACACAGAAATTAGTAGGGCGTGTGATTCATACCAGTGGCGTCACGATTGTGGCAGCTGAGGATAAACGAATCAATTTGGATATATTGATTCCATATCATTTAGATATGGGAGCAAAAGCGGGCCAAGTGGTGATGGTGGAATTGACCGAACAACCTTCAGCGCATGCCCAGCCGATGGGCAAAGTGGTTGAGATCTTAGGCAACTATGCGGATAGCGGCATGGAAATTGAAATTGCCTTGCGTAAGCACAATTTACCACATGAGTTTACCGCTGAGGCCGTTAAACTGGCAGAATCGTATCCTAAGTTAGTACAAGCCACTGATTACAAAAATAGAATTGATTGCCGTGAAATGCCGTTGATTACGATTGATGGTGAAACCGCGCGAGACTTTGACGATGCTGTATTTGCCGAGCCGCAAGGCAAAGGCTGGCGCTTGGTCGTTGCCATTGCCGATGTTAGTTTTTACGTTAAACCTGGTGATGTGCTTGATAAGGGCGCGTATGACCGTGGTAACTCCGTGTATTTTCCACGTCGCGTGATTCCGATGCTACCAGAGGCTTTGTCTAACGGCTTATGCTCACTCAACCCAGAGGTAGAGCGTTTGTGCATGATATGCGACATGCAAGTGGATGGTTTAGGTATTGTGAAGCAATACAAATTTTACCCGTCAGTCATGCGCTCAAAAGCGCGCATGACTTATACGCAAGTGTATGAGATGTTACAAAACCCACAAGGTGAATTGGCGCAAGAATATGCATGGCTAATGCCGCACTTACAGCATTTGAACAGCGTCTATCAGTTAATGCTGACTCAGCGAGAAAAACGCGGTGCGATTGAGTTTGAAACCTCAGAAACCGTGATGGTGTTTAATGATAATGGCAAAATTGAAAGTATAGTTCCCAGCTTTAGAAATGAAGCGCATAAGCTCATTGAAGAGTGCATGTTAGCAGCCAATGTCTGCGCTGCGGACTTCTTACATGTTCATGAACATCCTGCTTTATACCGCATTCATGAAGGCCCGACGCCAGAAAAATTAGAGCTGTTGCGCACATTTATGGGTGAATTTGGTTTTGGCGTGGGCGGCGGTGATAAGCCGCATGCTAAAGATTACGGCAAGCTGTTGGATAAAATTAGAGTACGCCCTGACGCACAATTATTGCAAACCGTATTGTTACGCTCTATGCAGCAAGCTGTTTACAGCCCGGATAACGTCGGCCACTTTGGTTTGGCCTATGAAGCCTACGCGCACTTTACCTCGCCCATTCGCCGTTACCCCGATTTACTCATCCACCGCGCTATTAAAGCAGTGCTGAATGGTGATAAATACAAAGCAGGTGATTGGAACGCGCTAGGTACGCAATGCTCAATGACCGAGCGCCGCGCCGATGATGCCACGCGTGACGTGACGAATTGGCTCAAATGTTTTTACATGCAAGATAAAATTGGCGAAGTGTTTGAAGGCACCGTGGCAGGCGTTACCAGCTTTGGCCTATTTGTAGCGTTGGATGGCGTGTATGTTGAAGGCTTATTGCATGTCACCGAATTAGGCAATGATTACTTCCACTTTGATAAAGCCCGCCACGAAATGGCGGGGGAGCGCACAGGCGTGCGTTATCGCTTGGGTGATAGGCTCACCATTAAAGTCGCGCGTGTGGATTTAGAAACCACTAAAATTGACTTTACTTTAGTCAATAAAACAGCAGACATTAATGGAGATGCTCCGCAAGCCAGTACTGGCGAGGCTTCCAGAGGTGCTAAAAAGCCCTCTGGCGAAAATGTGCCTAAAAAGAGTACTTTAAAGTTGCCTGAGAAAGTAGTGAAAGTGACTAAATTGGGTGCGGCAAAACCGGCGAAAAAGTCGGTTAAGAAAGACCGTGTGAAGCAGATTAAAAACAAAGGCAAACCAAAGAAATGAAAATTTCAGGATAAATCAGTTGAGTTTCTCTCCATGATTTGCTAATTTCAAGACTAATAAAATGCCTTATACAAATTAAAAACACTAATGATGGTGATTAAACTTCCTACCAAAATTAGCAACGTTTTAGTTTTTAGGTGTCTAGTAATGTATGCGGCAAACGGTGCGGCAAATAATCCGCCGATTACCAAGCCAGATACGATAATCCATACACTATGATTAAGTATAGAAAATAAAGATGCGGCCACAGTGACCGTTAGAAAAAACTCAGCAAAATTGACTGAGCCTATGGTGGTTCTTGGGTCGTGACCTGAGCCTACCAAAGATGTAGTAACAATCGGCCCCCAGCCACCGCCACCTGCGGTATCCATAAAACTACCAAAGAGTGCTAATGGCGCTACTTTTTTGATGTTGATTTCATGGCGCGCGCGAATATGACGAAAAGCTTTACTGATGACGTATAAACCCATTATTAACAAATAAGTGCTGATGTAAGGTTTAAGTACTTTACCGTCGATATTGCCTAAAATGTAGGTGCCTATCAATGCACCAATAATTCCAGGAATTAATAAACTAAGGAATAGCTTTTTATTCACATTGCCCATTTTAAGGTGTGCAATACCAGAAACCCCTGTCGTAAATACTTCTGCCAAATGAGTTGCTCCGCTAGCCATGGCCGGCGAAGCGCCCAGTGCCAATAAAAAACTACTGGAAGTCACACCGTATGCCATCCCAAGAGCCCCATCAATTACTTGTGCAAGTAATCCAACCGCAACTGCACTCCAAAACATTGGGTCCTTTAGTGCATTAGTAATAATTTCGCTACCACTAAGAACGTTGTTACCAAAAAATATTCGATAGCTAAAATAGAAGGTTAATGAAGTTAAGACCGCTACAACGACATAGCTGGCGATACGTAGAAGAGGATGGTTAGATGCGTGTGTAACATCATATTCCGCAGGTGGAAGGCCCAAAGCAACATGGGGTTGACTAATCACTTTATCATCTAAGTCTAAACGTCTAATTTTCAAAATAACTGCTCCATTCAGCATGCTAAATAATAGGAAGGCATTAATAAATGACAATTATATTTATTGTTTAATAAACTTTTTAATACTTATTAAGCATAACTTTATAACTAATTATTATAAAGATGGATTCAATGAAGTAAGTCTCATTTGAATAAGTTGGAAATTTACGGCCAAACTATTATCTTAATTATCGAAAACCAGCGATGGTTCGCATCGTGTTAAAATGCATTGATAATATTTAGGAAAATAATTAATGAGCGATGCCCGTATTTTATTTGGCTTTCATGCCGTGCTTAGCCGTTTGCGCCAGCATGCGGCGAGTGTGCAGGAGATTTTAATTGACCGCGACCGTGTAGATGCGCGCATGAAAGATTTGCTCAAAATGGCTGAGAATTCAGGTGTGCGCACCATGGAGGTTGAACGCAGCCGATTAGATGGCATGGCAGGTATGAATGGCCGCCATCAAGGCGTGATTGCGCGCGTGGTGGATACGCCGATTCCATATAAAGATATTCACGATATTTTGGAGTCTGACTTAACTGAGCCACCATTCTTTTTAATTTTAGATGGCGTAGAAGACCCGCATAACCTGGGCGCATGTTTGCGCGTGGCCGATGCGATGGGCGTGCATGCAGTGATTGCGCCAAAAGATAGAGCGGTGGGTTTAAACGCTACTGTGCGTAAAGTAGCCAGTGGCGCGGCAGAAACCGTGCCTTTTATTGCAGTGACTAATTTAGCCAGAACTATACGTGAGCTAAAAGAAGCAGGCGTTTTTGTAGTGGGTACTACCATGGATGCCCCTAGCAATTTACTCAACACCAAACTGGACGGCCCAATTGCGATTGTTCTAGGCGCTGAAGGCGATGGTATTCGTCGATTAACGGCTGAAACCTGCGATGCGTTAGTCACAATCCCAATGTTTGGCTCAGTTGAAAGCTTAAATGTAAGTGTAGCAAGTGGGATTTGTTTGTATGAAGTAAGACGTCAGCGTAGCTTGAAATAAGCTTTAAAATGTAACTGAAAATCCCCGAGCGAAAATCGCTGCCCTGCGAGCCTTTATTTACAAGGCTCGCAGGGCAGCGCAATTAAAGATCACCAGTTTTTTGAATAAATAGTTAAATTTTTAAATCAGTTTGAGTGTTGTCAGTGTGTGCGTTCGCACTTGCTTCAGTAGGTTTGCATCATCAATCAATGATTGTTGATAAGAAGGAATTAACTCGCGTAATTTTTTATCCCAGCCATTCTTTTGCATATGTTCGCTAAAGCAACGCTCAAGCACTTCTATCATCGCTTGCACGCTAACTGAAGCACCTGGGGATGCACCCAGTAAAGCGGCAATCGTTCCACCTTGCGCGGTCACAATTTCGGTACCAAATTCCAGTTTTCCGCCTTTTTCATCACAATTTTTAATGATTTGTACGCGTTTTCCAGCGTTTTCTAAATGCCAGTCTGCTTCAACGGCTTGCGGATAAAATTGGCGCAGGGTGCTGACTCTAGCTTGATGCGACTGTACGGCTTCACCTATTAAATAACGTGTTAAATCGAAATTGTGACGTCCAGCGCCCAACAAAGATTTCAGATTTTTAGATTTAACGGAACCAAGCAAATCAAAATAGGAGCCTTGCTTTAAAAATTTGGTGGTAAATCCTGCATAAGGCCCAAAAAGCAGGGCGGGCTTACCATGGATAATACGTCTATCTAAATGTGGTACTGACATCGGCGGTGCGCCTATGGCAGCTTTGCCATACACTTTACACGCGTGTTGCATGATCACTTCTGGTTTGTTACATACTAACCATCGTCCGCTCACTGGAAATCCGCCATAGCCATGGCTTTCTGGCACACCAGTTTTTTGTAGCAATTTTAACGCGCCACCACCAGCCCCTAAAAACACAAATTTTGCTTCTATTATTTTACTTTTTTTAGTTTTGGTATCCATTAAACGCACTTGCCAATGGCCATTGTCGAGATGTTTGAAGTTTTTAACTTCTGTGTGAACATTGAGCTTAAATTGTGAACGTGATTCTAGCGATTGAATTAAGTGCCGCGTAAGCGAACCAAAATCAACATCACTGCCATATTGCATGCGCGTTGCGGCGACTTTTTGGGTTTTATCGCGATTTTGCATGACCAGTGGCATCCAAGCGGTGAGCGTCGCGATATCCTCGCTAAATTCCATATCTTGGAACAAATGGTGCGCTTTCAGTAACTCATAACGTTTGCGTAAAAACTCAACATCAGCTTCACCCCAAACAACGCTTAAATGCGGGATAGGATTGATGAAGTTTTTTGGTGCTGGCAAGGTGTTACTCTCCACAAGGCTAGCCCAAAATTGCAGCGATACTTCAAAAGAGGCATTAATGGCCAAAGCGCGTTGAATATCGACAATCCCATCGGCACCCATGGGCGTGTAGTTTAGCTCGCAATAACCCGCATGCCCTGTACCTGCGTTATTCCATGCGTCGGTGCTTTCAGCGGCTACGTTAGGTAAACGTTCTGCCATCATTATAGTGAGGGAGTTATCTAAGGATGAGAGTAATGTCGCGAGCGTAGTGCTCATGATGCCAGCGCCAGCTAATAATACATCTACTTTTTTTGTGGTTGTCATGAAAGGTTTTGAGCGTTTTTAACGAGTGGAGAAAGATGCTTGAGTGATGTGTGTTTGAGCGAAATTAATGAAAAAAATATAACAAAATTAATCGATATGGGTACAGCTGAGAGTAACTTTCAACTAGAGAGATTATAGCAATAAGTGTCTTATTGCTTAAACAACAAAATAGCTTTGCAAGCTAGCCTGATGAGTCTTGGCAAAAGCAAGAATCATAGATTATTCCGAATG
>JBARQL010000084.1:0-11808 GCA_049643685.1 Methylotenera sp.
GCGGCGGCTGTGATTGCCGCGAGCGATGAATAACGCGAAACCACAAACACCACCACCCAAGTCGCTATTGCCGCTAAAGCAAGCCAAGGCGAAAGCGCTAACATCACACCCAGTGCAGTGGCCACGCCTTTACCCCCTTTAAATTTATAATAAATCGGGTACAAATGCCCAAAAAATACCGCCAACCCAACAGAAGCCACTACCCACATCAGCATATCAGATTGCAACGCCAGCCACACAGGTAACCAACCTTTGAGCACATCGCCCAATAACGTGAATGCCGCCGCCATTTTTTTTCCACTACGCAACACGTTCGTCGCACCCGGATTACCAGACCCTACCGTGCGCGGATCAGGCAAACCAAATAGCTTACTCACAATAATACCGAATGCGACAGAACCCAATAGATATGCGGCAACTATCCACACTGTAGGAATTAATGTTACGGGAATAAAACCTAACTCATTCATTTCGCCCAACCCTCTTGAGATGCTCTAAAATCACTAAATTATATTTTATACGATAAACCTCAATTGTATGGACACCATTTTTTTAGAACAAGTTAAAGTGCAAACCAAACTAGGTGTACCCGAATGGGAACGCATGACCCCACAAACCGTTATTTTAGACATTGAAATTGGCTACGACTTAACAAACGCCTGCAAAAGAGACGCCATTGCCGACACCATAGACTACGGACAAGTGGTTGCACGCATCCGCGAAACCTTAAGCGAAAACAGTTTTCAGTTAGTGGAAGCACTAGCAGAACATATTTGCCAACTGATTTTAAAAGAGTTTGGTGCGTTGAATGTGAAAGTGAAAGTGGCTAAACCCGCGATTTTGCCTGGGTTGAAGGCGTTGGGAGTTGTAATTGAAAGAAATTAAATTTAATTATTACCAGGATATTACTCATGTCAGAAATTAATCAGATGGATGCGACCTCAGAAATTGCCCCAGAAAAAAATTGTATTCATCCTATCTCTGGCGAAGTTATAACAAGCCTTGCAACTAATAATAGTTATACGATAGAAAACGTAATTGGTGAGGGAAATTTTGGGGTCGTTTATGGATGTACCGATGTATGGGGTAATCAACTTGCAGCTAAAGTTCTAAAACCTATTGGCACTTATGAAAAGGTTAGAGAAAAGGCAATCGCTGAATTTGTTAAATTACTCGAATTGCGCAATCCATTTATCACATTTGTATATGACGCATTTGAATACAGAGACACTTTTTATATCATCACTGAGCGCTGTTTTGCACCAATTGATGATTTATTTACCTTAGCAAATTTTGATGGCAAAGTTTGGTTAATGCCTATTGCTAGAGGGATTTTACAAGCCGTTCATTATCTTCACATAAACAATTATGTTCATCAAGATATTCATTTAGGGAATGTTTTTTCTGCGTTTGTAAAAGATGAAATGGTAAGTGATGTACGAAAAGTAATTCAGTTCAAACTTGGCGACCTTGGTGTAGCGAGAGTTTTGCATGAGGTCGATGCACAAAATACTAGGGCTGACTGGATGCTTCCACCTGAAGTTTTGAACCCAAATGAATTTGGCCAAATGGATCACAGAATTGATATTTATCATCTTGGATTATTATTTCTTCAATTGTCATATTCTGAAAAGTTAACTTTTACAGTAGATGAAATACTAGATGGTAAGCCCCGAAAAATGGCACTTGAGCTAAACCATCAATTTAGCTTCGCCATAGAAAAAGCTCTTCGAAGGCATGTTGAACACCGCACTGCAAGTGCAATGGAACTATGGAGAGACCTACAAACTCCACTTTCTTGACACCTTGCACCACGCCGAGCAACGCAGGCATAAAGGGGGATTTCAGCAAGCGGCTGTTTGAGCGTAGCGAGTTTCCGATTGCTGCCCTTTGTGCTGAGTAGCGCAGGGGAGCCGCTAGGCCGTGGTGGTGGGGTGCCGTTTTCTTTGGTTACTTTCTTTTCAGGCAGTTAAAAGAAAGTGACTAGCTGTCGGGCTACCCCCGACATGGTTCAAACTTCACCATTTTACCCTCACTCTATGCCATCCCCTAAAGGGCGAGGGAACAAAACACTTCACATACACGCGCGCATTCATTACCAAACTATCTGCCCCGCAAGCCGCCCAGAATGCGCCTCCCAGCCCGATACTTTTACTAATGAAGCCTGTATGATGTTTTGTATGAAAAACTTCCGCATTCAACAATATTCCTTAACTCTCTTGCTCATACTCGCAACCGCTTGCTTAAGCAGTTGCGATGACAAAAAGCATGATGCTGATAAAAATTCCCCCAGTAATCATCTCAAAATAGTCATCATCCGCCACGGTGAAAAACCAAATGAGGGCGATAATTTATCCTGCCAGGGCCAAAATCGGGCATTACAGCTCGCAGCCGTGCTACACCAAGAATTAAATATCCCCGATGCGATTTATGTGCCCGCGCTAAAAAGTGACGATAAAACTAAACATAGCCGTATGTTTCAAACCGCTAGCCCGTTTGCCATTAAATATAACGTGGCGATTAACAGCAAATACAGTGCGGACGAAAATGAAAAAATTGCCAAGAGTGTGCTTAAAAAACAGGGCACTGTTTTGATGGTGTGGGAGCATAGTGCCATTCAAGCATTAGCAAGTACGCTTGGCGTTGACAGCCCACCAGAATGGGCTGATAAAGACTTTGATAGTATTTGGGTTATCAATTACCAAGATGGAAAGACTAAGTTGGTGATGGATAAAGAGGGCTTAAATCCGTCAGCGGAATGCAATTATTAAAGCATGATTTATCCGCGAGGATGATGCGTACTATGCAACTGCTTCAAGCGCTCCCGCGCCACATGCGTATAAATCTGCGTGGTAGAAATATCCGCATGCCCTAACAACATCTGCACCACCCGCAAATCTGCCCCGTGATTCAACAAGTGCGTGGCAAAGGCATGGCGCAATACGTGCGGTGACATGTGTTTGTTAATGCCCGCCAACAAGGCATAGCGTTTAATCAAATACCAAAACGCTTGGCGTGTCATCGCTTCGCCTCGGTTAGTCACAAATAACGCATCGCATAAGCGCTTTTGTAAAATGGCAGGGCGCGCTTCACTCAAATAACGTGAAATCCAATCCACAGCCTCTTCGCCCATTGGCACTAGCCTGGTCTTACTGCCTTTGCCCGTGACGCGCACTACGCCATCGCTTAGGCTGACTTCTGTGGCTTTGACACCTACCAGTTCGGATACGCGCAAACCACAGGCGTAGAGCAGCTCTAACATGGCTCTATCGCGTAACCCCGCTGGTTCATTGATGTTAGGCGCATTAAGGAGTGCAACCACTTCATCTTCATTCAAGCTTTTGGGCAAGCTGCGTGGCAATTTGGGAGATTGAATTTGGATGGTCGGGTCTAGGCTAATTTTGTTATCGCGCATTAAGTAGCGATAAAACCGCCGCAAGCTTGCAATTAAGCGGCTGATGCTACGCGGTTTGCTATGCGGAAATTTGACGGCGAGATATTGCTGAATGTCGGCTTGATCTACCGTTAATAATTGTTTGTTTTGTGGTGTGAGCCAAAGCGCAAATGCGGTTAAATCCAGCCGATAACTTTCTAAGGTATTTTTGGATAAGCCATCTTCAAGCCATAAGTGATCGATGAAAGTGTCAAGCTGCGTTGCATCTGAGTCTAGCAAAGACATTTCTATTAGATAGGCTGGCCATTTTCATAGGTTGCACCTTCGTGATGCAGCAGCCATGTTTTAATTTTCAGGCCACTTGCCGCACCTTTCATAAACCCCCCTAAGCCATGCTTAGCCACCACACGATGGCATGGAATCACTAAAGGCAAATGATTGGCACCACAAGCATTGGCCACTGCACGTGGGCTTGATTTCAACTTTACTGCAATATCACTATAAGTCAGCACTTGCCCACTTGGAATAGCACAAATTGCCTGCCACACCCTACGCTGAAACGGCGTACCTTTTGGCATAATAGGCAAGTTAAAAGTGCTGTTTGATTTTTTTAAATATGACTCTATTTGAGTAGTCACATTCTGCGCTAATTTATTTGAAGTGTTCTTTTTGGTGTTTTGCACTTCTGGGATGAGTTCAATGGCCACCTGTAAACCCTGTGCAATAATACCTACTGCACCAAAAGGGGCCTCTATGATCGCTTCGTATTCTAGTGGGAGTTGATGTTTATTTTTCATGCTTAAATTAAACGCTTTTTTAAGCATTTAAGCAAATAAAAAGCCCTAAAACAGTTAGTGCTTTAGGGCTATTGCATAACTAAAAAATTGAGCGTTTATGCTTTTTCAGCAGGTGCCATCACTTCTTTATCGCGTGCCACTAATTTTTCTTTAATACGTGCAGATTTACCTGAACGCTCACGTAAGTAGTAAAGTTTCGCACGACGAACATCACCGCGACGTTTCACTTCAATGCTGGCGATGAGTGGTGAATAAGTCTGAAATGTACGCTCAACACCTTCACCGGATGAGATTTTACGCACGATAAATGAAGAGTTTAAACCACGATTGCGAATTGCAATCACCACACCTTCGTACGACTGCACACGTTTACGTGTACCTTCAACAACGTTAACACCAATCACTACGGTATCACCTGGTGCAAAACTAGGAATCTTTTTGCCTAAACGGGCAATTTCTTCCTCTTCTAACATTTTAATAATATCTGCCATTTGTTATCCTTTATATCGCCTTGGTTTTAATCTTTTAAAATTAAAGCTATCAATTCAACCTCGGCGGGTTCCTTTTAATTATGAAGAAACTTGTTCCTGCTCTCAATCTTGCTGTAGCAGCCGTGCCTCTTCTTTTGTCAACGGCCTTGCGGCCAATAAATCGGGACGTAAATCCCGAGTTCTTTGCAGTGCGGTTTTTAAACGCCACTGCTTAATCTTTGCGTGGTTGCCTGACATCAACACTCCAGGCACCTTTACGCCGTTATATTCTTCCGGTCTGGTGTAGTGCGGGCAATCTAACAAGCCATCTACAAATGAATCTTCAATCGCAGAATCAACATCACCCAACGCTCCTGGCAACTGGCGAATGATTGCATCCATCAATGCCATTGCAGGTAATTCGCCGCCACTTAATACATAATCCCCAATGGAGATTTCTTCATCCACTTGTCCCTCTATCAACCGCTGGTCTACACCTTCATAACGGCTCGCGAGCAACACCAACCCTTGCATTTTACTTAACTGCATGACTTTTTCATGCGTCAGCGGCTTTCCCGCTGGTGAAAGATGGATGACCCAACTCTCAATATGATCTTTTGCCTGTGTTGCTTTTGCTGCGCTGATGGCTTTTTCTAACGGCTCCACCAACATCACCATGCCAGGACCACCGCCATAGGGCCTATCATCGACCGTTTTATGGTTATCCGTAGTGTAATCACGCGGATTCCAAAACTGTACATCATAAATAGCTTGCTGTAACGCCCTGCTAGTAATGCCATGTTTAGTAATGGCATCAAACATTTCAGGAAACAGGGTAATGATGCCAAATTTAAATGTCATGCTTAATTCTTAACAACATGACTAAAAATCTGCATCCCAATCTACCAACATCGTTTTTGCTTTTATATCCACTTCCAGCACTACATCTTCAGTAAATGGCAACAATCTTTCTTGCGGTTTTACTTTTGCAGTTTCTTTTACTGCAGGCTGATCAATTGAGGCTTCTTGCTTAACGGCATCTGCTCTTACTGCAATCACATCATTTGCACCAGTTTCGAACACATCAACAATCAACCCGAAATCGACATCTTGCTTGTTTTTAACGCGCACACCTATCAAATCAGACCAGTAATAGGCGTTATCCTCAGCTTCAGGCAATTGGTCGCGTGGTATGGCAATTTGCTTACCTTTGCAAGCTAGCGCCTTATCACGGTCGTCAATCCCTTTTAGCTTGACCACCAATACGTCATTATGTACTTTGGCGGATTCAACCGCTAGTTCACGCCAATCACTCCCTTTTCCTAGCCACCAAGTTTCGTAGTCAAGCAACCCATCAAACACTTCGGTATCTGGCACCACTTTTAGCCAGCCAAAAACGCCGTAGGGCGCAACGATGCGCCCCATGACTACCATCTTACCTTCGGTTGAACTACTCACAGACTTTGCCATTCACTTGGTGATACTCATCACCCAAGTGATGAAATTAAGCGTCTGCAGCAGGTGTTTCAGCAACTTCAGCTGGCGCTTCTTCTGCGGCAGCTTCTACAGGCGCAGCGGCAGCTTCTGCCTCAGCAGCTTTTGCGGCTGCAGCGGCTTCTTTGGCTTGAGCAGCTTCTTCAGCAGCTTTTGCGTCAGCTTTAGCCGCATCTGCTGCAGCTTTTACTTTCGCCGCTTCAGCAGCCGCAATTTTTGCTTTTGCCGCATCAGCTTTTGCCGCATCTTTTGCTTTAGCAGCAATTGCGTGCTCAGGGCCTTTTGCGTGAAATTTAACCAAACGTGCAACAGTATCTGACAACTGTGCACCATTGCTTTGCCAAAAAGTAACACGCTCTTGATCTACACGCAACGATTCAGCACCAGCTTTAGCGGATGGGTTGTAAAAACCAACACGCTCAATAAAGCGGCCGTCACGGCGATTGCGTGAGTCAGCAACCACCACATTGTAGAAAGGAGTTTTTTTCGCGCCACCACGAGCTAATCGAATAATAACCATAATCTTAGTTCTCTTTTAATAGAAATTTTAAAGCAGAAAGGCGCGGATTTTACGTTACTTTTGAGTGTTTTGGCAAGTTATTTATCACTATTTATGATTCAGCCAATCTTTTATAAAAAATAACCGCTCTTACAATCATCCCTAACAATCTTATAGGTGTGCACGATAGCGGGTGGGATCGATTAAACCTGCCGCTGCAAAGCCTTCACGGCGTAAGCGGCATGAGTCACACAAACCACAAGCTTCTCCGTGCTCATCTGCCTGATAACAAGACACTGTCATCGCATAGTCCACCCCCAATTGAGTGCCAAGCTGCACGATTTGCGCCTTCGTCATGTCAATGAGTGGCGCATGAATCGTAATCGTTTTACCCTCTACGGCGCTTTTGGTCGCCAAATTGGCCATGGTTTGAAATGCGCTTACATATTCACCACGACAGTCTGGGTAGCCTGAGTAATCCAGTGCATTCACCCCAATAAAGATATCTTGCGCTTCCAATACTTCTGCCCAGGCTAAAGCCAAAGAGAGCATGATGGTATTGCGTGCCGGCACATAAGTGATTGGAATGCCCGTAGTAGCGCTTTCAGGCACTGCAATCGCATTATCAGTGAGTGCTGAGCCACCAAATAGGGATAAATCCAGTTGAGCGGTTTTATGTGCGGCTGCACCCATTAGCTTGGCGATATTTTTTGCAGCGTGTAATTCTGCAATATGGCGTTGATGATAATCTAAGCTTAAGCAATAGCAATCGAACCCCTGCTGACGCGCATAGGCAAGTACGGTCGCTGAATCTAAGCCGCCAGAGAGTAATACAACCGCTCGTTTTTTCATTTACCCGCTACTTCGCCCCATAAAATCTTATGCAATTGTAATTGCATGCGCACTGGCAATTGGTCTGCCAGCACCCATTCAGCCAAATCCGTTGGTTTGACTTGACTATACACAGGGGAAAACAACACTGGGCACTGATCAGCAATATTTTTTTGTGCCAAAATCCCTTTTGCCCATTCGTAATCGGCGCGATTACATAGCACGAATTTTACTTCATCCGTTGTTTTGAGATGATGCAAATTTTCCCAAAGATTATTTTCCATTTCGCCTGAGCCTGGTGTTTTAACATCAAGAATCACGGAAACGCGTTGATCTACCGGACTGATATCAATAGCGCCGCCCGTTTCAAGCGAAACACTATAGCCTGCATCACATAAGGCTTTAAGCAAAACCTGGCAGTTTTTTTGGGCAAGCGGCTCACCGCCAGTGACGGTCACGTATTTTGTACCAAACGCTGCGACCTTAGCCAAAATATCAGCAATTTCCATATTGCTGCCGCCACTAAAGGCATACGCAGTATCGCAATACACACAGCGCATGGGGCAACCAGTAAGCCGCACAAATACGGTCGGCAAGCCTACCCGTGAAGATTCGCCTTGTAATGAATAAAAAATTTCGTGGATTTTAAGTGACATGAGAAGCAATAAAACGCCAAGCGTTAGGTGGACGTTATTTTACCGCGAATGCAGAAAGCAGGTTGCAGAAAACTACTCAAAATTTAACCAATATACGAAGACGTTATCACCATCAATTAAATGTGAAAAAAGGCAGTTTTGACATAACATCTTTTGACATGCTCTGGAAGCCTTATAAATAAAGGCTTTCAGTGCATCAAAAATCTCTCGAGCGAAATAAATGAAAAGAAAGACTCAATTTTTCAGTCTTAACTACCTAATGGCTTCAAGCGCTTTTAAGCGTTTTTGCGCAGCAGGGGTGACTTCGCTATTGGGAAATTTTGCAATTAAATCGCGCAACGTTTTTTTAGCGCTTGATACTTGCCCTAGCTGAATCTGACTATTCGCCATATTAAACATCGCATCAGGCACCTTTGGGCTTTCTGGGTGAAGATCAATTAGTTTTTGTTGAGTGGCGATGGCCGATTTATAGTTTCTTAATGCAAACTGCGTGTAGCCCAAGCCGTATTTAGCATCGGCCACCAATGGGCTATTGGGGTAATCTTTTAAGAATTTATCGTAGGCGTTAAATGCATCCTTATGTTTAGCTTCTTTAGATAAGCCATTAGCAAGCTCAAGCAACTGGTACTCTTGCGTGTTTTTAGTGGGGGTAGCGGCGGCGGCTGGCGTTGCAGCGGCAGTTGTTGCATCTGGCGTAGCGCTAGCCGCAGGCGTTGCACCGCCTTCTAATTTGCGCAAACGCGTATCGGTATCGCCGTACAAATCTTTTTGTCGCTGTTGCGTAGCTTCAACGTTGTGATTCGCCACTTCAAGCTCACCTTTTAGCCTAGCCACTTCTTGGTTCAAGGTTTCGATTTGACTCTGCATATCACCCAACACCTGACCCTTGGTAATCGCCTCAATCGCAACAACACGCTGTTCAAGCGCCTGTTGATTTTTTTTCAAACTTGCTAACTCGCTTTGCGTCGTTTGATGATGCGCATTCATGGTCGTTTCAAGTTCAAGAATCTTTTTGCGCGCTTCCTTATCATCAAATAAAGCCGCGTGACCATGCATCGCGAATAGTTGCAACAGTAAAAAAAAGCTAGCCAGATTTAGTTTTTTAATCATATTCATTTATATCTTTAAAAATTAAAGAATTTTCAAGCAAAAGCTAAAGGCAGCATCGATTTAAACTCGCCATCAATACTGCCTTTGCTTATATCTATTTCTTAAATCAATTACTCGTTTTCGTACACAATATCGGCACGGCGATTTTTACTATAGCAAGCCTCATCAGCGCAACCTTCACCTTTTTCTTCACCATAGCTCACCGTTTCAATTTGAGTGTCTTGCACGCCCAATGTATTCAGTACTTTTTTAACTGCCACTGAACGACGTTGACCAAGTGCCAAGTTATATTCACGTGTGCCACGCTCATCGGTATTGCCTTGTACAATCACTTTTGCGCTCTTATTCGTTAGCAGATATTTTGCATGCGCCTCGACCAAAGGACGATATTCTGCTTTAACCGCATCACTATCAAAATCAAAGTAGACATTACGTTTTGATAAAATATTGCTTGGGTCTTTTAACGGATTGCCCGCATCACTTGCATTAGCGCCGTCATCAAGTGACACTTCTTTTACTGCAGAGCCATCATCTTTAGCCGTTGTATCTGCCGGTTTAGTCGTGTTTTGACCTACGCTTTTATCTTCAATGGCAGGCTTGGTCATCGGAGTGCTTTTACAAGCAGTTAACACTAGAGCCAACGCTAGCGTACTCAGTAGTTTTTTGTTCAATGTTGGTTTATTCATCTTGCTCTCCATAAAGTTAGTACTAAAAAAATATTGCTTTACATAATGATTCATTAAAAATGACTGCTGTTAAGGGCTACTTAATGAGTGGGCCCCAAGCTGGCTCGCGAATATCACCACCAGACTCATTCAAGCGCTGCTTCACGCGCCCATCGGCTGACACTGCTGCGAGCGCACCGCGACCGCCTGCACGTGTTGCATATAAAATCACACGCCCATTAGGCGCAAAACTTGGTGATTCATCTTGTGAGCCTTCGCTTAACAACTGCACTTGGCCACTGGCTAAGTCTTGTAAAGCGACACGGAATTTCCCACCATCGTTGCGTATCATCGCCAAAGATTTACCATCAGGTGAAAAACGCGGACTCACATTATAAGCCCCTTCAAAACTCACGCGCTTTGAATCGCCGCCGTCTGACGACACTTTATAAATTTGCGGCCGACCACCACGATCTGACGTAAAGTAAATCCAATTCCCATCATTTGACCAAGTTGGCTCGGTATCAATGGCGGTGCTTTTAGTGATTTGCTTTAAGCCAGAACCATCGGTGTTAATTGTATACACCTGCGAGTTAGCACCGTATGTAAGTACGATGGCTAGCTTATTGCCATCTGGCGACCAGGCTGGTGCGCTGTTATTACCCTTGAAATTGGCCACTATCGTGCGCTGACCGCTAAGCGATTGCACATACACAATCGGCTTTTTCTTTTCAAAAGACACATAAGCCAACCTGTTACCATCAGGCGCCCAAGCAGGCGAAATAATAGGTTCTTTAGATGAGACCATGGTACGCGGATTCTCACCATCAGCATCTGCCACTTGCAAAGTATAACGCCCTTTTGATTTATTAATGTAGGCGATACGGCTTGCAAATATGCCAGATTCACCGGTTAACTTTTGATAAATGGCATCGGCAATTTTATGGGCGGTAATTCTTAACTGGTTAGGGGCAATATTATATTGGCCACTGGTCAGTTGCGTTTGTTTCAGCACATCTGCCAACTGAAAAGTCACTTTCAGGCGGCCACCCGCTTGCGGCTCAACCGTGCCTACTGCCATGGCTTGCGCTTGCAAAGCCGCCCACTCAGCATATTTAATTTGTGAAATATCGCTGGGGCGACTGACAACGCCGCCCGTCTCCAGCACACGAAACAGGCCGCTGCGTTTTAAATCTGCAGCAATAATGTTGCCTATATTGCTATCTTGCGCAAACGGCACGATTGCAATCGGCACTTGTTGCGCACTGCCGCCGCTGATTTCAATTTCTAAAGCAGCGTTCGCGATGGGTGAAATGATGAGAGATGAGGTGAAAATTGCGGTAATAAAAGCTAAAAATCTAAGTATTTTCATAGTGTTATGTTTGATCGTCTCGATTACTTAATTGAGCCCCTGATATTTATTTTGGTAAATTTAACTGCAAAAGCGTTTTGATGCCACACGATTTACACTTTGTTACAAAAATTCCCTGAGCAGAATGACTGAAATTTGATTAGTTATTAGGTGTAAATGTTAAATTTAAGTTCCTGAATTGAGATTTGAGTGTAGCATCTTCAGGTAAAGGTAGTGGCTGCGAGGCAATGATGGCGCGCTCTACCGCCTCATCGCACGCCTCAATTGCGCTAGACTTGGTGAGTTTAGGGTTTCCACTAAGCTCCCCCGTCGGTAACAAATCAATTTTAAATTTCAACACTGGTTTGGCGTCACCACATAACTCGTTATTTACGTTTCCTTTAATTTTATCTTGAATTTTTCTTTTGTATTCATCTATTACACCTGCGTTAGCAGAGGCTTTTGCCGATAGCGCCTGTTGCTCGCCATCCGTATTAATTTCTTGTTGTAGTTTTTTAAGCTCATCTTTTGCTTTTTTATC
>JBARQL010000085.1:0-2502 GCA_049643685.1 Methylotenera sp.
TTCAGCTTTGGCGATTATTTCAAAGAAGATGCCATTAAATATGCCTGGGAGCTACTTACCGACGTATTTAAATTACCAAAAGACAAACTCACCGTCACGGTGTATGCCGATGATGACGAAGCGTACGGCATTTGGCATAAGCAAATCGGCGTCCCTGCCGAGCGTATTATTCGCATTGGCGACAACAAAGGCGCGCGTTACGCCTCAGATAACTTCTGGATGATGGGTGATACAGGCCCTTGTGGCCCATGCACGGAAATTTTCTACGACCACGGCGAGCACCATTTTGGCGGCCCGCCAGGCAGCCCAGATGAAGATGGCGACCGCTTCATCGAAATTTGGAATAACGTTTTCATGCAATTCAACCGCGATGAAGCGGGCGTAATGCACCCATTACCTAAGCCTAGCGTTGATACGGGCATGGGCTTAGAGCGTATATCTGCGGTATTGCAACACGTACACGCCAACTATGAAATTGACATTTTCCAAGGCTTAATCTCCGCGGCCGCGCGTGAAACTCATACTACAGATTTAACAAGCCCAAGTTTAAAAGTATTAGCTGACCATATTCGCGCTTGCTCATTCTTAATCGCCGATGGCGTGATTCCAGGCAATGAAGGCCGTGGCTACGTGCTGCGCCGCATTATCCGCCGCGCGATTCGTCACGGTTATAAATTAGGCGCACGCGCTGCATTCTTCTATAAACTTGTACCAGAGTTAGTCAAGCAAATGGGCGAAGCGTATCCTGAACTTGTTGCGAATCAATCACGCATCATGGATATGTTGAAGCTGGAAGAAGACCGCTTCTTTGAAACCATTGAAAATGGTATGGAGATTTTGGAAGCTGAACTGGCAACCATGTCTAAAGCTGGCAAGACCATGTTCAACGGTGACCTTGCTTTCAAACTACATGACACTTTCGGCTTCCCGCTAGATTTAACGGCCGACATCTGCCGCGAGCGTGATGTAAACGTAGATAGTGCAGCCTTTGATGCCGCCATGACACACCAAAAAGAACAAGCACGCGCAACGGGTAAATTCAAAATGGCGACCAATCTTGAATACTCTGGTGCAAACACCGACTTTAAAGGGTACGAAACGCTAGAAGCTAGCGGTAAGATTTTAGCCTTATATAAAGATGGCTCATCGGTGACGCAACTTTCAGAAGGCGAGCAAGGCGTTGTTGTATTAGATAACACGCCGTTCTACGCGGAGTCTGGTGGCCAAGTAGGCGATAACGGTGTGCTTAAAGCCGAAAATGGTATTTTTGCTGTGGAAGATACGCAAAAAATCCAAGCCGCTGTTTTTGGTCATCATGGTATTTTAAAGACCGGCAAAGTCAATGTGGGTGAAAGCCTGAAAGCGAATGTTGACTTGGTAGCACGCGCAAATATTATGCGCAACCACTCTGCAACCCACTTAATGCATAAGGCACTTCGTGAAACTTTGGGCGAGCACGTGCAACAAAAAGGCTCCTTAGTTGATAGTGATAAAACCCGTTTTGACTTTGTGCATAACGCGCCGATGACCGATGCCGAAATTGCAAAAGTGGAAGCGATTGTAAACGCTGAAATTCTAGCTAATGCCGCCTGCCAAGCGCGCGTGATGGATATTGAATCTGCCCAAAAAACAGGCGCGATGATGCTGTTTGGTGAAAAATATGGCGATGAAGTGCGTGTGCTGGATATTGGCACTTCACGTGAACTTTGCGGTGGCACTCACGTAAGCAGAACTGGTGATATTGGTCTATTCAAAATCATCGCAGAGAGTGGAGTAGCTGCTGGCGTGCGTCGCTTAGAAGCGACTACGGGTAACGGCGCGTTAAACCTCATTAACGCGCAACAAGCTTTGATTGCACAATTATCAACGGAACTGAAAACTCCTACCGGCGAACTTGCCAACAAGGTTGCACAATTAAGTGACCACGCTAAATCGTTAGAAAAAGAATTAGCACGCTTAAAATCTAAACTTGCTTCTTCTCAAGGGGATGATTTAGCTACCCAAGCTATCGATATTTTAAACGTAAAGGTCCTTGCCGTCACACTTGATGGCGCAGATGCTAATACATTACGTGAAACCATGGATAAACTTAAAGATAAATTAAAATCTGCTGCTATCGTATTGGCAAGTGTCAATGATGGCAAAGTAAGCCTCGCCGCA
The DNA here is from genome assembly GCA_049643685.1 of Methylotenera sp. Classification (GTDB taxonomy): domain Bacteria; phylum Pseudomonadota; class Gammaproteobacteria; order Burkholderiales; family Methylophilaceae; genus Methylotenera. The sequence goes on from JBARQL010000085.1 coordinate 2,161, forward strand.
GGCGTGACGAGTGATTTAATTGCGAAACTAAAAGCGGGTGAGCTAGTCAATCACGTGGCGAGCCAAGTCGGGGGCAAGGGAGGTGGCAAGCCAGATATGGCGATGGCTGGCGGCACAGATGCAGCAAACCTGCCTAAAGCATTAGCAAGTGTAAACGATTGGGTAACACAAAAACTTAATTAACTTAAGAATTATTAAACTTAGATTACAAAACCATTATGGCTCTTATAGTACAAAAATACGGCGGCACTTCAGTCGCTAATCCAGAACGCATTCGCAATCTAGCTCGCCGTGTGGCACGCTATAAAGCGATGGGGCATCAAATCGTAGTCGTCGTTTCAG